>NZ_JAFCLX010000004.1:0-254796 GCF_018130205.1 Bradyrhizobium sp. AUGA SZCCT0222
AACCCGTCCAACGTCCGTGACGACGGCCGACGCCCTTCTGAGTAGGACGGGATGGGCGAATATATGCACCTGATTTGCCATTCTGGTAAACAGAAATATTTTTTATTTCGGGGCTTGACACGATTTCCGTAAATCAGAACTGATTTGCCCGTCGGGTTGTTTTGTCGCAGGCTCCGTCATTGCGAGCGCAGCGAAGCAATCCATGCCACGGCTTGGGGCCAATATGGATTGCTTCGCTGCGCTCGCAATGACGAGGGGAGAGCCGTGGCCTAATTCACGCTCGCCTCGTCCGGCGTGGATTCATACACCGACGAGCAGAATTCGCTCTCGGCGCGTTCCGGGCCGCGCTACATCACGCGGATGGGGATCGTGACGTTGACGCCGCGCCCGTTGGGAAAAAGCGCCTGCAGCACCACAAGGTCAGAGCCGAGATAGCCGCGTTGCGAGACGTAGGTCGCCTTCACGCCGGGCACGCGCCGCCGGTTGCACGCGCTACGGGGATTGATCGACGAAAAGCTCGGAAATACTCCGGCATGCTGGATCGAGACGCGACCGTGGGCGGGCGCTTGCGCGACGCGCAGTACGACAGTCCCGGCCGACGTACAGTCCGGATTGGTGGCAACGGCCCAATAAAGCTGCAGCGGCCTGCCGGACGCGACCACCTTACCGGCGTGGGCCGACCCAATCGACAACAGCAATGCAACAAACATCAGTATAATTCGCATCGTTCAATTCCCCAGCCCATTCGATGATGGCGGGGATATTTACACGTACTAATTGCATCGCGTCGAGAGGGCCTTCTCGCTATTCCACACCCGCCCGTTCCATCTTTGGACATATTCGTGGGCTGTCTGGGGTTCATTCCGCTGAAGGATACTGTCCGTGCTCAGAGCCATCCATGCGATCAATCTGGCGCTTCCAATCCTGGCACTGTCCTGCGGCGAGGCCAACGCACTCGTCGGCGCCGATCTCGCCGATCGCACGGTGCAACGCTACACCGTGGTCGTCGCAAGTGCGAAAGGCCGATGCAGCGGCGTGGTGCTGGCCCAGGACATCGTCTTGACCGCCGCGCACTGCGTGGAGGGAAAGTCGAATCTGCATATCCGCGGCAATACCGGAGGAGGTTACCAGACCCTCGCGCCGTCAGCGCTGAGTGCCGTCATCGAGACCATCCAGCACCCCCTCTACAGGGCTACGGAGAGCGGCTCACCCGACCTTGCAATCGTCAAACTCGAGAAACCCCTGCCCGATCGTTTCCTGCCAGTAGTGGTCAATCCTCGCAGCCTCAACGAGGGCGACAATTTGATCGCCGCGGGATACGGACAGAACTCGGACAGGGATACCGCGGCGGTGCTGCGAATGGTGTTGCTGCGGGTTTCAAGCGCAGAGAGAGATTGGGTGACACTTGTCCGCGCCGGCGCGGATGCGTCCGGAGCCCGCCCCGGCGATTCCGGCGGCCCCGTTTTTGCTTATCGCGGCATGCACAGCGTCGTCGCGCTCATGGTCGGCGCAAGACCCGACCGCACCAGGGCCGTCGCCCTGTCGGCGCATTACCGCTGGATCAGGGAGACCATCGAGAAGCTAAGCACGCCTTATTGGATCAGGAACACCACGGACAAATTGGGCACGCCCTGACCGCACCCTATTCCACACCCGCTTCATCCGGCGTGAACTCATAGACCGACGAGCAGAACTCGCAGGTCACCACCACCTTGCCGTCCTTGACCATTTCGGCGCGGTCCTGCGGCTGGAAGCTTTTCAGCATCGATGACACCGCGTCGCGCGAGCAGGAGCATTGCGCGCGCAGCGGCAGCGGCGTGAACACGCGCACGCCGCGTTCGTGGAACAGGCGATACAACAAGCGCTCGCCCGACAAATCCGGATCGAGCAGTTCGACATCCTCGACGGTCGAGATCAGCGACTGGCCTTCGACCCAGGCGTCGTCTTCGGCCACTGCATGCGTCACGGCGCCTTCCGGCGCATCGCCGGGATCGAGGTCGGCCTGCCGCGCCCGCTCCGGCGCCTGGGGCAGGAATTGCAGCAGCATGCCGCCGGCGCGCCAGCGGTGTTTCGGACCGTCGCCGCTGCCGCGCCATTCCTCGCCGACCGCAAGGCGCACGCGGGTCGGGATCTGCTCGGAGCGCAGGAAATATTCATGCGCGGCATCTTCGAGATTGCCGCCTTCCAGCGCCACCAGGCCTTGATAGCGGCTCATGTCCGCGCCCTGGTCGATGGTCATCGCCAGGTGACCGTTGCCGAGCAGCGCACCGGAATCTTGGCCCTCCTTCAGCCGCGTCGCATCGAAGCGCGCATAGGCGCGCAACCGATCCGGCAGCTGGAAATCAACGATCAGAAACGACACCGGGCCGTCGGTCTGGGTCTGCAGGATGAAGCGGCCGTCGAACTTCAGCGACGAGCCGAGCAGCGTCGCCAGCACAATGGCCTCGCCGAGCAGCTTGCAGACCGGGGCCGGGTAATCGTGCTTGGTCAGGATGTCGTCGAGCGCCGGGCCGAGCCGGGTCAGCCGTCCGCGCAGGTCGAGCGCGTTGACCTCGAACGGCAGCGCCGCATCGTCGATGGGAACCGCCGATGGCGCGCGGATCGGCGCTGAGGGCGTGATTTTGATGTCGGGGGATTGAGTCATGGCGCTTTATCTGGGGTCGGGGGACAGGAATCGGAAGGGGTATTACGTCGTCCCGGCGAAGGCCGGGACCCATAGCCACCGGCGGCAGTTGTTGCACGCTGGCCGTTGTCTTCCGTTTTCAACAATCGGGGCCGCGGCGTATGGGTCCCGGCCTTCGCCGGGACGACAGCTACATTGGGGCCTCTACGCCACTTCGTTAAAACACCAGGCCAGAATGCCCTTTTGCGCATGCAGGCGGTTTTCGGCTTCGTCGAACACCACCGATTGCGGGCCGTCGATCACCTCGTCGGTGACCTCCTCACCGCGATGAGCCGGCAGGCAGTGCATGAACAGCGCGTCGGGCTTGGCCAGCGACATCAGCTGGGCGTTGACCTGGTAGGGCTTGAGCACGTTGTGGCGATGCTCGCCGTCCTTGTCGCCCATCGACACCCAGGTGTCGGTCACGACGCAGTCGGCGCCGGCGACGGCGGCTTCCGGGTCGTTGCCGAGCACGATCGGCGCCTGCGTCGCCTTGATCCAGTCCTTCATCGCCTTGTTCGGCGCGAGCTGCGGCGGGGTGGCCACGTTCAGTTTGAACTTCAAACGCTCTGCCGCATGCGCCCATGACGCCAGCACGTTGTTGTCATCGCCGGTCCAGGCCACGGTGCGGCCCTCGATCGAACCGCGATGCTCCTCGAACGTCATCAGGTCAGCCATCACCTGGCAGGGATGCGAGCGCCGGGTGAGGCCGTTGATGACGGGCACAGTGGCGTTGGCGGCGAGCTCCAGCAGCGCATCGTGGTTGAGGATGCGGATCATGATCGCATCGACGTAACGCGACAGCACGCGCGCGGTATCGGCGATGGTTTCGCCGCGGCCGAGCTGCATTTCCGCACCGGTCAGCATGATGGCTTCGCCGCCGAGCTGGCGCATGCCGACGTCGAACGAGACCCGGGTGCGGGTCGACGGCCGTTCGAAGATCATCGCCAGCGTCTTGCCCTCGAGCGGCTTTCTGGGCGTCTCATGCGCCTTCAGCTTCGCCTTCATGGCGACGCTCAGGTCCAGCATGTTGCGCAATTCCTTCGGCGGCAGCTCGCTGATATCGAGAAAGTGACGTAGGGACTTGCTCATCACCCCGCCGCCTTCTTCTTGTCGCCTGACAGCGCGATGCAGGCGCGTTCGAGGCTTTGGACGGATTGCTCGATCTCGGATTCGGAAACGATCAGGGGCGCGAGGAAGCGCACGACATTGTCGCCGGCGCCGACCGTCAGCAGCTTCTGGTCGCGCAGCGCGGCGACGAGATCGCCCGAGGGCACCACGGCCTTGACGCCGATCAGCAGCCCTTCGCCGCGCACTTCCGCCAGCACGGCAGGATAGCGATCGACCACGGAAGCGAGCTTCTGTTTCAAGAGCAGCGACACTTTCTGCACGTGGTCGAAGAAGCCGGGTTTGAGCATCACGTCGAGCACCGCGTTGGCGGAAGCGATCGCAAGCGGATTGCCGCCGAAGGTCGAGCCGTGCGAGCCCGGCGTCATGCCGGACGCCGCCTCTGCCGTGGCAAGGCAGGCGCCGATCGGAAAGCCGCCGCCGAGCGCTTTTGCCAGCGACATGATGTCGGGGGTGACGCCAAGGCGCTTATAGGCAAACAGATCGCCGGTGCGGCCCATGCCGGTCTGCACCTCGTCGAAAATCAGCAGCAGGCCCTTGTCGTCGCACAATTGGCGGAGCGCCTTGTAGAACGCATGCGGCGCGCTGCGGACACCGCCCTCGCCCTGCACCGGCTCGATCAGGATGGCGGCAGTCTCTGGCCCGATCGCCTTCTTGACCGCTTCGAGATCGCCATGCGCGACCTGGTCGAAGCCGTCCAGCGGCGGACCGAAACCTTCCAGATATTTGGCAGATCCCGTAGCCGCCAGCGTGCCCAGCGTGCGGCCGTGGAACGCGCCCTCGAAGGTGACGAGGCGATAGCGCTCCGGATGTCCCTTGGCGGCGTGATAGCGGCGCGCGACCTTGATCGCGCATTCCATCGCTTCCGCGCCGGAATTACAGAAGAACACCAGATCGGCAAAGCTCTGCTCGCACAGCCTTGCTGCAAGCTTGTCGCCGTCCGGGCTCCGGAACAGGTTCGACATGTGCCAAAGCTTGGTGGCCTGCTCCTGCAAGGCCGCGACCAGATGCGGATGGCAGTGGCCGAGCGCATTCACCGCCACACCCGAGGTGAAGTCGAGATAGCGCTCGCCTGACGTCGAGATCAGCCACGCGCCTTCGCCGCGTTCGAAACCGAGATCGACTCTCGCGAATACGGGAAGCAGATGCGACGGGGCGCTGTTGGTCATGGCTATCACTGACGGTTAGAGACCGGCCACATAGCGTGCATTGGCGCGAACGCGGCACAGCCGGTCTTGCGAAAACAAAACGTGCCGCCTTTTCGGGGCGGCACGTAGCAAGCATTCTATGCTGGCTTTGGACCGTGTCAACACGCCTAAAAACCGCTTCCCTGCGGTGCAGGATAAAGCAATCCGTAGCATTCCGGTGCCGTGGAAAACGCCAATTGCAATGCATAAGTACCGGAACATGTGGACGCGCGGACGCGGACTCTTGCGCCAGAGTCCCGCCATATTGTAGCGTCTGGGCTGTCGGGTACGACATCTCGTGCGGAAGTACTGACCCCTAGAGTCCATTTTGTAAGGCGTAAACGTTCGGGCGGCTTTTTTGCGCCCGGCGAGGGCTAAGGGATTCTGCCCGCTGGGATTTTTGAGAATTGGCATCGCCAGCGCTGCCCCCGGTTTGGCCGGCTCTGTGCGAAGGGAAGAATGCGATGACGGTATTGACCTGGTCCGACGAGCGCGTCGAGCAGCTTAAAAAGCTCTGGGAGGGCGGACTTTCCGCCAGCCAGATCGCCGCGGAACTTGGAAATGTGACGCGAAATGCAGTGATCGGCAAAGTGCACCGGCTGGGTCTTTCCGGCCGTGCCAAGAGCCCCTCCTCGGCCGCGCCGCGTCAGCGCAAGGCGCGCCCCGCCCAGCAGATGATGCGGGTGGCGCGCCCGGTGTCGCGCGGCAACACCGCGCTGGCCCACGCCTTCGAGGTGGAGATGGAGCCGGATCCGGTCGCCTACGACAATGTGGTGCCGATGAGCCAGCGGCTGACGCTGCTCGAATTGAACGAGGCCACCTGCCACTGGCCGATCGGCGATCCCTCCAGCTCGGAATTCTTTTTCTGCGGCGGCAAGGCGCTCAGCAGCCTGCCCTATTGCGCGCATCACTCGCGCATCGCCTATCAGCCGGCCTCCGATCGCCGCCGCCCGGCGCCGAAGCCGACCAGGTAAGAGCTGCGCTCACAGATGTCGTCCCGGCGAAGGCCGGGACCCATAACCACAGGCGTTCGTGGTTATGCCCGGCTGGAGCTCCAGCTCATTTCAAAAATTGACATCAGTGGTTATGGGTCCCGGCTCAAGGCCGGGACGACAGCGGATTTTGCCGCGCCTTACGCGTCCTACTCCACCTTCGCGAACCGATCATCCAGCGCGTAGCCGGCGCCGCGCACGGTGCGGATCGGGTCCTGTTCGCGGCCGGGGTTGAGCAGTTTGCGCAGGCGGCCGATATGGACGTCGACGGTACGCTCGTCGATGTAGATGTCGCGGCCCCAGACGCTGTCGAGCAGTTGCTCGCGGCTGAACACGCGGCCGGGATGTTCCAGGAAGAACTCCAGCAGGCGATATTCGGTGGGCCCGAGATCGATCGGACGGCCCGAGCGCGCGACGCGGCGCTTCTCGCGGTCGAGTTCGATATCGCCATAGGTCAGCACGGTGGCGAGCCGCTCCGGGCTCGCCCGCCTGAGCAGGCCCTTCACCCTCGCCAGCAGCTCCGGCACCGAAAAGGGTTTTACGATGTAGTCGTCGGCGCCGGTCGCCAGCCCCCGCACCCGTTCGCTTTCCTCGCCGCGCGCGGTCAGCATGATGATCGGCAGCGCCTTGGTCTCCGGCCGTGCCCTTAAGCGACGGCACAGTTCGATGCCGGACAGGCCCGGCAGCATCCAGTCCAGCACGATCAGGTCGGGCACCCGCTCCTTCAGCCGTGTATCGGCGTCGTCACCGCGGGCGACGGTTTCGACCTCATAGCCTTCGGCATCGAGGTTGTAGCGCAGAAGCGTGGTGAGCGCTTCCTCGTCTTCAACCACCAGAATGCGTGCGTTCATCTATGTAAGCCTCTTGTGTTTTGACGCGCTGTCGATACGCGAAAAACGTCTCTCGTTCCGCTGTCAGTTCAGTAACTAGTTTCCCGGCACAGTCGTGGCGAAATTCGTCATGTCGCCCTTCGGGCGCTTGTCGAGGATCTGCTGGCCTTCGATCATGTAGAACACGGTCTCGGCGATGTTGGTGGCATGGTCGCCGATCCGCTCGATGTTCTTGGCGCAGAACATCAGATGGATACAGAACGAGATGTTGCGCGGATCTTCCATCATGTAGGTCAGGAGTTCGCGGAACAGCGAAGTGCAGATGGCGTCGACTTCCTCGTCGCCCTTCCAGACCGCCATCGCCGCCGGCAGGTCGTGCGACGCGTAGGCGTCGAGCACGGACTTGACCTGCGACTGCACCAGATCGGTCATGTGTTCAAGACCGCGGATCAGTTTCAGCGGCTGGAAATCGTTCTCCAGCGCCGCGACGCGCTTGCCCATGTTCTTGGCGAGGTCGCCGATCCGTTCCAGATCGGTGGCCACCCGCATGGCGCCGACGATCTCGCGCAGGTCGATGGCCATCGGCTGGCGGCGGGCAATCGTCAGCACCGCGCGTTCCTCGATCAGGTGCTGCAGGCGGTCGATCTCGGCGTCGGAGGCGACGACGCGTTTTCCCAGCGCAACATCGCGCCGGATCAAGGCATCGACGGATTCGGTGATCATGCGTTCGGCAAGGCCGCCCATTTCGGCGACCAGGCGGGTCAATTCCTGAAGATCGCTGTCGAACGCCTTCGCGGTATGCTCTGAAGCCATTGTCTTCTCCTCGCGATGTGCGCTTAGCCGAACCGGCCGGTAATGTAATCCTGGGTGCGTCGATCGCCCGGCGAGGTGAAAATCTTGTTGGTGTCGTCGAATTCGACCAGTTCACCGAGATACATGAAGGCGGTCTTGTCCGAGACGCGCGCCGCCTGCTGCATGTTATGGGTCACGATGGCGATGGTGTAGTCCTCCGCCAATTCTGTGATCAATTCCTCGACCTTGGCGGTCGAAATCGGGTCCAGCGCCGAGCAGGGCTCGTCGAACAGGATCACTTCAGGGCGCACCGCCACGGTGCGCGCGATGCAGAGCCGCTGCTGCTGGCCGCCGGACAGGCTGAGGCCCGATGCATTCAGCTTGTCCTTGACCTCGTTCCACAGCGCACCGCCACGCAACGCCTTTTCGACGCGGCCGTCCATCTCGGATTTCGATATCTTCTCATAGAGGCGGATGCCGAAGGCGATGTTTTCGTAGATCGTCATCGGAAACGGCGTCGGCTTCTGGAACACCATGCCGACCCGGGCGCGCAGCAGATTGAGATCGAGCTTGGGGTCGAGGATGTTGGTCTGGTCGAGCATCAATTGCCCGGTCGCCTTCTGGCCCGGATAGAGGTCGTACATCCGGTTGAAGATCCGCAGCAGCGTGGACTTGCCGCAGCCGGACGGCCCGATGAAGGCGGTGACGCGGTGGGTGCCGAGCGTGAGGTTGATGTTCTTCAGCGCATGGTGCTCGCCATAGTAGAAGTTCAGGCCGCGCGCGGTCACTTTCGGCGGCGCGTCGGGCAGCGCCACGTGGGGAACGCCCGCGTTGACGGCACTCATGGATACAGAAACTTCGGTCATTTTGCGGTCCTCTCGGCGCCAAGGATGCGCGCGCCAATATTCAGGGCGAGTACGGTCAGGGTGATGAGCAGCGCCCCGCTCCAGGCGAGCTGCTTCCAGTATTCGTAGGGGCTCTGCACGAAGTTGTTGATGGTGACCGGCAGGTTCGCCATCGTCTTGGTGAGGTCGAGGCTGAAGAACTGGTTCGACAGCGCGGTGAACAGCAGCGGCGCGGTTTCGCCGGCGACGCGGGCGGTGGCGAGCAGCACGCCGGTGATGAGGCCACTTCGCGCGGCGCGATAGGCGATCCGCTTGATCACCAGCGAGCGCGGCAGGCCGAGCGCGGACGCCGCTTCACGCAGCGGATTGGGCACCAGGCCGAGCATGTCCTCGGTGGTGCGGACCACCACGGGGATCACGATCACGGCCAGCGCCAGACAGCCGGCAAAGGCCGAGAAGCCGCCCATCGGCACCACGATGGCGCCGTAGACGAACAGGCCGATGATGATCGAGGGCGCGCTGAGCAGGATGTCGTTGATGAAACGGATCACCGAGGTGAGCCGGTCATGCTTGCCGTATTCGGCCAGATAGGTTCCGGCCAGCATGCCGAGCGGCGCGCCGATGCCGACCCCGATCACAGTCATGATGATCGAGCCGATGATGGCGTTGCGGAGGCCGCCATCGGTCGAGCCGGGCGGCGGCGTGTCCTGGGTGAAGACGGCCAGGTTGAGGCCGGCCAGGCCGTTATAGAACAGCGTGAACAGGATCAGCGCGAGCCAGGTCACGCCGAACAAGGCGGCGCCGACGCAGAGGCCCCGGATGATGATGTCGTTGCGGCGGCGGGAGGCGTAAATCGGGTTCATGGCTCAGTTCCCCGCCTTCTTTTCCAGCCGCATCAGCATCAGCCGGGCGGCCGACAAGACGAAGAACGTCAGCACGAACAACAGCAGGCCGAGCAGGATCAGGCCGGACTGATGCAGGCCGTCGCTCTCGGCGAATTCGCTAGCGATCGCCGCCGAGATCGTGGTGCCCGGCGCGAAGATCGAGGACGAGATCTTGAACGAATTGCCGATGATGAAGGTGACCGCCATGGTTTCGCCGAGCGCGCGGCCGAGCGCCAGCATCACGCCGCCGATCACGCCGACCCTTGTGTAGGGGATCACCACGTTGCGGACGACTTCCCAGGTGGTGCAGCCGACGCCGTAGGCGGCTTCCTTCAGCACCGGCGGCACCGTCTTGAAGACGTCGACCGAGATCGAGGTGATGAAGGGCAGCACCATGATCGCAAGGATCAGCGCGGCGTTGAACAGGCTGAGATAGGACGGGGGACCTGCGAAGATGGTGCCGAGAACCGGGACGCCGTCGAAGATGCTGATCATGAACGGCTGGAACGAGTTGGCCAAAAACGGGCCCAGCACGAAGAAGCCCCACATGCCGTAGATGATCGAGGGAATGCCGGCGAGCAGTTCGACCGCGAGCCCGATCGGACGGCGCAGCCAGATCGGACAGATCTCGGTCAGGAACACCGCAATGCCGATACCGACCGGAATGGCGATCATCATCGCGATCACGGAGGTGATCAGCGTGCCGTAGATCGGCCCGAGCGCGCCCAGCACCGGCGGATCGGCTGATGGCGCCCAGCGCGAGGTGAACAGGAACGAGAAGCCGTATTCCCTGATCGCAGGCCAGGCGCCCACGATCAGCGATAAGATGATGCCGCCGAGAATGAGCAGCACCGAGATCGCGCAGGCGCGCGTGAGCCAATAGAAGGTAACGTCACCAAGCTTGAAGGCGCTGAGGGCCCTGGCGCGATCGTAAGGTCCTGCAGCTTCCATCACGTCGCTCTGAACGGCCATGTCTGCCACGCCAATCCCCTGTACTGTATAGCCCAACTGCCCCGGACCCGGCGCCGGTTTTGCACCGGACTCTTGAACCAAGACCCCTGTCGGCCAAGACCCTGTCGACCAAGACCTTGTCGACCAAGTCACTCGGCAAACCAGACCCGCCTGTATTCGCCCTCCTGCCCGGAGGGAAAGACCCAACCCGGAAAGACCCGGGTTGGGCAGAGTGGGAGCACGCTCCCATTGTCGCCGGGCCGGAACGCGGCCCGGCTCTTGTTCTTAAGTTCAGCTCTTGATCTCGGCGGTCCAGGTCTTTTCGATCAGCTTGACCACGGAGTCCGGCATCGGGATGTAGTCGAGTTCCTCAGCCATCTTGCCGCCCTTCTCGAACGACCATTTGAAGAACTTGATGGCTTCCTGGGACGCGGCCTTATCGGTCGCGGACTTGTGCATCAGGATGAAGGTCGCGGCGGTGATCGGCCACGAGGTTTCGCCGGGCTGGTCGGTGAGGATGACGTAGTAGCCGGGCGCCTTCGCCCAGTCGGCGTTGGCCGCAGCAGCCTGGAACGAGGCTACCGTCGGCTGCACGGTCTTGCCTGCCTTGTTGACCATCGCGGCATAGGTCAGCTTGTTCTGCTTGGCGTAGGCGTATTCGACGTAACCGATCGCGTTCTTGGTCTGGCCGATGTTGCCGGCAACGCCTTCATTGCCCTTGGCGCCAACGCCCGTCGGCCATTCGACCGCGGTGCCGAGACCGACCTTGGCCTTCCACTCGGCGTTCGACTTCGACAGATAGTCGGTGAAGTTGAAGGTGGTGCCCGAACCGTCGGAGCGGCGGACCACGGTGATGGCGTCGGTCGGCAGCTTCAGCTTCGGATTGAGCTTGGCAATCGCGGGATCGTCCCACTTCTTGATCTTGCCGAGATAGATGTCGCCAAGCACTTCGCCCGAGAGCACGAGTTCGCCCGACTTGATGCCTTCGAGGTTCACGACGGGGACGATCGCGCCCATCACCATCGGCCACTGCACGAGGCCATCCTTTTCGAGGGCCTCAGCCTTCAGCGGCGCATCGGTGGCGCCGAAGGTCACGGTCTTGGCCAGGATCTGCTTGATGCCGGCGCCGGAGCCGATCGACTGGTAGTTCAGACCGTTGCCGGTCTCCTTTTTGTAGGCATCGGCCCACTTGGAATAGACCGGGAACGGGAAGGTGGCGCCCGCGCCGGTGATATCGGCGGCGAACGCCGAGGTCGAGGCGGCGACGAGGCCTGCCGCGACGATTGTCTTGATGAAATTCATGGCTGGTCTCCATCTGGTGAGCGAAGCGCCTGTTAACGCCCGATCGCGCTCACGCCGCATCCGTTTAGGTGCGGTCAATAGAGCTTTTACGAAGGTTCGATGACAGTTGGATGACAGCCTCAAGCAATTGAAATCGCTAGAGTTTAAGCCCCTGCCGGGGGTTTTGCCTGGGGAAAGCAGGCGGTAAAAGTGGCCCCGTTTTTGGGCACGCTTTCGATCAAAAGCCGGCCGCGATGGCGGTTAACAATATGTTTCACCAAGGATAAACCGAGCCCGGTTCCACCCTGCGCCCGGCTGTCGCCGACATCGACCCGGTAGAACCGCTCGGTGAGCCGCGGCAGGTGTTCCGGGGCAATTCCGGGCCCGAAATCGCGCACCAGCACGCGGACCTCAGGCGCGCCGTCGGCGGAATTCGCATGCACCAGCGAGACGATGACCTTGCCGCCGGACGCGCCATATTTGAGCGCGTTCTCGATCAGATTTTCGAACAGCCGCAGCAGCTCCTCGCGATCGCCCGCGATCGTCACCGGCAGCTCAGGCAGATCGATCTCGATGGCGACCTGGCGTTCATGCGCCAGCGGCTCCAGCCCGTCGGCGACCTGGCGGATGATGGGCACGATGTCGACCGAGGTATCGGGCCGAACATGCGCCGACAATTCGACCCGCGACAGCGACAGCAGATCGTCGATCAGCCGCGCCATGCGCGTCGCCTGCGCGTGCATGATGCCGAGAAAGCGCTCGCGTGCCTTGACGTCATCCTTGGCCGGCCCTTGCAGCGTATCGATGAAGCCGGACAGGGCGGCGAGCGGCGTACGCAGTTCGTGGCTGGCATTGGCGACGAAATCGGCGCGCATCTCCTCGACCCGGCGCAGCGGCGTCTGATCGTGGAACGTCATCAGCATGCATTTGTCGGTGCCGCCGAACAGCGTCGGCACCGGCACCGGCGTGATGATCAGCTCCATCCAGCGGTCGACCGGCACATGGTCGAGATAGGTCGCGCGGCGCGGCTCGCTGGTCGCGATCGCCTCGCGCAAAGCGGTGATGATTTCGGGCGAGCGAAGCGCGAACTGGGCAAGCTCGTTCTTGCGCAAAGCGGGGGCAAGCTGGGCTGCCGCCGCATTGAGATGGATCACGCGGCCGGCGCGGTCGAGCAGCACGGCCGGATCCGGCATGCCGGCCACGACGGCGCTGACGGCGGCGGCTTCGACCGGATTGACGCCGCGAACGTCTTCGCGCGAGGTGGCCGCGTCATGCAGCCGCCATGGCACCAGGGCTGCGGCGGCAATGCAGATAAAGGCGGCAATTGCGCGCGCCACCCCGAGTTCGCCGGTCGCAACGAATACCGACAAAGCGAGGCCCGCAACCAGCAGGATGATGGCCGAATGCCGTAACCGGTCGGACCATGGGGCAAAATAGGAGGAGGAAGAGGAGGAATCGTCTATCGCCATTGTTGGCTTTGTTCCCTCTGTCTTTTGCATCTTTTACGCGCTTTCAGGCGCCGGTGTCTCCACGCTCGCGCACATAGACGGCCTCACGTCTCGGCTCGGCGTCGGGGCCAGGCGCCAACTGGCGCAGGCGCTTCGACCGCGCACCCAGGATAACCTCCCGAAGCGTCAGCAAGATTACAGATATGACAAAAGGCGCAATATAATAGAGGACCCGGAACAGCAGCATCCCGGCCAGCAAATCCTCCCGGTCCATCTGCGAGAGGCCGACCAGCATGGCGGCATCGAAGACGCCGAGCCCGCCAGGGGAATGGCTGGCGAAACCCAGCAGCGTCGCCGAGACGAAGATGACCGCGACGAAGATAAAGTCGACATTGGACTCGTCCGGCACCAGCATATACATCGCCAGCGCGCAGAACCCGAGGTCGACGATGCCGATGCCGATCTGCAGCAGCGTCAGCGGCCCGCCCGGCAGCGTCACGCTCCAGGGTCCACGGCCGACGCCGCGGGGCTGGCTCCAGACCCAGACCACATAGCCGACGAGGCCGGCGATAATCGCAAACGCCAGGGCACGGTTGAGCCAGGCCGGCAACTGATCGATCGAGGCCGCGGCTTCCGGGTGATAGGCGATGCCCAGTCCGAGCACCGCGGCATTGCCGAGCCAGAAGGTGAGCCCGGCCAAGAAGCAGATCTTGGCGACGTCGATCGCGTTCAGCCCCCAAGCCGAATAGATCCGGTAGCGCACCGCGCCGCCGGTGAAGACGCTGGCGCCGACATTGTGGCCGATCGAATAGGAGGTGAAGGCGGCCAGCGCGGTGATGCGGTAGGGGACGTGGGTGTGGCCGATCGTCCGCACCGCAAACAGATCGTAGAAGGTCAGCGTGAAGTAACCCGCCGCCACGAACAGCGCCGCCAGCACGATCTGGCGTGGTTCGGTGCTCTTGATGGCCTCGATCACCTCGTTGGAGTCGATGCCGCGCAGCATGTGATAGAGCACGTAGCACGCGGTTCCGATGACCGCGATACTGATCACAACCCCGAGCTTATGCAGGACCTGCTTCTGGCGCAGAAACGAAATCGCCCTGCGTATTGCTTCCAGCATCTAGACCTCGAATTGCGATCCCGCGACGACGGCAACGGTGCGAATTCCGCCGACGCTCCGCTGCTCCCTAGGCACTCCAGTAGCGCGTTTTGGGCCGGAGTGGAATTCGTCTAACGACAATAAAACGCGGTTCTTCAATCTATTAGGCGGAATTGATGACAGTGGATGCACAGTTTTGCTGCATTCTGCGCGCCCAAATCGGGCTCCGGCCGGGTCCCTTGGGCAATCCCCTGGGCAATCCCTTGACCAATCCCTTGACCAATCCCTTGGGCTGGAAGGCGTCATGCCGGGCGTTTCAAGCCGCCGGCGCGCTGCGCGAGACCACCCAGGCCCGCAGCCACGACCCCACCGCGCAGCCGCAAAGATAGAGCGCAAACATGATCAGTCCGAGGTCGAGCCAATAGCCAAACCGGCCGGGAACCACGCGCGAAAGCGCGGCCGCCACCAGCACGACCGCCAACGCCGCCAGCCACCGCTTCCAGTTTTTCGATACGCCCTCGCCGTGCTGAACGATGGAAATCCAGCCCATCGCCAGCCCAAGCAGCAGCGAGCCCAACAGCCAGCCCCAGAAGAACGTCGTCAGATAGGCCATCCTTACCTCACCACGAAATCGATGCGGCGGTTCTGCGCCTTGCCCTGGTCGGTATCATTGCCGGCGATCGGCTGTGTGCTGCCATAGCCGACCGACGTGAAACGGTTCGCGGGCAGTCCGGCCTTGACCAGGTATTCGGTGACCGCCTGGGCGCGCTTCTCCGAGAGCGCCTGATTGGCGGGTTCCTCGCCGTCGGAATCGGTATGTCCAACGACCTCGATATTGGCGTTCGGGCAGCGCAATGCGGTCTCGATCAGCCGGTCGAGCAGCCCGGCGGAGTCAGCCACGATGTCGGCCTTGGCAGATTCGAACCGGATCCTGGCCTTGCCGAGCAGGTCGGTAAACAGCTGCTGGCAGACCGTGGGGTCGACCGGCGCCGCGGTCGGTTTGACCGAGATTTCAGGCTTGAATTGCCAGCCCTGCGGAAACTCCTTGCCAAGGCCGGCTCGGATCTGGGTCGCGGCCGCCTCGTAAAGCGCATCGCCCGACAGTTTCACCTCGCGGTCGCTGACCACGAGCGTCCCGGTCGACAGCCGCGACAGCGCGCCGAGCGCCGGCACGACGGCGGCGGCAAATCCTGATGGCGCGCCGATGCTCGCCTTCAGGTTGTCGACGACTTTCTCGCTGAAGAATTTGCGGCCCGCCGCCGCCACCAGCGCCGCATGGGCGTTGTTGTCCGGCACATAGCCGGTCAGCGTCAGCGTCACCGCGACCGGATCCTTGTAGGCCTGGAAGATGTAGGGCGGCGCCTTGACGTCGTTGGCCGCGACCGAATAGCCCTCCGGGAGATTTTTCAGCGCGGCGGCGATGGCTTCCCGGCCGCCAAGTTCACGCGCCATCCCCGACAGCGTGACCTTGTTGTCCGACAGCGTGATCTTTCCGTCCTTCAGTTTAGCGATCTGGTCGAGCAACAGCAGCGCGGCATTGTCGAAGCGCTGCGGCGCTCCGCGCGCCAGATTCATCCGGTCGGAGACTTCGACGCCACCGAGCATCGCGCGCGCGGCTTCCATGAGCTTGCTCTTGCTCGAAGGCAGCGGCGAACTGCCGCCCAGCGTCACCCGGACGACGTCGCGTTCAGCCGACCACACGAACGGCTTGGCTTCGGGAACGAGGCGGGTTTCGTCGTTAACCAGCCGCACGCCCGGCACCGCTTCCACCGACGCAACCGCGCTCAGCCGGCCCTCTTCCGAGAATGCTTCGGCCGCAAACGACACGTCGCGGCCCGCAACCGCTATTCGCCTTTTGTCGAGGACGGTATCCTTGAGCGCTGTGGTAGAACGTTGCGCCAGGTCGGCTTCCAGCGGTGCGGTGCTGGTCCAGGCGGCGAGAGCCCAAAGGATGACGAACGGAATCACACCCGGCCACCATTTGCCACTCCACCTGAAAAGTCCGTGCATTCGAGTTCCTAAAGGGCTAGTGCCCGTTTCCGAAGTTCGTCCGCTGTCGCGGCACCCTTGATACGAACTTCGGAAACAAGAGGGGCACTAGCAAAACAACAAATTCCGGTGCCGCTTGTCGATTTGAAGTCCCTAATCGAATTCGCGGAGCCCGTGTAGGGACTTCAAATCGGCGGCGCCGGGAACAGAGAGAAAACAAACCCTTGCGGGGCTGTCAAACCCGAAATAACACAGAAGCGTCGGGGTGCGGATATTTGCCCAGCTAACCGTTTATTCAACGGTCTGCCGCTAAGTTCGAAACATAATGAAACAGGCGGCAAGTCCTGATGAAAACGCTCCGCAACACCGTTATCCGCGCCGGACTGGAGGCGCTTTACTTCTCGGGTGCGCACTATCTGCTGCGACCAATCTTCGCAGGTATCGGCGCAATTTTCATGCTGCACCATGTGCGCCCGCGCCGCGACGTGGAATTCCAGCCCAATTATCATCTCGAGGTCGAACCGGAATTCCTGCGCGCGGTGCTCGCGCATCTGCGGTCCCTCAACGTCGACCTGGTTACCATGGACGAGGCGCATGCGCGGCTCTCCCAAGGCAATTTCGCGCGGCGCTTCGCCTGCTTCACCTTTGACGACGGTTATCGCGACAACCGCGATTTCGCGTTGCCCGTGATGCGTGAATTCGACGCACCCATGACAGTCTACGTCACCAGCGATTTCGCCGAAGGCACCGGCCGGTTGTGGTGGGTTGCAATGGAGCTGGCGCTCGCCAAGGCTTCCTCGATCGAGGTGCCGATCGGCGGCGTAGTTACCCGCCTCGATGCCTCGACGCCGGTTGCCAAGCAGCTCGCCTTCGACCGGCTGCACGAGTGGCTGCGTAGCCTGCCGGGCGAGCTCGACGTGCAACGCGAAATCTCCACGCTATGCACCCGCTATGATGTGGACGAGACCAAGATCGCCCGCGACCTCTGCATGTCCTGGGACGAGTTGAAGGCGTTTGCCGACGAACCGCTCGTGACCATCGGCGCGCATACAATCACGCATTGCAATCTGGCCAAGCAGATCGAGGCGACCGCCAGTTTCGAAATCGCCACCAGCCGGATGCGGATCGAGGCGGCGCTGCAACGCCCGGTGCTGCATCTTGCCTATCCCTATGGCGACAAGATCGCCGCCGGGCAGCGGGAGTTCACACTCGCCAAGGCGGCTGGCTTCAAGACCGCGGTGACGACCCGGCCGGGCATGATCTTCCCGGAAAGCGCCGGTCATTTGACCGCGCTGCAGCGGGTCTCGCTCAACGGAAATTACCAGGACGAGCGCATCATCCCGGTGCTGACCTCCGGCGCCGCCACCGCGATGTGGAACGGTTTTCGGCGCATCGACGCGGCTTGATCGTCGTCCCTGCGAAAGCAGGGACCCATACGCCGCGGCCCATCGGCTGAGCGATGGAGCAGTTACCTTCCCCTACAATCGGCTCCTGTGGTTATGGGTCCCTGCGTTCGCAGGGACGACAGGAGTGGACTTCCTTGACTCGCCCTCCCCTCGCGCTCAAAACCGCTGGCAAAGCAAAGGAGGAACGCATGTTCAAGGATCTGTTTTCACTGAAAGGCCGCGTCGCGCTGGTGACGGGCGGATCGCGCGGGATCGGCAAGATGATCGCGGCCGGGTTTCTCGCGCAGGGAGCTGCGAAGGTCTACATCACCGCGCGCAAGGCCGGTCCCTGCGAGGCGACCGCGAAAGAGCTCACCGCGGCCTATGACGGCGAGTGCATCGCGCTGCCGATCGATATTTCGACGGTCGAAGGTTGCGACAGGCTGGCAGCCGAGATGATCAAGCTCGAGCCGAAGCTCGACATCCTCGTCAACAATGCCGGCGCCGCCTGGGGCGCGGAGTTCGATGAATTCCCGGAGAGCGGCTGGGACAAGGTCATGGACCTCAACGTCAAGTCGCTGTTCTTCCTGACCAAGGCGCTGGCGAAACCGCTGCGCGCGGCGGCCTCGCACGAACGGCCCGCCAAGGTCATCAACATCGCTTCGGTGGATGGCATCTTCGTCAACCCGACGGAGACCTATTCCTACGCCGCGAGCAAGGCCGCGGTGATCCATCTGACACGGCGCATGGCGACCAAACTGGTCAAGGACAATATCAACGTCACCGCGATCGCGCCGGGCGCCTTCAAGTCGGACATGAACAAGGCCGCACGCGATCACGCCGACGACGTCGCGAAGCGCATTCCGGCGAAGCGGATCGGAACCGACGAGGATATGGCGGGAATTGCGATCTATCTCGCCTCGCGCGCCGGCGATTATGTCGTCGGCAACACCATCGCGGTCGATGGCGGCGTGGTGTACGCGAATGCGGGACTGGAAATCGCGGGGTAGTAGTTACTGCGCACGCGAGGACCGGCAAAAATGGTGTCGTCCCGGCCTTGAGCCGGGACCCATAACCACAGAAGTTAGTGGTTGAAAGCAAGTCGTCGAACAGCGCCTCTCATCATAGCTGCCGCGGCGTATGGGTCCCGGCTCAAGGCCGGGACGACAGAGAGATCACGTCTCGATTTTCACGTACTCGAAATCGCCGGGCTTGTTGTCGATGCCGACCTTGGGCGGCGAAATCCAGGAGGCGTAGGTGCCGGCTTCCGTGACCGGCGTCATCAGCGAGGCGATGAAGTCGCCATCGTCCGACGACGGCAGCCAATCGTTCTTGCGCGCGTTCCAGGTGGCGGCGTCGATCAACACGCCTTCCGGGGTCGCGTTGATGTCCTTGAACTCGCCGATATGGCGGTGGAACGCGACGTCGGGCAGCGTCAGCTTGTACTGGTAGCCGGCGAGCGAGATGATCTTGTTCCAGCGCAGCATGCCCTTGGCACAATCCTGCGTGTAGTCGTCGCGCAGGCGCATGTTGAGCGCGGTCAGCGCCGGCTCGTCGACGCGCTTGATCACGCCGTCGATCAGCTTCAGCACCGGATAGGTGGCGTTCTTCAGCTGATGGTCGTCGTCGATCTGGGTTTCCTTGTAGCGGCCCTTGATGCCGGCGTTGAAGGCATTCGCGGCGTTGGTGGAGACTTCCGAGCCGAACAGATCCAGTGACAGCGAGTAATGCAAATGCAGCTTCTTCTGGATGGTCGGCAGATCGATCACGCCGAGCGCGCGGACTTTTGCGATATCGGTGGGATCGGTGATGCCGGCCGCCTTCATCGCCTCGCAGGTGCGCTGCACGACGCGGCTGATGCCAGTCTCGCCGACGAACATGTGGTGCGCCTCTTCGGTCAGCATGAAGCGGCAGGTGCGCGACAGCGGATCGAAGCCGGACTGCGCCAGCGAGTGCAGCTGCATCTTGCCGTCGCGGTCGGTGAAGTAGGTGAACATGAAGAACGACAGCCAGTCCGGCGTCGCCTCGTTGAAGGCCCCGAGCATGCGTGGGCTATCCGCGTCGCCGGAGCGGCGGCGCAACAAATCATCGGCCTCTTCGCGGCCGTCGCGGCCGAAATACTTTTGCAAGAGATAGACCATCGCCCAGAGATGGCGCCCCTCTTCGACATTGACCTGGAACAAATTGCGCAGGTCGTACAGCGAGGGCGCGGTCTTGCCGAGATGGCGCTGCTGTTCGACCGAGGCCGGCTCGGTGTCGCCCTGGATCACGATCAGGCGGCGCAGCGTGGCGCGGTGTTCGCCCGGGACTTCCTGCCAGGCCGGCTTGCCAAAGTTCTCGCCGAACGGAATGACGCGATTTTCCTCCTGGGGAGCAAGGAGAATGCCCCAGCGATATTCCGGCATCTTGACGTAATCGAACTTGGCCCAGCCGCGCGGATCGACCGAATAGGCGGTGCGCAGGTAGACCAATGATTGCTGGAAGCCTTCCGGCCCCATGTCGCTCCACCAATCCATGTAGCCGGGATGCCAGCCTTCGAGCGCCTTGAGCACCTGGCGATCTTCACTGAGATTCACGTTGTTGGGAATCTTGGTTGAGTAATCGACGTTCATGAAGTTCATGGCGTGCTCCCTTTGTCGGTCTCGCGTCTTGCTCTGCCGTCATCCTGAGGTGCGAGCGCTACTTGCGCGAGCCTCGAAGGATGCTTGTCTGGCATTCTTTGTTTTCAATCATCCTTCGAGGCTCGCTTACGCTCGCACCTCAGGATGACGTCTGTGGTTGGTCTACACCCGCGTCATATCGAATTGCGCCTTCTGGCCGGTGCCGTAGCGGCGCAGCGCGCCGTCTTCGCCGACGGCGTTGGGGCGCTGGAAGATCCAGTTCTGCCACGCGGTGAGGCGCGAGAAGATCTTCGATTCCATGGTCTCAGGTCCGACGAAGCGCAAGTTTGCTTCCATGCCGGTAAGGCCGTCGGGCGAGAAGGAGGTGCGTTCCTCCAGGAACACCCGCACCTCGTCATCCCAGTCGATATCGTCGAGCGCGAAGGTGACGAGGCCGAGTTCTTCGGCCGCCTCCGCATCGAGCGTGGTACCGATAGTGGCCTCGGCGCGCTCGAGATCCGACGGATCGGCCTGGAAGCGCGACTGCAGCCGCGTCAGGCCATGGCTCATGGGATACGGCCCGAAATTCATCGCGGTCAGTTCGATGGTCGGCGGGGCGCGGTTGTCGCCCTGCTTCTGGCCGATCAGCATGTAGGAGCGGTCGGCGGCGAACACGAGTTCGGCCAGCGTGCCGACGAAGCAGGAGCCGGGCTCGACCAGCGTCACCAGCGTGCGCGAGGTGACGTCGATGCGTTTCAGCACCCGCTTCCAGTATTGCCTGATCTCGTTGACCAGCCAATGCGCCTTGTTGGCCTCGAGGAACGCGTCGCAGGCGACGACGCCTGCGCGGTCGCCATGCGACTTGAACAGCAGCATCGCGGTCTCGAGCTCGTTGATGCGCAGATGCAGGATCGCGTCATCGAGTTCGCGCGCGACCTGCAGCGGCCAGAACGACGCGCCTTGCGCGATCAGGCCGTCGATGTCGGCGGGCGGGGCTTCTTCCGGCGCCTTGATCGAGATGGTGGCGATGCGCTGTGCGCGGTCGATATCGACGCTGACAAAGCCGTAGCGGATGCCGGCCTCATTGATGGTGCGCTTGAGCGGCGTCAGCGCGAGACCCTTGCCATTGCCGTTGCGCCTGGAGGCGGCGGCGAATTCCTTGGCGCGGTCGGCGACCTTGGCCTCCAGCTTGCTGTTCGGCACGATCTCGTCGACCAGGCGCCATTGCACGGCGCGCTTGCCCTTGATGCCTTCCTCGATGGTGCAGAAATAATCGGCGTGATCGCGGCGCACCTTGCGCTTGTCGACCACGCGCGTCAGACCGCCGGTACCCGGCAGCACGGCGAGCAGCGGCACTTCCGGCAGCGACACCGCGGCCGAGCCGTCATCGGCGAGCATGATGTGATCGGTCGCAAGCGCCAGCTCATAGCCGCCGCCGGCCGCCGTGCCGTTGACGACGGTAATGAACCGCTGCCCGGAATTCTCGGAAGAGTCTTCCAGACCGTTGCGGGTTTCGTTGGTGAATTTGCAAAAATTGACCTTGTGGGCGTGGGTAGCGCCCGCCAGCATGCGGATATTGGCGCCGGCGCAGAACACGCGGTTCTTGCCCGAGCGCATCAGCACGACTTTTACTTCCGGATGCTCGAAGCGCAGCCGCTGCACGGCATCGGCGAGTTCGATGTCGACGCCGAGATCGTAGGAATTGAGTTTTAACTGATAGCCTTCGAACAGGCCGGCGTTCTCGTCGACGTCCATGGTCAGCGTCGCGACGTCACCAGCCACATCGAGCTTCCAATGCCGGTAGCGCGACGGATCAGTCTGGAAATCGATGTACTTTGCACCGCCTGCGAGGACGCGATCTTCGCCAGCCATTGGGCCACCCTGACGCTTTTGTTAGCCTTACCTGACATGCACAATAATGCATGTTTTTGATCAGGTCTAGTCTAAAACGTCGGAACATGCATTTTGTTTCATGTTCGGCTCACAGAGCCAAAGGCCACCCAATCGGCCTTGGCAAGCTGTGGCCGGGCCAGTTTGGACTTGATAAGTTCGCCCAACGCCGCGACCGGAAAGCCGTCGGCGAAGCCGTCGCCGCCGGCGTTGCGCATGCCGAGCGCCTTGAGTTCGGCGAGCGCTTCCCCAAGCAACCTTGCGGCGGCGTGCGGCTTCTGCATACGCAGGCGCAAATTCGCGGTCGCGATCTGGATGCAGGCGCGCAGCAGGATTCGCTCGCGGCCGCCTTGCGGTGCGGCGGCCCACACCGCCTCAAGGATCTCCTGCGACTCCCAGAAATAGCCGTGGTCGTTGAGCCGCAGCGCATAACGTAGCGCCGGATGCCGCGCCGGCACATGGCCGCCGAACCGCGACGGCACGAGTGCGGTGACCTGCGCCAGCGTTTCGTAGTCGGCGTCGGCCTCAACAGCCTCGCCCGGCACATAGGCCCATCGCGGCAACGGAAGGTTGCCTGCGGCCAGCGGCGGCGTGGTCATCGGGACATGACCCGACGACCGACAATCCCAAACAGTGCACGGAAAAATAGCTTACGCGGCCCGTCCCTGCGAGCCGTCAACACGCAACACCGCGTTTGCGAATTCCTGGACCGCATCCAGCGTCGCCCCCGGCGCTTCCCGATGCGGCTGGTGTCCCGCCCCCGGGATCACGGTCACATCAACAGGACAATAGCACTCTTCCTGGGCGATCTCGATCTGGCGCATTGTCCCATACTCGTCATCCCGACCCTGCAGGATCGCGACGGGCACGCGGATATAGGCGAGGTATTCGGAAATGTCCCAGTTGCGGAAGGCCGGATCGAGCCAGGCGCCGTTCCAGCCATGGAAGGCGTTGTCGACATCCTTGTGCCAGCGCGCCAGCTTTGCCTTCAGGTCCGAGGTCTCATAGGCGGCCTTGATCTTCGCGATGGACGCCACCGAGATGTCCTCGACGATGAAATGCGGCGCGATCATCACGACGCCTTCGACGCGGTGATCCTGATGCGCACCGGTATAGATCGCCGCGATCGAGGCGCCGTCGGAATGCCCGACGAGCAGCCCGCGGCGAAAGCCGATTGCGTCGAGCAGTTTCGGCAGCACGTCGAGCGCTTCGCTGTGCATGTAGTCGACGGCACGCGGCAGTTTCACCGGCGTCGATGCGCCGTAGCCCGCGCGCGAGTAAGCAAAGACACCGGCGCCGGTCGCAGCCTGAAGCTTGTCCGGGAAGTCACCCCACAGGCCGGCCGAGCCGAGGCCTTCATGCAGCATCACGATGGTCGGCGCGTCCGCAGGTGCGGGACCGATCATGCGGTATTCGAGATCGGACGCGCCGATGGTGAGGAAGCCAGTGGGGGAGAGTGTTTGCATAATATGATCCAGAGGTCGCAGTCCTTATGGGTGTCGTCCCGGCGAAGGCCGGGACCCATAATCCCGGTCATCTGTTGCTGAATGAAGGCGTCGACCAGTGCTCAACAATGCCTGCCGCGGCGTATGGGTCCCGGCGCCCGTGCGCAATTGCGCACTAGGCCGGGACGACGCTTGTTTATGGCGCACCATCCCGCAGCTTGAACCGCTGGATTTTTCCCGTCGCCGTCTTCGGCAAACTTTCCACCACATCGATCCAGCGCGGATATTTCCACGGCCCGATCTTCTGCTTGACGTGCTCCTTCAGCGCGTCATGCAGGCCGTCGGTTTTGGTATCGGCGCGCAGCACCACGAAGGCTTTTGGCTTCAGCAGGCCTTCCGGATCGGCCTCGGGCACCACGGCGGCTTCCAGTACCGCGGGATGGGTGATCAGCGCGCTCTCGACCTCGAACGGCGACACCCAGATGCCGGATACCTTGAACATGTCGTCGCTGCGGCCGCAGAACGTGTAGCGCCCGTCGGCGTCGCGGATGTATTTGTCGCCGGTGCGGGTCCAGTGGCCTTCAAACGTCTGCCGGCTCTTGCTGCGCTGGTTCCAGTAGCCTTCGCCGGCCGAGGGCGCATCGACCAGCAATTCGCCGACCTCGCCATCCGGCACGTCGCTGCCCGCTTCATTGACCAGCCGCACCCGGTAGCCCGGCACGGGGCGGCCGGACGAGCCGTATTTGATGTCGCCGGGCGCGTTGGACAGAAAGATGTGCAAGAGCTCGGTGGAGCCGACGCCGTCGAGAATATCGACGCCGAACCGTGCCTTCCAGGCATTGCCGACCGATTCCGGCAGCGCCTCGCCCGCCGAGGTGCAGACACGAAGCCGCTTGCCGGCTCCCGTGTCCTTCAGCGTCTCGTCGTTGAGCATCGCCGCGAACAATGTCGGCACGCCGAAGAAGATGCTGGGGTCGTATTTGTTCATCAGCGCGAACATCGCCGCCGGCGTCGGACGATCGGAATTCAGCACCGTTGACGCGCCGACCGACATCGGAAAGGTCAGCGCGTTGCCGAGGCCGTAGGCAAAAAACAGCTTTGCCGCCGACAGGCCGACGTCGTCCTCGCGAATGCCGAGCACTTGTTTGGCGTAGGTTTCCGCGGTCGCGGCGAGATTGGAATGCAGGTGGCGCACGCCCTTGGGCATGCCGGTGGAGCCCGAGGAATAGAGCCAGAATGCGGGCTCATCGGGATGCGTCGCCGCGGTCGCAAACGCGTCGCTTTCGCGCGCGAGTTCGTCGGCAAGCTTCTTGTGGCCGTGCGCCTCCTTGCCAGCCACCACGACATGTTCGAGGTCCGGCATCCGCCCGACGATGTCTTTCACGACCGGCAGCAGCGCCTCGGAAACGAACAGCACCCGCGCGCGGCAATCCGCCAGCACATAGGCATATTGATCCGCCGTCAGCAGCGTGTTGAGCGGCACCGGCACGATGCCGGCGCGGATCGCGCCCAGGAACACGCAGGGAAAATCGACCGTGTCGAGCATGATCATCGCGACGCGCTCTTCGCGGCGGACGCCGAGCCGGCGCAGCATGTTGGCGACGCGGCAGCTTTGCCGCTGCAGATCGCCATAGCTGAGTTCGGAGACCGTATCGGTGAAGGCGAGCTTGGCGCCGCGGCCCTCGTCGACATTGCGATCAAGCAGCCAGGTCACCGCATTGTAGGAACCGGACGTGCCGCTCAAGACGCTTCTCCCCAATTTTAAGAATTATAATTCATATAAAGACCACCGGGCGCGCTTGCTGTCAATCCTCATCGGCATTATGTTTCCGAAACGCGCTGATTTGCAGCCAGGGCGAGCTAAGGGCTACCCAAGGGAAATGTCCGAAACCAGCGATCCCGAAACCGGCTTTCTTGAGCAGCTCGGCCAGCGCGTGCGCACCATGCGGGCGTTGCGCGGCATGTCGCGAAAGGTGCTCGCGAAAGTTTCCGGCATTTCCGAACGCTATATCGCCCAGCTCGAAAGCGGCAAGGGCAACGTCTCGATCGTGCTGTTGCGCCGGGTGTCGAACGCGATGGGCGCGCATCTGGAAGATCTCATTCCCTCCACCGAGCCTGTGCCCGACTGGGCTGTCATCCGCGACCTCGTGCGCAAGGCGACATCCGCGCAGATCGCGCAGGCCAAGGATGTGCTCGCGGGCGGCAGTACGGCGGCGCATCGCAAGATGTCGTTCTCGGGCATCGCCCTGATCGGCCTGCGTGGCGCCGGCAAATCGACGCTCGGCAAGATGCTGGCGAAGAAGATCGGCTGGAGCTTCGTCGAGCTCAACAAGGAGATCGAGGCGCAGAACGGATTGTCCGTCGCCGAGATCATCGCGCTCTACGGCCAGGAGGGCTTTCGGCGCATGGAGCAGGCAGCCCTCGGGCAATTGCTGGCGCGCAAGGAACTGATGGTGCTGGCAACCGGCGGCGGCATCGTCTCCGAACCACTGACGTTCGACCTGATCCTGTCGTCGTTCTACACGATCTGGCTGAAGGCGAAGCCCGAAGAACACATGGCGCGGGTGCGCGGCCAGGGCGACCTGCGCCCGATGGCGGATGATCGCTCCGCGATGGCCGAACTGCGCACCATTCTGATCAGCCGCGAACCGCTCTACGCCCGCGCGTCGGCCGTGGTGGATACCGCGGGGCTCAACGTCAACGACGCCGCGGCGCGGCTGGTCGATGCGGTGGCGCCGGTGCTGCACGATGAAGCGCGGATGTTCGCGCGGGGCTGACAGGCGCAGTGTCTTCGTGCACCGCTCGCGAAAGAACGGCGCCATTAACCACGGCCGCGGTTAACCACCGCAACAGTTCCATGCGGAAACACACCCTCTAATAGTGTTACCAAAGCGTTAAACGTATGGAATACAGATCATGTCCGAGCGCCGCAAACTGCCGAGAAACCGCGTCTATTACGGCGGAAGGGTCGCGTTCAACGCCCGCTCTTCGACGCTCGCCTGCATCGTGCGCAACTTCAGCCAGTTCGGGGCCAGGATCGAATTTGAGAATGCCGCCCTCGTGCCCGACGAGGTGGATTTCGAAATCGAACGCAAGGGGATTTCCTGCCTGGCGCGCCTGGTCTGGCGCGATCGGTTCGCCGCGGGCCTGGTGTTTTCAGGCGCAAGCGAGGCGGGAGGCGTCGTTGAGCTGAACTGGGCGCGCAAGCTGCGCGCCAGCCAACGGGCGAACCGGCAACTACAGTCGCGGCTCGATCAGCTGCGATCCGAACACTGATGCGATCCGCTCAGCCGCCATACAGGATGAAATCGCATGAGTACCCTTGAAGACGACGCTTCCATCCGCACCGCCGCGAAGATGCCGAGGAGCCGGCCGCGCCCGCTTCGCGCGATACTGGCGGTGTTGACGGCGCAGTACACGATCGTCGCGATCGTCGTCAGCCTGTCGGTTGCCGGCACGCTTCGCTATCTGGTGACACCGCAGATCGTCGCCAAGTTCGAAATGATCGCCGCCGCGCTCAAGCGGATTTAGCATCCCATCAGATGTCGGCAATCCGGCAGACTTCTTCGTGAAACACGAGGTAGCGCTTCGGCGCGATCAGATGCGGCGTGTTCTCGCGCCACCATGCGGCGGCTTCCGGACTCGCTTTGGCGAGAATGCCGACGGCCGGCGCCGCCTCCACCGCATAGCCCGCGATCAGCTCCGCCTGCCCGCGAGACACGGCCGCCCATTGCGCCGGCCATGAATGCGGCCGCGACAGAACGCCGAAGGCGAGAAGTTTTCGATGCACCGCATAGCGGATGACCGGCAAATCGAGGCCGACCCATTTCTGGCGCACCCATAGCGGGGCTTCGCCGGGGGGAACGGCGACGATACGGACAGCCCAGTCGGGATTGCTCATTTCATTTCTCACGGCATCTGCATCGACTTCGTGCAGGCCGGAGGGGATCGCGTTCATGGCATGGGGCAGAAAAATTCAGCCATGCGGTTGTAGGATGGGTGGAGCCACCGGGTCGCGCGAATGCGCGCCCGATGACAAACTCCACGAAACCCATCACCTTCGTTGATGTGCGGCGTCAATAGCTGGTGGGTATCGCTGCGCTCCACCCACCCTACGGACTCACAACAACATCGACTTGACCGACTCCGCGCCCTCTTTCAGCAGCGGCAAAAACCGCTCGATCATCTCGTTCGTCGAGACGCGGTCGACATGCGCGCCCATGTTGATGGCGCCGACGATCACGTCGTCGTAGCGGCGCACCGGCACCGAGATCGAACGGAAATGCGGCTCGGCCTCGCGATCGACCAGCGAATAGCCCTGTTCGCGATCGCCGCGCACGCAAGCGAGCAATCGTTTTGGATCGGTCACCGTGTGTGGCGTCATCGGCTCGCGCCGCATGGCGGCGAGCCGCGCCGTGAGATCGCCATCATCGAACTGGCCGAGCATGACGCGGCCGACCGAGGTGCAGAACGCCGGCAGGCGGTAGCCGATGTCGAGGCCGGCGGAGAACACCCGCGTCGGACTGCCGCGCGCGATGAAAACGACCTCGTCGCCATCGAGCACCGCGAGCGAGCTTATTTCCTGCGCGGCCAGCGCGATCCGGTCGAGCACCGGTTGCAGCACCGTCACCACCTGGCTCGATTGCAGATAGGAGGCTGCGAGGGTCAGTACGCGCGGCGTCAGCGTGAACAGTTTGCCGTCTGACGTGACGAAGCCGCCGTGCTCGAGCGTGAACAGGATGCGGCGGGCGGTGGCGCGCGGCAAATCGGCGGCGCGCGCCAGATCGCTCAACGTCGCCGGGCCCCCGATCGTGCCGAACACCTGGAGCAGGCGGATGCCGCGGTCGAGACTCTCGACAAAATCGGTGGCGCGCTCTTCGCCCTCGGCGCGTTTCAGCTTTGGCATTGGCCCTTCCGATTGGAAGCGTTCAAAATTGTGCTTGCCGTCCTCTCCAGTCATGGCATAATTCGCCCATTCGTTCAATAGGCGAACAAACTGCCTCCGACGAAAGGGCCGAACGCCATGATGAGCCAGGAAGCGAACGACCTGATCACCCGCACCGGGGCAAAGGACCCCTGCGGGAAACTGATGCGGATGTACTGGCAACCGGCCGCACTGGTCGACGAGCTACAGGGCCCGCGGCCGGTCAAAGCCGTCAAGCTGCTCGGCGAGAACCTCGTGCTGTTCCGCGACGAGAACGACCGCTACGGCCTGATCGACCGCCATTGCGCCCATCGCGGCGCAGACCTCGCTTTCGGCCGGCTCGAACATGGCGGCCTGCGCTGCGCGTTCCATGGCTGGCTGTTCGACACATCGGGCCAGTGCATCGAAACGCCGGCGGAGCCGAAGGGCTCGAACCTGTGCAAGGGCATCAAGCAGCGCTCCTATCCCGTGATGGAAAAGAGCGGCATCCTCTGGGCTTATCTCGGCGAAGGCGAGCCGCCGGCATTTCCGGAGATCGACTGCTTCATCGCGCCCGACAGCCATACGTTCGCATTCAAGGGCCACATCAATTGCAACTGGCTGCAGGCGCTCGAAGTCGGCATCGATCCGGCGCACGCCTCGTTCCTGCATCGCTTCTTCGAGGATGAGGATACTTCGGCTTCCTACGGCAAGCAGTTCCGCGGCGCGTCCGCCGGGTCAGACATGCCGATGACCAAAATCCTGCGCGAATACGACAACCCGATCATCAATGTCGAGCATACCGAATATGGCCTGCGGCTGATCGCACTGCGCGAGATCGACGAGGAGCGCACCCATGTGCGCGTCACCAACCAGCTGTTCCCGCACGGCTTCGTCATCCCGATGAGCCAGGAGATGACGATCACGCAGTGGCATGTGCCGGTCGACGACGAGAACTGCTACTGGTTCGCGATCTTCACTTCCTACACGACGCCGGTCGACAAGAAAAAGATGCGCGACCAGCGCCTCGAACTCTATGAATTGCCCGATTATAAATCGCGCAAGAACAGATCGAACGATTACGGATTCGATCCGCACGAGCAGGCGACCGAGACCTATACCGGCATGGGCGCCGACATCAACGTGCACGACCAGTGGGCGGTGGAGTCAATGGGCGCGATCCAGGATCGCACCAACGAACATCTCGGCACCTCAGACAAGGCGATCGTGCAATATCGCCGCCTGCTGCGGCAGGAGATCGAAAAGGTCTCCGGCGGCGAGAAGCCGTTCATGTTTCTCGACCCGTCCCGCGCGCGCAGCATCCAGGGTCCGGCCACCATGGACGGCATCGGGCCGACCCGGGGCTGGGAAATCTACTGGATGGAAGTCGACGTCAAACGCCGCCGCGGCGCGCCATGGGCCGCGCCGGTGCCGGGCGAGATATCGGACAAGATCCGGCATCTGACGGCGGCTGAGTGATGTTTGAGGCATTGTCATTCCGGGGCGACGCGAAGCGTCGAACCCGGAATCTCGAGGTTCCGGGTCTGGTCCTTTCGGACCATCCCGGAACGACGGCAACGAATGGAGTGACGCGTTGAGTTTCGTGGAGCGTCACGGCCTGTGGTCGGCGGAGCAGAAGGAGGCGGCAAGCCGCCTGCGCCGCATTGTCGAGGAACAAAAACTCGAAGTCATCCGGCTGTCGTTCCCGGACCAGCACGGCATCCTGCGCGGCAAGACGCTGGTCGCAAGCGAGGCGCTGGCCTCGCTGGAGAGCGGCTGCTCGATCACCACGACCATGCTCGCCAAGGACACCTCGCACCGCACGGTGTTTCCGGTGTTCACGTCCGGCGGCGGTTTTGGCATGCGCGAGATGGAAGGTGCTGCCGACGTGCTGATGGTGGCCGACCCGACCACGTTCCGCGTGCTGCCCTGGGCGCCGACGACCGGCTGGCTGCTGTGCGACATCTATTTCAGCGATGGCCGCCCGGTTCCGTTCGCCACAAGGCATCTCTATCGCGGCGTGCTCGATCAACTCGGCCAGCGCGGCTACGATTTTGTGGCCGGGCTGGAGGTCGAGTTTCACATCTTCAAGCTCGAAGACGCGCACATGGCGCCGGAGGATGCCGGGCAGCCGGGTCAGCCACCGTCGGTGAGCCTGCTGTCGCACGGCTATCAATACCTGACCGAGCAGCGCTACGACCAGATGGAGCCGGTGCTGGAAATCATCCGGCGCGACGTGCTGGCGCTCGGCCTTCCGCTGCGATCGGTCGAGGTCGAGTTCGGCCCGAGCCAGTGCGAGTTTACGTTCGCGCCGACCAGGGGCCTGACGCCCGCCGACAACATGGTGCTGTTTCGCAGCGCCGTAAAACAGGTCGCCCGGCGCCACGGCTTTCACGCCACCTTCATGTGCCGGCCCAAACTGCCGAACGTATTCGCGTCCGGCTGGCACCTGCACCAATCCATCGTGTCGCGCGCCAGCGGCGCGAACGCCTTCATGACCACCGAAGGCGACGAGGTGCTCAGCCCGTTTGCCCGCAACTATCTCGCCGGATTGCTGGTCCACGCCCGCGCCTCCGCCGTGTTCACAACGCCGACCATCAACGGCTACAAGCGCTATCGCACCTATTCGCTGGCGCCGGACCGGGCGATTTGGGGCCGCGACAACCGCGGCGTCATGATCCGCGTGCTCGGCGGCCCCAATGATGCTGCGACACGTCTGGAAAATCGCATCGGCGAACCCGCCGCCAATCCCTATCTCTACATGGCCTCGCAGATTCTCTCAGGGCTCGATGGCGTCGACCGCAAGCTCGATCCTGGCCCGTCAGCCGACACGCCCTATGAGACCAAGGCGGCGCTGTTGCCGAAGACGCTGCGCGAAGCAGTGACCGCGCTCAGCGACGATCCGTTTTTCCGTCAAGCGTTCGGAAAAGAGTTCGTCGACTATTACGTCCACATCAAGAACGCCGAGATCGAACGCTTCCAGGCCGAGGTCTCGGAATGGGAGCATCGCGAATATTTCGAGATGTTTTGATTCGTCGCCCCGGCCTTGAGCCGGGGCCCATACTCCGCGGCGGTCGTTGTTTTAGAAGATATCTGACGCCGTCGCTTTCACGGAAGGATCACGCGGTATGGGTCCCGGCCTTCGCCGGGACGACAGCGACAACCACACGCGGCCACCTCACACCACCGCGTTCTGCCTGATAACCTCCCGATAGAACGACGCACTTAGTTTCGGCGTGCGGCGCTGGGTGTTGAAGTCGACATGGTAGATGCCGAAGCGTTTCTGGTAGCCGTCCATCCATTCGAAATTGTCGATCAGGCTCCACAGGAAGTAGCCGGCCACCGGGACGCCCTCCGACGTCGCGCGCTGCAGATGGAACAGATAGTTGCGCAGATACATGACCCGGTCGACGTCATAGATGTTGCCGTCCGCGGCCGGCTGATCGGTCGACGACGTCCCGTTCTCGGTGATGTAGATCGACTTCACGCCCCAAATCTTCGCTGCGTGACGCGGCGCCCAATACAGCGCCTCCGGCCCGATCCTCAGCCACGACGCATCCATATGCGGGAACGATGCCGGAAACGGCGCCAGCGTGTAGCCGCGCGCATTGTCCGCGGCCAGCACGTAATGATCGGGCGTGTAGACATTCAGCCCTACGAAATCGATCGGCGACGAAATGATGCTGAGATCGTCGGCGGTATGTTTCGGGGCGTCGGGCTGCGCCAGATAGGCGTCGGTGAATTTTCCCTCGAGGATTGCGGTCAGGTAGCCGGCATTGAGCTCGCGTACCGCGATCTCGGCGGCGCGGATATTCGCCGGCGTCTCGATCGCGGGGATGCAGTTGACCATGTTCTCGGCGAGGCCGATTTTGGTTCCGGCCTTGGCGTGCGCCCGGATCGCCTGCACGGCAAGGCCGTGTCCGAGGGCAACGTGGTGACGAACCTGGTTCTGTTCGCCTAGCGACAGTTTCAGGCCCGGCGCGTCGAGGCCAAGGCCATGGCCGAGATGAACCAGCCTCGAACATTCGTTGATCGTGAAGATATGCTTGACGCGATCACTCAGGCGCTCGGCGACATAGCCCGAGTAATCTGCAAAGGCTTTCGAAGTGTCGCGCGACATCCAGCCGCCGAAGCGGTCTTGCAGCGCCTGCGGCAAGTCCCAATGATACAGCGTGGCAAACGGTTCGATGCCGTTTGCCAGGAGCTCGTCGAGCAACCGGTTGTAGAAGTCGAGGCCTTTTGGATTCGGCGTGCCCGTTCCTTCCGGGAAAACGCGAGGCCATGCAATCGAGAAGCGATAGGTCTTCGTCCCCAGCGCCTTCATCAATTGGACGTCGTCCTTGTAGCGATGAAAGTGGTCGTCAGCGACGTCGCCCGTGCTGTGATCGACAATTTTTCCGGGCGTGTGCGCAAAACGATCCCAGATCGACGGCCCTCGACCGTCCTCGTTGACGGCGCCTTCGATCTGATAGGAGGAGGTCGCGGTGCCCCATCTAAAATCAGCGGGAAAGGCCGCGATGGATTTCTGGCCGCTGGAACTGCTTTGGGCATCGGCTGACTTGACCGATCCCGTCGACAGGCCGAGCGCCGCCCATCCTGCAAGCTTGCCCAAACGGCGCCGGGAAAATTGGTTCGACCACATACGTTCGTTCCCGGACCAGAGCCCTGTTCAGCACACAGCTATTTGTCGCATTCGACCTTTGACGTCGCCGCAACGAAGCCGCCGGCGGTAGCGGCCTGCGGTTTAGGCGGCGGCAGGGAAGCGACGGCGATCGGTTGTACGGCGAGTTGTTGCTTGCGGAGCGTCTTCCGGAAGACGAACGGCATGTTCGGGAGCACGCTCCACACGGCAACGAAGCGCGGCGGCGACAGCGCGGCGCCAAACAGGACGAACGCCGCTGCGGTCCACAGCGATTGCCAGTTGTGAACACCCTCATTGAAAAAGAGGAAAAGCGCAGCCGCCACGAGCAGCCCAGCGAACATAGCCTCGGCGGTGACGCCGACGTCCGACTTTCGACGGCAGAGCAGCGCCACCGTCCAGACCGGCACAGCCGCCATGGTCACGCTGGCAAACGGGAAATCCCGCGAACGCGGATCGAACACGAGGCCGAGCGCGACCTCTACGGTGATCAGCGTGGTGACCATCAGCACAACGCCCAGGACCAGCGCAGGCCATGATGAGGGCCAGCCTTCGCGCGGGCCGAGCAATTCCCGGAACGACGGCAACGGCCGTCCTTCCATCAACGCGTTGGCGCACAGCAGCGGCAGCGTGATGGCCGCGGTCAGAAGCCATCCCTGGTTCAACAGCCCGGCGATGCCATAGTTTTCATAAAAGGCCTTTTCGGCGCCGAGCCCCAGCAGGATTCCGCCCATCGTCGCGCACGCCGACACCGCCAGCCACGGCGCCGATCCTGTCGCCGTCGGCCGACGCCAAAGCGTCAACAATGCAACGGCAAAAACACAAATGCCGAAAGCAAGGCCAGCTCCCAGTTGCAGCTTCCAGAACGGATAATTGCTGACGGCCGCTCCGTGCGCGTGCTTGATCTGACGGCTATCACCGTCGAGAAGGCCCCAATGGGCGCCGACCGTGCCTTCCCACTGGCGCTTCCATGATTCGTCGTAGGCCTCAAACACATTGACGCGGATTTTTTCCCGCTCCGCCCGGTCGAGCAGTTCGGAAACGAAGCGAGCCTGATTGATGCGTGACGGCAGCGAGACCTCCCGCATGCGTCCCTTGCTCGGCCAACCCGCCTCCCCGATCAGGATTTCCTTGCCGGAAAAAGCCTGCGCGACCTTGTGGTAGATATCGATGACATGTGCCGCCGCGTTTTCGGCTCGGATCGGCTCATCTTCCCAGAACGGCAACATGTGGACCGTCACGAAATCGACGTCGGCCGCCATCTCGCGGTAACGCAGCCAGTAATCCCAGGAATCGGCGTAGGTTATCCGCGTCGTGATACGCGACCTGACGGAGCGGAGGATTTCGCGAAGGTCTGCCACCGTCATTTCGCCGCGGAGCAGCACCTCGCTGCCGACGATGACGGAGGTCACGGTCCCCTGATAATCCTTGGCCAGCGATACCGCGGTGTCGATCAGCGTTGCGTTCTTCACGCGGTCGCGTCCGAGCCAGATGCCGAGAATGACTTTCAGCCCGACCTTCGACGCCAGCTGAGGCACCTTGTCGAGCCCGTTCTCGACCGAGTAGGTGCGGATGCAGTTCGATATCCCGGCCAACTGGCCGAGATCTTCCGCAATCTGCTCCGGGCTGATGATGATGTCGGAATTCCACGGCGTCTGCCCGTTCCGGAACGGCGCGTAGGACACGCAGTCGAGCTTCTTCGCGGGATCGATCAGCGCATGATCCAGCAGCACCGGGCTCGCCAGCCAGTACCAGACCGCAACAATGATGCTCATCGAAACAAGGAAAAGCGCCAGCGGCGCGCTCTTGCGGGAAGCGCCGGCCGGCCGGACCGGCAAACCAGATCGCAACGCAGTGGGAGCATCGAGGGACATCGCGCAGCCCTAGGCTAGATCAGGAGCAAGCGGTGCTCAACGTCGTATTGCGGCGCGGTGGTCGCGGCGCCGACAATTGTGAAAACCTGCCGGTCAACAGGAAGGCAATTGAATACTTTGTTCGACATACTTTGGCCTGATGGAGGTCACGATCCAGCTTGAGGTTTGATGGCACGCGGCCCCGAGAGAACATTTCAGTTTGACGAAAAAGAGTATACCAGCGTTCTTCATCTTCCAACAATCCCGCCAGGCGATGGCTGGACTGCGCGCCGTCGTGATCGCCGCGGCTTTTGCCCTCGGCGGCTGGCCGCACGAATCCCCGGCGTCGTCGGCAGCGTCAACGTTCTCACGTGCGGCCCCTGATCGTATTGGCGATTACATTCGCAACGAAATCGCGACAAACAAGATTCCCAGCTCGATCTTGCTGATCCAGCAGGACGGCAAGCCGGTCTATCTCGAATCGTTCAGCGTGCGGGATCCCGAGACCGGGCAGCCGATGACGGCGGACACGATTTCCAGATCTATTCGATGTTGATCGGACTCACGCCGTCGCCGCAAGATCCTTTCCGGCGATCGCCAATACCTCGGCGGCGTGAGAAATCGCGATGAAATGCCCGCCATCGGCGACTTCGTGCCACATCGCCCCAGGCATGCGCTCACCCAACGGCTTGTTCACTGCGTAGGGCACAAACGTATCCGCGGTGCCCTGCCACAGATGGACCGGCCGATGGATGGCCGCTATGTCGAACGGCCATTGCTGGTAGAGCATCCGCGCGTCGGCCACGAGGCCTTCAGCGCCCTGCCGGAAGCACTCGCGTCCGGACTCCGCCATGGTGTTCAACACATGCGCATCGGCAAGTACGTCGAGATCGGCGGGACAGCTCGCCTTCAGTAGCCCTTTCTTGTACTGCTCCGGAAACCGGGTCGCGGCGATGTCGATCAACTCGTACATGAGCTGGAAGCCGGGCCGAAAATGCAATGCAAGGAAACCGCCCATCGCGTCGGCCTGGGACAGATACTTGGCCGCCCAATTGGTCCCGAACGCGCCATAGGATCCGGGTGCGATGCTGCTGACATGAACCAGCCTTGCGGGATCGATATACGCTGCCGCCGCGAGCGCCCACGGGCCGCCTTCGGACCAACCGGTGACCGCGAAGCGATCAGCCTCAAGCGCGCTGGCAATTGCTTCCAGGTCGGCTGCCCAACCGGCGAAGGTGCGGTTTTGTTGAGGATCCGATTTGCCCTGGCCTGGACGGTCCACGCATACGAATCTCAAACCAAGATTGAGCGCATGAGTGGCGAAGACCTGCGCTTCGAGCCGACTGGAAGGGCCGCCATGATTGTGAATGACGAGCGGACCGTTGGGATCGCCGACCTGCAAGTAACAAAGTGACCGACCGCCGATCTGCACCGTGCCTTCGGCAGCGCTCATGGTCTCATTTGAATTTGCCATGCGTCCTCCGCAAACAAGTCCAACCCTAGCCGGTTTCGAACTGCGCCAGCCAGACCGTATGATTGCCGCAGTCCGGATCCTCGATCACATGTGCGACCACCTCGAAACCGTTGGCGTTCAATAGCGCGCGATATTCGGCAGCATCGAGGCTTGCATGATCGAGCGGCTCGCCCCTGTAGCTCCCGATTGCTTCGCCGTGCGCCGGACCGCTCGTGAACATCAATGCCGCGCGCGGCGCAGCATGATTCCGGAAGATGGCAAACATCCGGCGCTGGTCATCGGTACAGAGGTGGAAGAAACTATCCCACGCCAGCAAACCATCGAAGCGCCGCGTGAGGGCGAGCGTGCGCATGTCGGCTATGTGCCACGCAAGATCCGGAAAAGACGCCGAGCACAGGGCAATCAGTTCCGGCGACGAATCCACACCGGTGACATGACATCCCTGCTGGATGAGGTAACGGGCGATCGGCTCACCTGAGCCGCAGCCGATGTCGAGCACGGCAGCTCCGGCCGGCAGCAGCGCGCCAAACCGGTCGAGCCACGCGCGCTCCATCAGCCGGTTGCCGCGCTCCTGCGCCCAGGCGCGGGCGTGGCGCTGATAGAGTTCGATGATCCGGTCGGCGTCGGGGTTCATGGTGGCAAATTTGGGGTAGGCGCTATGGCCAGGCAAGAGGCCTTGCTGAATCGCGCGCTTTCTCGTCGTCCCGGCGAAGGCCGGGACCCATAACCACTAATGTTTATGGCTACGACAGGTCGTCGAGTTGCGTTGTCAAATCGATAGATCACGCGGTATGGGTCCCGGCCTTCGCCGGGACGACGACAGAGATAACTCAAATCCCCAGATACCGGTGCTGCAAATCCGGCTCGGCGATCAACTGCTCGGACGTGCCGCTCCACACCGTGCGTCCCCGCTCGATGATGTAATGCCGGTCGGCGATGCGGGAGAGGTTGGCGACGTTCTTGTCGATCACCAGCACCGACTGCCCACGTCCCTTGAGCATCGACAGGCAGCTCCAGATTTCCTCGCGGATCAACGGTGCGAGGCCTTCGGTGGCTTCGTCGAGGATCAAGAGCTTCGGATTGGTCATCAGCGCGCGGCCGATCGCGAGCATCTGCTGCTCGCCGCCGGACAGCGTCACGCCCATGTTGCCGCCGCGCTCGGCGAGGCGCGGAAACAGCGCGTGGATTTTTTCGATGGTCCAGGGATCGGAGTTGCCGGCGCGATTGCCGGCAGCCGCGACCAGGTTTTCGTACACGGTGAGGTTCGGAAAGATCTGGCGGCCTTCCGGCACCAGGCCGATGCCGAGTTTTGCGATCTTGTACGACGGCAGGCTGCGAACCTCCTGTCCGCCGAAACGGATGGTGCCCGCACGCGCGCCCGTCATGCCCATGATCGAGCGGATGGTCGTGGTCTTGCCCATGCCGTTGCGGCCCATCAGAGCGACCATTTCGCCCGACCGGACCGACAGCGAGAGGCCGAACAGCACCTGGCTGAGGCCATAGCAGGTTTCGATGCCGTCGACTTCCAGAAGAGTTTCAGCCGTTTTTGTTTCAACCATGAGCGACCACCACGTGCTGATCGCCGAGATAGGCGCGCTTGACTTCGTCGTTGTGGCGGATCGCATCGGGATCGCCCGAGGCGATGACGCGGCCGTACACGAGGACGGTGATGCGGTCGGCGAGCGCGAACACCGCCTCCATGTCATGCTCGACCAGCACGATGGTGACTTCCTTGCGCAGTTCCTTCAGCAGCGCCACCATGCGTGCCGACTCGGTGACGCCGAGCCCCGCCATCGGCTCATCGAGCAGCAGCAATTGCGGCTTGGTGGCGAGCGCGACCGCAAGCTCCAGTTCGCGTTGTTCGCCATGGCTGAGTTCGGACACCGGCACGTCGGCGCGCGCCCCGAGCCCGACCCGCGTCAACGCGGCTTGCGCGGCGTCGCGCAGCGGTTTTTCCTTGCGCGCATTGCCCCAGAACCGGAACGAGTGCCCGTCATGGGCTTGCGCTGCGAGCGCGACATTATCGGCCGCGGTAAAATTCGGCAGCAGCGAGGTGATCTGGAACGAGCGCGCCAGCCCGAGCCGGCTGCGCTCATAGGACGGCATCCCGGTGACGTCGCGGCCGCCGAAAACAATGGTGCCTGAGTTCGGCATCAATTGCCCGGTCAACTGGCTGATCAGCGTGGTCTTGCCGGCGCCGTTGGGGCCGATGATGGCGTGCAACTCGCCAGGTATGACGTCGAGCGACAGATTGTCGGTGGCGAGAATGCCGCCGAACCGCCGCACCAGATTTTCAACGCGGAGCAAGGGATCAGCCAAAGAATTAGCCACGGCTAAACCTCCCGAGCAGGCCCATGATGCCGCCGCGCGCGAACAGCACGATCAGCAGCAACAGCGGGCCCATGATCAACGCCCAGTATTCGGTGAATTGCGACAGCAGTTCTTCCAGCAGCAGAAAGAAGATCGTGCCGATGACAGGACCGAACAGCGAACCCATACCGCCGAACACCACCATCACCATGAGCTCGCCGGAACGGGTCCAGTACATTCCGGCCGGGCTGATGAAGTCGGTATTATTCGCCAGCAGCGCGCCGGCCAGGCCGCAAATGGTGCCGGAGATGACGAAACAGACCAGCCGGTAGCGGTTGGCATGATAGCCGATCGCCTGCATGCGCTGCTCGTTGGAACGAATGCCCTGCACCACCAGGCCGAAGCGCGAATTGATGATCCGCCAGATCAGATAGATGCCGCCGAACAGGCAGCCGAGGCAGAGATAATAGAACTGCACGCGGTTCGACAGGTCGATCAGGCCGCCGAAATTGCTGCGCTTGTAGATGGTCAGGCCGTCGTCGCCGCCGTAGCGCGACATGCCCGAGGCGATGTAATAGGCCATCTGGGCAAAGGCGAGCGTGATCATGATGAAGTAGACGCCGCGGGTGCGCAAGGACAGCGCGCCGATCACGAGCGCATACAGCGCCGACGCCACCAGCGCCACCGGCCACTGGATGAAGCCGGAGCCTATGCCTTCAAAGGCGAGGATGCCGACCGCATAGCCGCCGATGCCGAGGTAGGCCGCGTGGCCGAAGCTCATCATGCCGCCATAGCCCATGATGAGATTGAGGCTGGCCGCGGCCAGCGCGAAGATGATGATGCGGGTGAACAGCGTCAGGATGAAGATGTTGCCGGTGAGCTGCGAATAGAGCGGCAGCACGACGAGTCCGATGGCGACCAGCGCCACGACGACGTTGCTTGTATTGATTTGTAGTTTCATCGTTTGGCGGCCGGAAACAGCCCCTCCGGCCGCACCACCAGCACGATCGCCATCAAGAGATAGATCAGCATCGACGACAGCGCGGGTGCGGCGGTGGAGGCGGCGGCTGAACTCAGCACCATGCGCAGGAGATCAGGCAGGAAGGCGCGGCCGAGCGTATCGATCATGCCGACAAAGATCGCGGCCAGGAACGCGCCGCGGATCGAACCGATGCCGCCGATGACGATGATGACGAAGGCGAGGATCAGGATGTTCTCGCCCATGCCGATCTGCACGGTGAGGATCGGCGCCTGCATCAGTCCGGCAAGACCGGCCAGCGCCGCGCCAAGCCCGAACACCAGCGTGAACAGCAGTTTGATGTTGATGCCGAGCGCGCCGATCATTTCGCGGTTCGAGGCGCCGGCGCGGATCAGCATGCCGATCCGGGTCCGCATCACAACGACGTAAAGCAGCGCGGCGACCGCGAGCGCGACGATGATGATCGACAGCCGGTAGGCCGGATAGTACACGCCGGGGATGATCTGGACCGGCACGGTCAACCAGGCCGGCAGCGGCAGCGCGAGGCCAGCCGGCCCCCAGATCAACCGCACCGCGTCATTGAAAAACAGGATCAGTCCGAACGTCGCCAGCACCTGGTCGAGATGGTCGCGGCCGTAGAGATGCCGGAGCGCGACGAATTCCAGCACGATCCCGAGCAGCAGCGTGGCGCCGAGCGCCAGCAGCACGCCGAGGATGAAGCTTCCGGTCCAGGCGGTGAACGTCGCGGCGAAATAGGCGCCCATCATGTAGAGCGAGCCGTGCGCCAGATTGACGAAGTCCATGATGCCGAACACCAGCGTCAGCCCGGCCGCCAGCAGGAACAGCAGCAGGCCGAACTGCAACCCGTTCAGCGATTGTTCGACAAGAACCAACTTAGCGCCCTCTCCATGATACCGGCGTCAACGCCACGCGTTGGTCGCGATCATGCCCCTCAACTCGAAACAAAACAGCGGCAGCGCGTTTGCGCCGCCGCCATTTTCTTATTGGATGCATGATCCTTGCCAAGTTTCTTGCCAGGATGCTGGCCAAGTCGTCAATTTCTGGCGGACCATGCGTCGGCAGAACCCGTGATCACTTCATCGGGCATTTGTCGTGGAAGCCATCCTGGCTGTCCTTGACGATGGTGGCCACCGTCTTCAGCGCCAACTGGCCGTCGGCATCCTTGACCACGTCCTGCAGATAGAAGTTCTGGATCGGAATGTGGTTCTTGCCGTATTTGAACGGGCCGCGCACCGATTTGAAGTTGGCTTTCTCCATCTCGGCCTTCATCGCGTCCTTCTTGGTCACGTCGCCCTTGACCGCAACCACCGCGCTGTTGATCAGCTGCGCGGCATCATAGGATTGCGCGCCATAGAAGGTCGGGCGCAGGTTCGGATATTTCTTGCGGTAGTCCTCGACGAACTTCTTGTTCTCGGGGTTCGGCAGGTCGTTGACCCATTGCTGCGCGCCGGGAACGCCGAGCGCGTTGTCCTTCTGCAGCGGCAGCGACAATTCGTCGATGGTGAACGCCGTATAGAGCGGGATCTGCGCCTTGATGCCGGCCTGCGCATACTGGTTGAGGAACTGCACGCCGGCAGCGCCCGGATAGAACACGAAGATCGACTCGGCCTTGGAGTTCTTGGCCTTGGTGAGTTCGGCGGAGAAGTCGAGCTGGCTCGGCCACACCGTGTATTCCTCGCCGACCACCTGGCCCTTGAACGTGCTCTTGACGCCGGCCAGCATGTCCTTGCCGGCGGCATAGTTCGGGCCGATCAGGAACACCGACTTGACGCCCTTCTGGTTCATGTAGGTGCCCATCGCCTGCGGCGTCTGGTCGTTCTGCCAGGAGGTCGAGAACACGTAAGGCGAGCACAATTCGCCGGCGAGCTGCGAGGGACCGGCGTTGGCCGAGATCAGGAAGGTTTTGGAATCGACCGCGGTCTTCAGCGAGGCCAGCAGCACGTTCGACCAGATGTAGCCGACGATGAAATCGACCTTGTCGGACTGGATCAGCTTTTCGGTCTTCTGCTTGCCGACATCCGGCTTCTGGCCGTCGTCCTCATAGATCACCTCGACCGGCTTGCCGTCTATCTTGCGGCCCAGATGGTCGAGCGCGAGCTCGAACGAGTTGCGCATGTCGTTGCCGATCGCGGCCGTGGGGCCGCTGAAGGTCGAGACGAAACCGATCTTGATGCTGTCGGCGCCAAGCGCGGGCTGCGCCAGCGCCAGAGCCATTGCGCCCGCCAGCCAGAATGTCTTTTTCATATTCACTCCCCTCCTCATTATCTATTTTGTTCCGCCAGCCAGTGCGGCTGCCGTCTCGAGGCCTGCGCCTTCGTCAATCCCGGTAAGCCCGGATATTTTGTGCGCGAAATCTCCGGCCCACAGCAAGCACGAACCGAAAGCTCCGATTAGAACCTTCGGCCCATACCCCAGCGGCCTGCACCATAATTCGCAGACGGCGCCGAAGGCAAGAACTATAGTTCCGGTTGCCGGGGCAACAAATGTCGCAGGTGCGGCGGCCGCAGCACAATCGGAAGAGACAGCGCGCGCCATCATGTTCATGGCGCCTGATCCGGTCGGGGCGCGGCGTTTCGCCGCCACTCCGCCCAGCTCGGCCGGTCGAGTTGGAACAGATCGGTGCAGCGAGCATACCAGCCGCTGCCATGCATGCGGCCGATCAACCGCAGCGCAGGCGTGTCGATATGGCAGCGCTCCCTGTCCTGAACCGCCGCACCATCCACGTGCGCGCACAGGATGTGGCCGATCACCGCCGTCTGGCGCGGCCCCGTCACCATCGAGCTCAGCACCCGGCATTCGAAGGAAACCGGGGACTCCGCAATGCGCGGCGGCCGTATCGCATGTGACGCGGCGGCGGTGAGGCCCGCCAGCGCGAGTTCGTCGATATCGGGCGGCGCATCGACGCAGGTGACGTTCATGGCCGCGGCATTCTGTTCGGAAACCAGGTTCACAACGAACTCTCCGGTCGCAAGAATATTCGTCGCGGTATCCTTGAAGCGCCCCGGCCCGGCGAGCAGCCCGATCGCAAGCGTCGGCGGCTCGTGCCCCAACACATTGAAGAAGCTGTAGGGAGCCGCGTTGATGACACCGTCTTCGGACAGCGTCGTCACCCAGGCAATCGGCCGCGGGGTCACCGTCGCCGTCAATATCTTGTAGCGTTGTTGAGCCTCCAGCGTCTCCATGTCGAACAGCATCGCCGGCCCCCGCGCTCAGACCGCCACGACCGGATGACGCAGCCGGCCGATGCCGGCCACTTCCGCCTCCACGACATCGCCAGGCCACAGCCATTCCTGCGGTGTCCGCCCCGCGCCCACGCCGTCGGGCGTGCCGGTCGCGATGATGTCGCCCGCCTCGAGCGTGATCGCTGCCGAAATATCCGAGATCAGCAGCGGCACCTTGAACAGCATGTGGCGCGTGTTGGATCGCTGCTTCTCGACACCGTTCACCGTGAGCCAGAGATCGAGCGCGTGCGGATCGCCGATCTCCTCAGCCGTCACGATGCACGGACCGAACGGCGCGTAGGTGTCCTGGCCCTTGGAATAGATCCACTGCCCGGCGCGGCGATTGTCGCGCGCGCTGACGTCGATCATCACGCTGTAGCCGAAAACGAAATCGAGGGCCTGCGCTTCCGGGATCCGGCGCGCCGTTCGCCCCATCACGACGGCGAGCTCGACTTCCCAATCGAGCTGCTGCGTAATCGTCCGGTTGTGCTCGATGGCCTCATTGGGCCCGATCACGCTGGTCGGAGGCTTTGAAAAGATGATCGGCTGCTTCGGCAATTCCTTCGCCGTATCCAGCGCGCGTGACGATTCCGCGACGTGCTCGACATAGTTCAGCCCGATCCCGAAGATGTTCTTGCGCGGCCGCGGGATCGGCGCCAGCAGCCTGACATTGGCAAGCGGCAGCGCGGCACCCACCGGCCAATGGCCTGCGTGCTCGCTCAATATCTTCTTCAGCGCCATCGTCGCCGGCGGGCCGAGATTGATCAGATCGAGCATCGACGATGGCAGCGCGACGCCGGCATGCGCGCCGATCCGTTCGACGTCCACGACCAGGTCATCGACGACGGCACCGAGGCGGGCCGCCGCCTCGACATTGGCGCGGTAGGTAACAAGACGCATGGTTGGTTTCCCTAGGATGTCAGCGGCTGCCGGCCTTGATTGTCGCCATAGGCTTCCTCGCGATACAGGCCGAGGGCGTGCATCACAGGCAGATCGTTGAAGGTGAACAGGCAGGCGTCGTCGCGTTCGGAGCCGTTGACATGCTCATGCCAGGACCAGGACGGAACACAGAAGATGTCGCGCTCTTTCCAGTCGAAGCGCTTGCCGTCGATGATCGAGTGACCGCTTCCCTTTGCGACCTGGTAGATGAAACTGCCGGTGTGACGATGGGCCTTTGTGGCCTCGCCGGGCCGGAGCATCTGCATCGACGCACCGATCGTCTGCATCACAGGGCCGCCGGTGACGGGATTGACGTAGTTCATCAGTACGCCGTCATAAAGCGAGCCGTCGGAGGCCTTGCCGTAGCGTTGCAGCGCCTCGTAGGTCGGCCCCCACTCGTATTTCAGCAGCGGTGAATATCCGCGCGTCCATTCCGCGCCCGCGGGGCGCAGGCCCGGATTGCCCCAGGCGTGGGTCATGTCGTCGACGGGATAACCGACCTCCTGCTGCATCTTCGGATGCACCGCGTAGAAATTGGCCTCGAGCGTGTTGACGAGCGGGATGTCGAGACCGTCCTGCCAGATGCACGGCGTGCCATCGCTGGAAACACCGTGTTCGTGCCACGTGCCGTTTGGGGTCAGGACGAAATCATTGGCGCCGAGCGTGAGCTTGTGGCCATCGACAATGGTGTAGGCGCCCTCGCCTTCCATGATGAAGCGCAGCGCAGAGGCTGAGTGCGCATGGGCGGAGGCAACCTCTCCGGGGTGCATCACCTGCAAACCGGAATACAGCCAACCGACGGCGGCGGCATGGTCGCGACGTCCGGGATTGTTCAGGTAGATGACGCGTCGGCCGGCCTTTTCGGGCGACACCAGTTCGACGGACCGCAGCACATGCTTGCGCAGATCCTCATAGCGCCAGAGCACCGGGACGGATGACGACTTGGGCTGCCAGGGTTCGATCTTGTTGGCGACCGTCCACAGCGCACCCGCGTCCAGATTTTCCAGCTCGTCGTAATAGGCGAGCAATTCCGGGGTGTCCTCGACATTGGCGCGCCCGGCGACGTCTTCCCGGTGGTTTTCGCGGCGTCCTGTTGCCATTTCGCTCTCCCTGGATTGCCAATCATATAAAATAGGATATATCTTCGAAGCAATAGGAAATTTTCGAAAGAAATTGAACCGATGGTGGCGGCCGCGAAAGCAGGAAACGACCGCCGGATCGTCAGCGAAGGAGCCGGCGAGCCCGCAACATTGAGCGAAGTCGCCTATCAGCGCCTGCGTGCCGACATCGTCTCCGGCGCGCTCGACGCGGGCAAGCCGCTGCGGCTCGAAGCGCTGAAGCAGCGCTACGGCCTGAGCTTTTCGCCGCTGCGCGAGGCGTTGATGCGGCTGCAATCCGAGCGGCTCGTGCTCTCGACGGCACTGCGCGGTTTTTCGGTCGCGCCGCTGTCGCGCGCGGAAATGAAGGACGCGACGGAAACCCGCATTCTGATCGAATCCGACGCGCTGCGCCGATCGATGCGCGACGGCGACGATGATTGGGAAGCCGCCATCGTGGCCGCCTTCCATGCGCTCAGCCTGCAGGCCGAACGGCAAGCGCGCCTCTCCGGCGAAGTAGGCGCCGTCGACATGCATGCGATGGACGAGCGGCACTATCAATTCCATCGGGCGCTGATCGCCCATTGCGGATCGCCGCGGCTGCTTGACCTGGCCGACCAGCTCTATGTCGAAACCCAGCGCTACCGGCTGCCATGCCTGGTCGGCCGGGTGGCGGGAACGCCGGCGCGCGACGTTGCCGCCGAGCATCAGCAGATCATGGACGCCACGCTACGCCGCAGCGAAGACGCCGTGCGTTATTTGGCCGAGCATTACCGGCGAACCGCTGCGATCATCGAAGCGTCGACCGTGTGGCCGTCGTCAGCGTAAGCAAAATTTTTCGACGCTGTGTTTCACCGCTCACGATGCGCTTTCGCTATCGGTCGATTGGCAAACACGCCTTGAAGCTTCTCTTGGAAGCAGTGCACAAATAACTACATAATGAGGCACGGAGACATCTCGAACCGAGGCTGGATTCCCATGACGAGCGCGCCGAAACGTCAGCACCACGTGGTGATCGTCGGCGCCGGTTTCGGCGGGCTGGAAGCCGCCTTCGGGCTGGCCGGCGCAGCGGTGAAAATCACGCTGATCGACCGGCGCAACCACCATTTGTTCCAGCCGCTGCTCTATCAGGTTGCCACCGCATCGCTGGCGACCTCCGAGATCGCCTGGCCGATCCGTTATCTCTTGCGCGACCGGCCCGATGTCACGACGCTGTTCGCCAACGTCAATGGCGTCGACGCCGCGGGCAAGCGTGTGCTGCTCGATGACGGCGAGGCGCTGCCCTATGACACGCTGATCCTCGCCACCGGTGCGCGCCACGCCTATTTCGGCCATGACGAATGGGAACCGTTCGCACCTGGGCTGAAAACGCTGGAGGACGCCACCACGCTGCGGCGGCGCATCCTGGTCGCCTTCGAGCGCGCCGAACGCGAGACCGATCCGGCGCGGCGCGCCGCACTGCTGACTTTCGTCATCATCGGCGCGGGACCCACCGGCGTCGAGCTCGCCGGCACCATTGCCGACCTCGCCAAGGACACGCTGCCGCAGGATTTCCGCAACATCGACACCAGCAAGGCGCGCGTGGTGCTGATCGAGGCAGGTCCTCGCGTGCTCGCGGGCTTTCCCGACGATCTCTCGGCCTACGCTCAAACGTCGCTTGAGGGCCTCGGCGTCGAAGTGATGCTGGGAAAGCCGGTGACGGAATGCAGCGCCGATGGCGTGGTCTATGGCGACAACAGGCTCGACGCGAAAACCATCATCTGGGCCGCGGGCGTGCGTGCCTCGCGCGCGGCCGAATGGCTGGGCGCGCCCGCCGATCGCGCCTACCGCGTGCAGGTGCGACCGGACCTTACCGTACCCGGCCATCCCGATATCTTCGCTGTGGGTGACACCGCAACGATTGCGGATGCGAGCGGAAATCCGGTGCCCGGCATTGCGCCGGCGGCCAAGCAACAGGGCCGCTACGTCGCAGCCCTCATCAAGGCGCGGCTCGGCGGCGGCACGCAGCCACCCTTCCGCTACAAACATGCCGGCAGCCTGGCGCAAATCGGCAAGCGCAAGGCGGTGATCGATTTCGGCTGGATGAAGCTGCGCGGCAATCTCGCCTGGTGGATCTGGGGCATCGCCCACATCTATTTCCTGATCGGCCTGCGCCACCGGCTCAGCGTCGCCATGAGCTGGCTCTGGATCCACGCCAGGAATCAGCGCGCGGCACGGCTGATCACGCAGGGGAGCAGCAAGGTGACGGGGTGAGGCTTTATGCGCTCACTCTCCTTCCGTCATTGCGAGGAGCGCTGCGACGAAGCAATCCATTCTTTCTTTCACGTAGCCAGATGGATTGCTTCGCTGCACTCGCAATGACGGTGTGGCGGTATTTTCGGTCAACTCACTTCACCAGCGAGCACCCGCCATCGGCCATCGGCCGGAACGCCTGGTCGGCGGAAATCGTCGAAACCAGCTTGTAATAATCATACGGATATTTCGACTCCGCCGGCTTCTTCACCTCGAACAGGAACATCGGGTGGATGACGCGGCCGTCCTGGCGGATGGTGACGTCGCCGAACAGCTTGTCCTTGCCCTTGAACTTCTTCATCTCCGGCACGGCATCCCTGGCATGGTCGCTGCCGGTCGCCGCCACCGCGTTGAGATAAGCGAGCGTGGAGGCGTAGACGCCGGCCTGATTGCCGCTCGGCATCTTGCCGTTCATGCCGGGCCGCGCCGCAAAGCGTTTTGCGAACGCGCGGGTGTCGTCATCCATATCCCAGTAGAATGCCTCCAGCAGTTGCAGCCCCTGCGCGATCTTCAATCCCATGCCGTGCACGTCGTTGACGAACAGCAGGAACGCCACCATGGTCTGGCCGCTCTGCTGGATGCCGAACTCATTGGCCTGCTTGACCGCATTGATGGTGTCGCCGCCGGCATTGGCAAGGCCGATCACCTTGGCCTTGGAGTTCTGCGCCTGCAGCAGGAACGACGCGAAGTCCGACGTACCGAGCGGATGCTTGCTCGAGCCCAGCACCTTGCCGCCATTCTTTTCAATGTAGTTGGTGGCTTCGGCCTCGATGCCCTTGCCGAGCGCATAGTCGACCGTGACGAAGTACCAGTCCTTGCCGCCGCGCCCCATCATCGCCGCCGCCGTGGTGTTGCCGGTGGCCCAGGCGTCGTTGACCCATTGAATGGTGTTGGGCGAACAGGCCTTGCCTGTGAGGTCGGAGCTCGCTGTCGATGACGCCAGGAACGTCATGCGGGAGTCCCGCACCAGCGCATTGACGGCGAGCCCGACCGCCGAATTCGGCACGTCGACAATGGCATCGACACCCTCGACATCGAGCCATTTGCGCGCGATCCCCTGACCGACGTCAGCCTTGTTCTGGTGATCGGCATAGACGATCTCGACCTTGATGTTCTTGCCGCCGCCGCCAAAATCTTCCGCCGCCATCCTCGCGGCTTCCACCGACCCCATGCCGTTGGTGTCCTGGAAGATGCCGGAGATGTCGTTGAGCACGCCGATCCGGACGACGTTTTCGGAAATCTCCGCCCGCGCCGGTCCGAACGCGGCGCAGGACAGCGCGAGCGCCAGATAGACCCTGATATTCTTCATCGCTTATCTCCCTATGGATGTGATCGTTGTTGTTCCCGGACTGCGCCGGGTTTGAATTCAGATCTGCCGGTCCGGCAGCCGCACGACGAGGCCATCGAGCTCCGGCGTGATCTTGATCTGGCAGGACAGCCGGCTGTTCGGCAGCCGCTCGGCGGCGACGCCATTGAGCAGTTCGTCCTCTTCCTCGCTCATGGGCGCGAGCCGCGCGATCCAGCCCTCATCGAGATAGACATGGCAGGTCGCGCACATGGCGTTGCCGCCGCATTCGGCCACGATCTCGTCGACGCCGTGTGTGGTTGCGACCTGCATGACGCTGTCGCCGGCGCTCGCGTCGATGCGTTCGGAACGGTTGTCGGGACGATTGAAAATGATGGTCGGCATGATCACGCTCACGCTGCTTTGATGGACACGGGCAGGCTTTCGAGGCCCCGCAGCGTGTTGTTGAAGCGCCGCGTCGCCGGCCCCGTGATCTCGATCGCACTGACCCGTTTGGCCAGCGCCGAAAGCACCGCCTCGCCTTCGAGCCGCGCGACGAGCTGGCCGACGCACATGTGGATGCCGGAGCCATAGCCGACGTGACCGCTGGTCTTGCGCGTCACGTCATATTCGTCAGGCCGGTCCCATCGCCGCGGATCGCGGTTGGCGGCGGCGAGGAACATAAGGATTTTCTCGCCCTCGCCGATCCGCGACCCGCTGATCTCGACGTCCCGTGTGGTGGTCCGGAAGAACGTCTGCACCGGGCTTTCGAACCGCACCGCCTCCTCAAAGGCGTTGCGCGCCAGCGTCGGGTCGCTGCGCAGCCGCGCCCATTGCTCGGGAAAGCGCGCCAGGCAATAGACCGCGGCGCCGATGCCGTTGACCGTGGTATCGAGGCCGGCGCTGAGCAGCGAGCGCACCAGCAATGGCGCTTCCGCGGCCGTGATATCGCCGGCATCGGTGCGAGCATGGATGCAGGCGCCGAAACCGCCGGGCGCGAGATTTTCACGCTGGCATTGGTCGGCGACATAGGCCTGATGCGGCGCCGAGCGCTCGATCGCGTCCTGACGCAGCTTGTTCGGCGGCCCGAACGAGTTGAAGACGAGGCTGGCATAGGGCAGCAGGTTTTCGCGCCCCTCCGGCTTGAGCCCGAGCGCATCGGGAAACACCGACAGCGGATAGGCCTCGGCGAGATCGGCGATGGCGTCGAAGCTGCCTTTGGCGAGCAGTGCTTCCACCCGGGCTTCGGCGGCTGCGACAAAGCTGCCGCGCAATTGCTTCATGACCGTCGGCGAGAGCACCCGGCTCAGCACCGCCCGCGTGCGCGCATGTTCCGGCGGATCGGCCTCCAGAATGATGCTTTGCGGCCGCCAGGCCTTTTCCTTCGCAAAGTCGCTGAGGCCGACGCCGCGGCTGGAGCAGAAGGTCAGGGGATCGTTGAGGACGGCGTGGACCTCGGCATGGCGGGCAACGCCGTAGACCTTCCACTTGTCGAACCAAACCACCGGCCCTGCTTCCCGGAGCACCTCGTGGGCAGGATGCGGGTCTTCGAAGAACTCGATCGAGAACGGATCGATGTCCATATGCGGCACGCCTGCCGATGGCGCGAAGCCTGATGCACTCATTCCGACCTCCCAAAGTTTGTTCTTGTAAAGCGCTGGCGCATGTCTCTATCTCTCAAGCCTAGCGTTTGCAGATGATCAGGGACATGAGCAGTCAACCACCCGCCAGGAATGCGCGCCGGCCGAGACCGGCGGAGGTCGCAGATGCCGATGACGGCCCGACCCTCGATCTCGAGCGCTACGTTCCGGCGTTCATCACCTTCATCGCCAACAAGCTCTCGAACAGCGCCACCTCGTTCTATCAGCGCAATTTCGGCGTCAACGTCACGGAATGGCGGATCATGTCGCTGCTGGCGATCGAGCCCGGCATCCCGGCCTCGCGGATCTGCCACGTGATCGGCTTCGACAAGGGACCGGTCAGCCGCACCCTGTCGATGCTGCAGAAACGCGGCCTGGTCGCGATCCGGACCGCCCCGGACGACGGTCGCACCCATTCGATATCGCTGACCGCGAAGGGACGCTCGACCCACGACAAGGTCATCGTCGCCGCGCTCGAACGCGAACGACGGCTGCTGTCCGTCCTGCGCAAGGACGAGCGGGAGGTGCTGATCGACCTGCTGCGCCGCGTCCACGGCAATCTCGATGCCGTCAAGGGCGTCGGCGGCCCGTAGGCGGCCCAGCAACGACCATTTCATGTGAAGCGCATCGGTCCGCGCCGCGGATGACGCGGCCGCGTTCCGTGACCCGCCTTGGCTTTCGCCCATCCATTCCTCCCTGCGAGACCCGGCAGTTGGACTGCTTTTGTGGCCATCATTGATCACGAGACTGGCACGAATTAGTTGCCGTGGCAACAATATAGTGTTGCTAAGGCAACGAAATGCTCGGTCGGGAACTTTGGCTGCTGCCTGCGGGCTACGCTCGTCATGCCCGGCCTTGTGCCGGGCATCCACGTCTTTGCATCCATTAAGCGGAAAGACGTGGATGGCCGGGCATAGGCGAGCGGAAGCGACGCCGTCCTTCGGACGGCTATGCCCGGCCATGACGAGAAAGCGAACCTAGTTAGACTAGGAAGGCCCGAAATTCGGACTGCTTTTCGGCCAGACCCTGACGATGATCGCGCCGCGGCGCGCCGTCTATTTTGACAGCGGACAGCCGCCGTCCTTCTCGGGCCGGAATGCGTCCTCGCCTTTGATCGTGCCGACCACTTTCAAAAGGTCCCATTTCGACTGCGACTCATCCGGCTTCTTGACCTCGAGCAGATAGAGCGGATGGATCTTTCGTCCATCGGCGCGAATGAAACCCTTGCCGAACAGGGGATCGTCGGTCGGCATCGCCTTCATCGCTTCGACAACCGCCTTGCCGTCGGTGGCGCCGCCGACCTTGTCGACGGCCTTGAGGTAGTGAATCACCGAGGCATAGACGCCGGCCTGCATGTCGTTGGGATAGTTCTTTTGCGGGTGGCGCTCGGCAAACTTTGCGGCGAAGCGGCGGGTGCCGTCGTTCAGATCCCAGTAGAACGGATTCATGATCTGCGCACCCTGCGCCGCCTTCAGCGTCAGCGCCGGCAACCCGTTCATGCCAAGGATCAGGCCGACCAGCTTCTGCTTCTGGGTGAGGCCGAATTCGGCCGCCTGCTTCATCGACGTGATGGTGTCGTCGCCGGCATTGGCGATGCCGACGATATCAGCGCCGGAGCCTTGCGCCTGCAGCAGGAAGGAGGCGTAATCCGCCGTCCCGAGCGGATGGCGGACGGCGCCAACCACCTCGCCGCCGGCGGCCTTGACCGCTTCCATCGCCTGCTTTTCGAGATCGTGACCGAACGCGTAGTCGGCGGTCAGGAAGAACCATTTCTTGCCGCCCTTCGCCACCACCGCCTTGCCGAGCCCGTGGCCATAGGCGTAGGTGTCGTAGGTCCAGTGCACGGTGTTGGGGGTGCATTTCGCGCCGGTCAGCAGCACGGTTCCGGCGCCGGAGCCGATGAACACCTTGTTTTTCTGTTCGCTGATGCCTGCGACCGCGAGTGCGATCGCCGAGTTCGGCAGATCGAAGATCGCATCGACGCTCTCGTTTTCATACCAGCGCCGCGCGATGCCGACGCCGATGTCAGGCTTGTTCTGGTGATCGGCCGCGACCACCTCCACGACCTTGCCGGCGGCCTTGCCGCCGTAATCCTCGACCGCCATCTGGGCCGCGACCACCGAACCGATGCCCTGGTAGGTCGCGAACACGCCGGACTGATCGTTCAGGATACCGATGCGGACTTTTTCCTGCGCCTGCGCGCCGGAGACGAGCAGGGCCGCGGTCGCAGCGACGAGCGGCGTCTTCAGCCGCGAAAAAACATAACCCATCAGGGCCTCCTTGTGTTTACAAACCCAAAAGGCAATCTTCACGCCGCCGAAATTACTTATATAATATAAGTATTTTTCGGAGAGTCAATCTCGACCGGGAATCACTGAACAAATGCAAAAGCCCCGCAGCCGCGCCGCGGCGAAAAAATCCCCGCTGGTTGAAACCGCCGATGACAAGAAAAAGTCGCTCGATCTGAGCGCGTTACAGCAGACGCCCGGGTTCATGATCCGGATCCTGCAGCTCTTGAATTTCGAAGCTTTTTTTCGGCACTTCCAGGCGCTGGAAGTTTCGCCGGTCGAATATTCCATCCTCATGACGGTGCGCGACAACGAGGCCGTGACGCAGAGCGAACTCGCCGCCGTGCTCAAGATGCAACTGCCCAACCTCGTAAAGATCCTGTCCACCATGGAAGAGGCCGGCATCGTGAGGCGCAAGCGATCGTCCCGCGACAAGCGCGCGGTCGAACTTTCGCTCAGCGCGGCCGGGCAAAGGCGGGCCGATGAGGCAAGCCGGGCTGGCGAGATCTTCAACGAACACACGCTCGCCCCGCTCAGCAAGCCAGAGCGGGCGGCATTTCTTCACATGCTGACGCGGCTGGTCGAGGCCTACCGGCGCGACCTTTCGCGAAGCAACGCATCTTGAAGCTTAGCCGGCGCACCCGATCCACTCGGTCGACGCGCCGTCGTCCAGCGTCGCCACCGCGCCTGCCCGGCGGGTCAGCACCGCGCGCTGGTTGATGTAGCCCTTGTCGGTGATCTCGCCGCCATCGACGGAAGCAGGTTCGGCCAGCAGCAGCGCGCGCGTGGCGTGGCCGGACGAGTTGCCGCCCTGCGCTTTCAGCTTGGCGAGGCCCTGGCCGATCGCGGCGCGAACTTTTTCGTGGCCGATGACCTCATCGGCAGCGGCGTTGTCGGGCAGACCGGCATGGGCACGACAAGCGGCGATGTTGGGGAACACCAGAAAGCGGACTTCATCGCCGCCATGTCCGGTGACGACAATATCCTGCGCCAGCGGCGCGAGTGCTGCGATGCCGGCGACGCGCAGCGTGCCGACATTGACCCAGGTACCGGAGTTGAGCTTGAAATCCTCGGCGACGCGGCCGTCGAAAAACAATCCGAGTTCTGGCCGCTCGGGATCGGCAAAGGTCACGGCGTCGCCGATCAAATAAAAGCCTTCCGCATCGAACGCCTGCGCGGTGAGTTCCGGCGCCTTCCAGTAGCCGGGCGTGACATTCGGTCCGCGCACCCGCACCTCGAGCTTGTCGCCTGACGGAACCAGCTTCAGTTCGGTGCCTGATATCGGCACGCCGATATTGCCGGAGCGCCTGGCCTGGAAATGGCAGTCGGTCGCGAGCGGCGAGGTTTCGGTCGAGCCCCAAGCCGACACCATCGGCAACGCACGACCGACCGTCTTGATCGAAAGCTCTTCCAGAGCGTCCCAGAGATTCTGCGGCAGCGCGGCACCCGCATAGAAGGCGAACTTCACCTCGCCAAAGAATTTTTGGCGCAGTTCCTCGTCACTGCGCAGCGCCGCGATCAGCATATCAAAACCGCGCGGCACGTTGAAATAGACCGTCGGCATCACGCTGCGCAGGTTCGCCAGTGAAGTCGCGAACAGCCCCGGCGCAGGCTTGCCGCCGTCGACATAGAGCGTGCCGCCATTGCGCAGCACCAGATTGAAATTGTGGTTGGCGCCGAACGTGTGGCTCCAGGGCAGCCAGTCGAGGATCACGAGATCGCCGCGCGCGGCTTCCAGGAACGTCCAGGTCTGCGCCTTGGCCTGCTGGCTCGAGGTCAGCATGCGCTGGGTGTTAATCACGGCCTTCGGCGTGCCGGTCGAACCCGAGGTGAAGAGGAACTTTGCGATTGTGTCCGGCGTCACGGCCTTGAAGGCTTTTTCGACGGCCGGCGTTTCCGGTGTTGCCGCGATCTTTGGGAAGGGGATCACGTCGCTATCGCCGGAATCGCTGCTGACGATCGCAGCCGAGTGCAGCGGTGCGATCGCCGCGAGCGCCGCTGCGAATGGCTTGGCGCCGGAGACATAGATCGCGCCGGGCCCGAGCAGACTGATCATGCCCTTGAGCTTGTCGAAATCCCTGGACATCAGCGAATAGGCCGGCGAGATCGCCGCCGAGGGCACGCCGACATGCTGGGCGGCCAGCGCGAACAATGCATGGTCGACGCTGTTGTCGGACAGGATCACCAATGGCCGTTCCGCGCTCAGCCCCTGCGCCAGGATCCACGCCGCGGCCGAGCGAACCTGCCGCAATGCACCGGCATAAGTGACGGTGTTCCACGGCACATCTGGTGTCTTGCGGTCGGCAAGAAAAATCCGCTCGGGCGTCTGCCGGGCCCAATGTTCGAGCCAGTCGCCGACGCAGCGCACGCCTGGCTTCAGCGGCACCGTCGATTTCAGGATGATGCTGCCGTCCGTGCGGCGATCGGCAGAGATCGCGGGCTTCGCAAACAGCGCTTCGGATTGGTCGCGGCCTGTGGCGGCGGCTGTCGTCATCGGTTTCCTCCTCGCGCGGCCCATCGGCCGCCAGCCTCTGTGAGCCGCTCTTGCGCATATTGTTGGTCGCAACAATTGTTGTCGTCAACAACAATATTTCCTTCGCCGCTGCAAAGCGCTAGAAGGGGAGCGACGCCGGGAGAAACGATGTGTCCAACAGAGCGGCCCAACCAGCCTTGAAAACCCCGGTTTCCGCGAACGGCAAGCGCGGCGGAAATGGCAAGGCACGCCACCAGGAGCAGGATATCGAGATCGGCCTCGACGGGCTGGTCGGCCATGCCGGCTACGCGGTGCGGCGCTTCCAGATCTGGATCTTTCAGGATTTCATCCGGACGCTGGCGGCGGTCGATATCAAGCCGACGCAATATTCGGTGCTGACGGTGATCGGCGCCAATCCGGGCCTGAGCCAGATGGCGGTCGCCAAACGGCTCGGGATCGAGCGCGCCCGGCTGGTGCACCTCCTGGACAGTCTCGAAGACCGCAAGCTGGTGCGCCGCGTCCAATCCAGGACCGACCGCCGTTCCCACGCGCTGCATCTGACCGCACGGGGCGAGGCATCGCTGCGGCAGTTCAAGCTGCTCGCGGCCGAACATGAACGTCACGTAGCCGAGAAGATCGGGGCCGAGAACCGGGAGCACCTGCTGCGGATTCTGGCGGCGTTCACCTGAACGCTGGCCCATGGCCTTGGCGCCCTTTGGCCTCAGCTCTCGGCGCTGTCCTCGATGACGATCGCGCCCTCCGGACAGTTGGACTGCGCGGTAAACGCCTTGTCCTCGAGTTCGCGCGGGACAAGGGTACGGCTCGTCTCGCGCGCATTGCCGAACTCGTCGAGTTCGAACAATTCAGGTGCGAGCGCGTGGCAACGGGCGTGTCCCTGGCATTTTTCCGACGCGACCCGCACGGTTATGCGCCCGTTCATGCGCGCTGGCTCGCCGATTGCGCCGCCCAGCGCTGCTCGACCAGCCGTTTGATGTTAGCCAGCCCAATGATGGCTTCTTCATCCATACGCTGGAGTTGCGCGTCGCTCGGTGCGGAGGGCCGGGCGGGGTTTCGCAGATGCCTCGTGTATTTGGTGACATCGCCGGCACGCTCGAACGTGTAGCGAATCACGATTGGCCCGATGAAGTCGGTTGCGGCCTGCACGGTCCAGGCATTCGGGCGATCGCTCTCGGTGACTATCCAGTCCAGCACCACCTCGCCGCGCCTGATGTGCCATTGCTCGCGAAAGGCTTCACCAGTTGCGAGCGCCCGATCGGCGCCATCGATACGATGCGAGGCAGCCAGCCATTCCGGCCAGGAATTCGGATTGCAGACGTAGTCGTAAATCGCCTCCGGCGGCGCCTCGATCAGAATATCGTGGCGGCGGTCGAATGAGTATGACATCGCTAGCTCCAGTTCCTTGGCGGATGATTCAGCCAAACACGATCGGCAGCAGGCGCGGCCCACGCACGGTACCCTGCGACCAGGTCATCGGCCGGGATGGGTCCAGCCGAAACTCCGGAATCCGCCGCAACCACTCTTCCACCGCCACCCGCATCTCCATGCGCGCAAGGTTGGAGCCGATGCAGCGGTGGATGCCAAGGCCGAACGCGACGTGCGGATTTTCCTTGCGGTCGATCACGACCTTGTCTGCGTCGGGAAACTTGCCGGGATCGCGATTGGCGGCCGGGAACGACAGCAGCACCATCTCACCCCGCTTCATCGGACAGCCGCCGACCGCGACGTCATCGACGATCTCGCGTGCCATGGTTACGGGTGCATACGCCCGCAGCAATTCTTCTATCGCCGTGGGGATCAGTTCCGGCTCCCTGACCAGCCGCTCGCGATCAGCCGGCACGGTCGCCAAATGCCAGATTGCCGAGCCGATCGCGCTCCATGTGGTATCGGTTCCGGCGACCAGAAGCAGGCGCAGCGCGCCGAGCACTTGATGGTCGGAGAAGGCTTCGCCGTTCGGCTGCCGAGCCTGGATCAGGAAGCTGACGAGGTCTTCGCCCACCTGCCCTCGGCGTTGCCTGATCTGTTCGACGAAATAGGCCGCGATTTCCTCTTCCGCCTGCTTCAGCGCAGCCTGGTTGGTGATGCCGTCCTGCAGCGCCATCGTGATCCAGCCGCGAAAGCGGTCGCCGTCCGACGCCGGGATTCCGAGCATGTGGGCGATGATCCGCACCGGAATATGCTGCGCATAATCGACCGCGCCGTCGCCGATACCGTTTTCAATGAATGCATCGATCAATTCGTTGCAGACAGCTCTGGTCCGGCCTTCCAGCGCGGCCACGGCCTGCGGCGTGAACGGTGGAATCAGCACCATCCGCAGTGGACGATGATCCGGCGGATCGGATGTGATCGGTGGCGAGTTGACGCGGTAATCGCCTTCGCGGACGACGACCCGGCGTGAGGAGAAATGCGCAGGATCGTAGGCGATCTCGCGGATATCGCTGTAGCGGGTCGGGAAATACACGCCGCGATAACGGCCGGTGTGAGCCACCGGGCAGGCTTCGCGCAATTCGCGCCAGATCGAATAGGGATCGGACAGCCACGACGGATCGAGATGATCCCAATCGCTGGTCCAATCGGTGACCGGAGGCCGAAGCGTCATGTTTCTTTCTCCCCGACCTGCGTTGCACCGTCGCGATGGGCTGTCGATATCTGATATATCAGTAGTATATCAATCGACGGCGGTCAACCGCCGTGCTAGGGAGGCAGCATGCGTCGCCCCAGGAAGCCCTCCCCCAAGCGAAACGACCTCGCGAACCTGACGGAGCGCGCCTATCGCGAGCTTGAGGAAATGATCGCGACGCTGGCGCTTGCGCCGGGTACCGTGGTTTCCGAAGCGGCGCTATCGAAGCAGCTTGGCATCGGCCGCACGCCGGTTCGCGAAGCCATGAAGCGGCTCGCCCGCGAACGGTTGCTGCAAATCCTGCCGCGGCGTGGCTGCATCGTCGCCGACAGCCGGCCCGACGAGGAACTGAACGTGATCGAGGCGCGCCGGCCGATCGAAATCCTGGTGGTCCGCACCGCTGCCATCCGCGCCAATGCCGAAGAACGGCAGGCGTTCGAGCGGATCGCGAACGCGATGGCATCTTCACTCGCGAGCGAGGACTTCAACGGCTTTGCCCGTCTGGACGCGGAGTTCAACGATCTCTGTCTCGCGGCGTGCCGCAATCCGATCGCGGCATCCATGATGCAGCTGATCACGACGCTGAATCGCCGATACTGGTTCATGCATCACGGGCGGACCCTGCCGGCCGAAGGCGTCGAGCATCACGTCGAGATCGCTCGCGCCATCGCCCGAGGTGATGCCGAGGCCGCCGCCGGCGCCGCCGGGCGTCTGCTGGACTACATTGAAAGCTGGCCGCGGAAGGTGCTCGCCCCGGTTCGCTTCAGCCAGTGATTTCGAGATCAACGACGCCGCCTATAAATTAGGCATCCGCAAAGCTTCGTGCCTCGAGAGCGAGTCCGCATCGGCTCCCGGCAATAAGATTAAACCACAGATACTACATGCCTATTTTAACTCCGCCGATTGCACTCCTAATTGTACACAATGGCACATCGCTTGCTTCAATCCGGATGGAACTCCTCGCTTTGGTAAGTCGATGGTGACTGACCTCAGCCAACCCAGGACGGGGCATCACGTGACTGAAACCGTTGCTGCGATCGTCGCCGCGCACCGCGCCGGCACCATGACGCCGGCCCAAACCGTCGCGCGCAGCTATCAGCGCATCCGCGACCACAACGATCCCGCGATTTTCATCTCCCTGCGCGACGAAAAGGACGCGCTGGCGGAAGCCGAAGCGCTGAGCGCAAACGATCCGGCGGCGCTTCCGCTGCTGGGCGTGCCGGTCGCGGTGAAGGACAATATCGACGCGCTGGGCCTGCCGACCACGGCCGCCTGCCCGGCGTTTTCCTATTTGCCGACGCGGGACTCGACCGCGGTTGCAAAGCTGCGCGCGGCAGGCGCCATCATCATCGGCAAGACCAATCTTGACCAGTTTGCGACCGGCCTGGTCGGCGTGCGCTCGCCCTATGGCATCCCGGTCAACCCGGTCCGCAACGATCTCATCCCAGGCGGATCGAGTTCGGGATCGGCGGTCGCGGTGTCAGCTGGGTTAGTGCCGCTCGCGCTCGGCACCGACACGGCAGGAAGTGGCCGTGTGCCGGCGATGCTCAACAACATCGTCGGGTTGAAGCCGAGCCTCGGGCTGATCTCCAATGCCGGAATGGTGCCGGCCTGCCGCACGCTGGATTGCGTTTCGGTGTTCGCGCTCACGGTGGACGACGCCGTGACGGCACTATCAGCGATGGCCGGCCCTGATGACGCCGATCCGTTTTCACGCGACCGGCCGCTCGGCGCGGTCACGGCATTTCCCGGACAACTCCGGCTCGGCGTTCCCCGCGACGGTCAATTGGTCTTCTTCGGCGACCGTGAGTCGGAGCAGGCCTATGGCGAGGCGCTGAAGCGCTGGACCTTGCTGGGCGCGACGCTGGTCGAATTCGATCTCGAGCCGTTTTATGAGACCGCGCGGCTGCTCTATGAGGGACCTTGGGTCGCCGAACGCTATCTGGTGATCCGCGACCTCCTGGCGTCGTCGCCGGATTCGATTCATCCCGTCACGCGCGAGATCACCATAGCCGGCGCGCGGCCGACCGCGGCCGATACGTTCGCCGCGCTCTATCGTTTGCAGGCGCTGCGGCGCGTCGCCGAGCGCACCTTTGGCAATATCGATGCGCTGGTGCTGCCGACCGCGCCGACCGCCTACTCGACCGCGCAGGTGCTGGCCAATCCGATCGAGCTCAACTCCAGGCTCGGCACCTACACCAATTTCGTCAACCTGCTCGATCTCTGCGGGCTGGCGCTGCCATCCGCGATGAGGTCCGACGGCATTCCGTTCGGCATCACGCTACTCGCGCCCGCCGGACATGACGCGCAGCTCGCCAGCATCGGCCGCGCCTTCCATGCCGATACCGGATTGAAGATGGGTGCCAAAGGCCTGACGCAGCCGCCGCTCGCAACGCCCTCATCGCAGCTGAGTGGCGACGAAATCGCGATCGCGGCGGTCGGCGCGCATCTCTCCGGCATGGCGCTGAACGGCGAACTGACCGATCTCGGCGGACGCCTGCTGGAAGAAGCCTCGACCGCACCGGACTACACGCTCTACGCGCTCGACACCACGCCGCCAAAACCCGGCATGCTGCGCGTCGAGGCTGGCGCGGGGTCGTCGATCAAGCTCGAACTCTGGGCACTGTCGGCGGCCGCATTTGGAAAATTCGTCGCCGCGATTCCGCCGCCGCTGTCGATCGGCACCATCCGTCTCGCGGATGGCCGCGGCGTGAAGGGATTTTTGGTCGAACCGGCGGCGGTGAGCGGCGCGCGGGATATTTCAGCGTTCGGCGGCTGGCGCGCGTTCATGGCGCAGAAGGCGTAGGCCGTCATTCCGGGGCGCGCGAAGCGCGAACCCGGAATCCATAGCGCCAACAAGTTGGTCCTGATTTCAAGCGAAGCACCGTCCCCGCAGAGAAATGGATTCCGGGTTCGCCGCGTTGCGGCGCCCCGGAATGACGGCGCTTACGGATGCGACACCGCGTAAATCTCATACTCCCCGCGCACCAGTTCGATATGCGCGCGCATCGCGCCCGCCGCGCCGGTTTTGTCGCCGCGCATGATCGCGACCACGACGCGGTCGTGCTCGGCGTGCGATTTGGCCAGCCGCCCGAGATTGCGAAATTGCGCGCGGCGGAACGGCTGCACCCGCACCCGCGTCGCCAGGGTCATCTCGGCGATATAGCCGTTCTGCGAGCCGGCATAGATCGCGTTGTGAAAGCGCTCGTTGACTTCGTGGAAGCGCTCGGGATTGCCGGCATAGCTCAGCACCCGCAGTTCCTCGTGGATCGCCTCCAGCTTCTGGCGCTCCGCGGCCGGCATCCGCTCCGCAGCGAGGCCTGCGCACAGCGCTTCCAGCTCCGCCATCGCCTCGAACATTTCAGTCAGACGCTCGATCGACGGCTGCGCCACCACGGCGCCGCGATGGGCGCGGGATTCGACCAGGCCGCTCGCCACCAGCTGCCGCAGCGCCTCGCGCACCGGCGTCCGCGACACGCTGAAGCGCCGCGCAATATCCGTCTCGTCCAGCCCCGATCCCGGCGCCAGCACGCCGCGCACGATCTCGTCGGCAAGCTGCAGCCGCAATTCCTCCGCGCGCGTGACCTTGTCCGCCTGCGGCGAGGCGCGGTCGACGCGCCGCACCACTGGCTCGGACTCCAGGCCGGCTTGCGGGATACGCGTTGGAAGATCGTCAAGGCTCATGTGATTTGATCCAAATCCTTTCGACTCATGTCCCTTTACGATGCAGGCTCGTCGATGATGCTGACATGGGCGGCGACGATTCTCCACCCCTCGGGAAACCGTATCCAGGTCTGCATCTGCCGCCCCACCTTCTTGCCGCTCCACATGTCGCGATAAAACAACGTCGAGGCGACTGCGGTATCGCGGCCATAGGTGGTGATCACGGTCTTGTCGGTCGTACGCATCAGCCCCACCGGCGAGCGGCCGGCTCGGAACGCCATGATCGCCTCATAGCCGTAGAGATTTTCGTTGATGCCGTAGCGCAGTGTGCGGGGATCGTTGCGGAACAATTCATCCAGCACCGTGACGTCGTTCGACACCAGCGCTTTCTCATAGCGCGCGAACTGCGCTGACACCTCAGCGAGCACGTCGGGAAGATCGATATCCATGGTCAAATTCCTCGCTAAATTCCTCTTGGCGCAGGCGCCGCAGCAACGCCGGATTGCTCCAGCGCGTGAGCGACGCGAAGCGCTATATCCTCGCGCCACGGCGCGGCGATGATCTGAACCCCGATCGGCATCGGCTCCAGCGGCACCGGCACCGCGACCACGGGCAGTCCGATGAACGAAATCGGCTGGGTATGGATGCCGATATTGGCGCGCACCGGCAGTTCGACGCCGTCGAGCTTGAAGGTCACCTGCCCGAGTTTGGGCGCGATGCAGGGCGTCGCCGGCGCGATGATCACGTCGACCGATTTGAACAGCTCCAGCACTTGCGTGCGATACCAGCGGCGGAATTTCTGCGCGCGATCGACCAGCGGCGCCGGCACCATCGCGCCCGCGATCAGCCGATCACGCACCGCCGGATCGAAATCGTTCGGGCGCTTGCGCAGGCGGTCAAGATGCAGCGACGCGCCTTCGGTGGTGGAGATGACGTAAGCCGCGGCCCGGGCGCGCGCGGCCTCGGGAATTTCAATCGTCTGGGTCGCACCGAGCGCCTTGGCAACGCGCGCCACGGCCTCGACCGCCTCCGGAAACACATTCTTCTGGAAATAACCGCCGGCTATTGCGACGCGCAACCCGCCGATGCCTTGCGCGAGCTGCGACGTCACAGGCTCGAGCGGCCGCGTGGTGCACGCGGCGTCATCCGCATCAGGCCCCTGCATCGCATCGTAGGCCAGCGCGAGATCGCCGACGCTGCGCGCAAAAGGCCCGAGATGATCGAAGCTCGCCACGAACGGAAACGAGCGCGCCCGCGACAGACGGCCGTAGGTCGGCTTCAAGCCAAAGATCCCGCAGAACGACGACGGCACCCGGATCGAACCGTTGGTATCCGAGCCCAGCGCGATCGGCACCAGGCCGCCACCGACCGAACTGCCGGAACCACCGGAGGAGCCGCCCGTCATGCGGGTCGGATCGTGCGGATTGCGCGACGGGCCGTCATGGACGTTCTCGCCGGTGAAGTCGTAGGCGTATTCGCCCATGTTGAGCGCGCCGACCAGCACCGCGCCCGCCGCCTCCATGCGCTCGACCAGCGTCGCATCGCGCGACGACGGCGCGAGGTCGCGGTTGATCTTCGAGCCCGCGCGCGTCGGCAGGCCCTTGACGTCGAACAGGTTTTTGACCGCGAACGGCACGCCCGCGAGCGGGCCCACCTTTTGTCCCGCCGCAATCGCCGCATCGACCGCGCGCGCCTTGGCCCGCGCGCGATCCGCGGTGACGTCAGTGAAGGAGTTCAGAACGGAATCATGTTTGGCGATCCGCGCCAGCGCGTCTTCGGTCGCCGCAAGCGCGGTCATCCTGCCACCGCTCACGGCCTGCGCGATCTCTTGAGCGGTCTGTTGGACGGTCATGGCGCGATCAGGCTGCGAAGACACTGGCGGGCTCGGTTTCGTCGGGCAATGCAAATTCATCGACCAGCCGCGCCAGCCTCAGCGAGACTTCGAGGTTCGCGCGCACCGCCGGCCGCCAGGAATCTTCCACCGGCAGCGCCAGCGCTTTGGCGACGGCGTCGATATAGTCGTCCAGGGGTTCGGCCATTTCGCTCCCATCCAGGTTTATGAGTGAACCGGCAACGGCGGATGCGGGATCGCCGTCAACAGCTCCTTTGTATAGGCGTCCTGCGGATTGCCCAAGACCTGTTCGGACGGGCCCTGCTCCACGATTCGTCCCGCGCGCATCACGATGACACGATCGCACAACAGGCGCACCACATTCAAATCATGGGAGACAAACAGATAACTCATACCCATTGACGACTTGAGGTCCTGCAGCAGATTGAGCACCACCGCCTGCACGGAAACGTCGAGCGCCGCGGTCGGCTCGTCGAGGATCACGAGTTTTGGGTGCAGCGCAATCGCGCGGGCGATGCCGACGCGGGCCTTCTGGCCGCCGGACAATTGGTGTGGAAAGCGATCCAGCAGGTTAATGGGGAGACCGACCAGCCCGGCGAGTTCCTCGCAACGGGCGCGCAGCGCGTCGCGTCCCCTGATGTCGCCGAGCTGCATGATCGGATCGACGATGGCGCGCGCCGCCGTGAAGCGCGGGTTGAGGCTGTCGGTCGGATCCTGGAACACCATCTGGATGCTTTTGCGCAGCGGCAGCCGCGCAAATGCGTTGGGCAGCATGGAGCCAATCTCGTCGCCGTCGAACACGATGCGGCCCGAGGTCTGGTCGAGAAGCCGCATCACCATCATCGACGTCGTGGATTTGCCGCAGCCGGATTCGCCGACCAGGCCGACGCTCTCGCCGTGACCGACCGCAAAGCTGATGCCGTCGACCGCGCGGAACAGTTCGGCCTCGACCGGCGGCTTGCGCGAGAACAGCTTGCCAAGCACGGCCGTGGCGCCCTGGCGCGGATATTCCTTGACGAGTTTTTCGACCAGCAGCAGCGGTTTGGTTTCACTGTCGGCCGGAGCCGCTGACGTCAGCACCGGCAGCGCCGCCGCGTCTTCCTCCGGCAACAGATCGCGCAAGGAGACACCGAGCCGCGGCGTCGCGCGCATCAGCTTCTTGGTGTAGGCATGTTCGGGGTTGGCGAAGATATCGGCGGATTTCGCGGTCTCGACCACGCGGCCCTTTTCCATCACAACCACGCGGTCGCAATAGGCGGCGGCGAGGCCGAGGTCATGCGTGATCAGGATGGTCGACATGCCGCGCCGTTTTGTGAGTTCCACGATCAAATCCATCACCGCTTTCTGCGTCGTGACGTCAAGGCCGGTGGTCGGCTCGTCTGCGATCAGAAGCTGCGGATTGCAGGCCAGCGCCAGCGCGATCACGACGCGCTGGCACATGCCGCCGGAAAGCTCGAACGGATAGGCGTGGTACCGCTCGCGCGGCCGCGCGATCTTGACCTGCTCCAGCACCTCGATCGCCTTCTCGCCGCGATCACTGGCTGCTGACTGCACATGCTGGCGCAGCACGTCCTCGATCTGGTCGCCGACCTTGCGAATCGGATTGAGCGCCGCGCGCGGGTTCTGGAAGATCATCGAGATTTCGCGGCCGCGCAAATCGCGCATCTGGTTCTCAGTCGCGGCCTTGACGTCGATGCCGGAAAACATCACCGAGCCCTCGGCGATCTTGCCGGCGCGGTCGAGGATCCGCATCACAGCGTAAGATGTCACCGACTTGCCGGAGCCGGACTCGCCGACGATGCCGAGCGTCTCGCCCTTGGCCACGGAGATGTTGACGTGCTGCACCGCCTTCACGATACCGCGCCGTGTGGCGAATTCCACCGTGAGGTTATTGACGTCGAGCAATGGCTGCGCGGTCATGATGTGCGTCCGATTTCCTGATTGTCATGCGCGGGCTTGACCCGCGCATCCATCAAAACTTCAAAGATGCGCTTCGCGCGATGGATCGCCGGGTCAAGCCCGGCAATGACAATGTTCTGAGTTGCGCCGTCCATGATCACGTCCGTCGCTGCGGATCGACGATATCGCGCAGACCATCGCCGAGCAGGTTGAAGCAGAACACCGCGATCATCAGTGCGAGGCCCGGGAACAGCGCGATCCACCATTCGCCCGACACCATGAAGCCGGCGCCCTCCGCGACCATGATGCCCCATTCGGCGGTCGGCGGCCGCACGCCAAGGCCGATGAACGACAGGCCTGCGGCGTTGAGGATCGCGTAACCCATGGTCAGCGACATCTGCACGATCATGATCGGCATGATGTTGGGCAGGATGTGCACCAGCAGAATCCGGAACTCGCCATTGCCGGACAATCGCGCCGCCTGCACGAAGCCGGCGTTGCGCCGGACATTGGCCTCGGCGCGGGCGACGCGGGCATAGAGCGGGAAATTAACGATCGCGGTCGCGATGATGATGTTCTGCACGGTATTGCCCAGCGCAGCGACGATGCCCATCGCCAGCACGAACAGCGGAAACGCCATGATGGTATCTGCGATGCGGCCGACGATGCGGTCGGTCCAGCCGCCGAAATAGCCGCCGGCGACGCCGGCAAGCCCGCCCATCAGGAACACCAGCGCCACGGAAGCCACCGCGATGAACACATCCAGCCGTGTGGCCACGATGACGCGGCTGAAAATATCGCGGCCCAATTGATCGGTGCCGAACCAGTGCGCCGCCGACGGCGCCTTCAGCGCGGCTGAAGTGTCGCTTGCCAGCGGATCATAGGGAACAACATAGGGGCCGAATATCGCCGCGAACAGGATCACGACCAGCAGCCCGAAGGCAAAGGCGGTGACGCGGTTCTCGCCGAGCACATAGCGGGTATGTTCGAAGATCGCCGATAGTCCCGAGGTTCGCGCGGGACCGACAGGTTCAACGGCAGGCGCAACGGTGCTCATGCTTATTACCCTTCCAATCTCACGCGCGGATCAATCACGCCATACAGAATGTCGATGATCAGATTGAGCAGCACGTACATGACCGCCATGGTCAGCACGAAGCCTTGCACCGGCGCGAAGTCCGACGAGATCAGCGCTTCCACGGCGTAGGAGCCGATGCCGGGCCAGGCGAAGACTTTCTCCACCAGCACGTTGGCCCCGAGCAGGAACGAGAACACCATGCTGAGCGTGGTGATCACGGGCAGCATCGCATTGCGGAAAGCATAGGTAACGATCACGGTGCCCGGCGACAGGCCGCTGGCGCGCGCGGTGCGGACGAAATCCGAGGCCAGCACCGCCAACATCGAGGCCCGCGTCATGCGCGCGATCGGCGCCAGCGAGAAGATAGCCAGCGTCGTTGCGGGGAGGATCAGCTGGCTCAGCGCGGAACGAAACGCCTCGAGATCGCGCGCGATCAGGGTGTCGATCAGATAGAAGCCGGTCACCGTCGGCGGCGCGCTGTAGAACACATCGAGCCGGCCGAGCGGCGCCGGCGACCAGCCGAGCCGGAAATAGAAGATGTAGACCAGCACCAGGCCGGTAAAGAACACCGGCAGCGACACGCCGGCCGTCGTCGTTATCCGGCAGAGGTGGTCGATCCACGAGCCAGGCCGGGTGGCGGCGAGCACGCCGAGCGGAATCGCAATCACGATGGAAACGAACAGGCCGAGCAGCGTCAGCTCGGCGGAAGCCGGCAGGCGATTGCGGATTTCGGCGGCGACGGGCTGGCCGGTGGTCAGCGAATTGCCGAAATCGCCATGGGCGAGATCGTTGGTGTAACGGAAGAACTGTTCGATCAACGGCTTGTCGAGGCCGAGTTTTTTCCGGATCTGCTCGACCGCCTCCTTGGTCGCGGCGGGCCCGGCAAAATACGCGGCGGGGTCGCCGGGCAGCGCCCGCGTCAGCAGGAACGTCACGATCACGACCCCGATCAGCGACGGGATCGCAAACATCAGCCGCTTGCCGATCATGGTCAGCATGGCGGATTACGCCTTCACCAGCGCGCGATAGTCGAGCCGTCGGTGGAACCAGTATTGATAGCCCGAGATGTTTTTCTGCATCGCAACATTGACGAAGGGCTGATACAGCGGAATCCGCGGGATGTCCTTGTAGGCGAGATCGACGAAACCCTTCACGTCGCTGTCGTAGGCCGCCTTGTCGCCGGTCGAGGCCGCATTGCGCGCGCCGTCGATCAGCTTGTCCATCTCCGGCGACTTGTAGCTCATGGTGTTGAAGACGGAATTGTTGCCGTGATAGCACCAGTAGAAGAAGTATTCGGGGTAATCGAGCCAGCCCGAGAACACGTTGGTGTAGAGCGGCATCTCCTTCTTGTTCAACTCGGTGCGCCAGTTGGCGCCAGGGATCTTGTTGATCGTGGCCTTGATGCCGATTTGGGCGAGGCTCTCCTGCACCAGCACGCAGAGCGGCTCGTTGACGCCGGCGAAATTGAGATCGAACGAGATCGTGGTCTCGAAACCGTTGGCATAGCCGGCTTCCGCGAGCAGCGCTTTCGCCTTGGCCATATCGGTGGAATATTTGGTCGGCTGCGGCCACGCCACTTCGGTGGCCTTGTCGGCGGACGCGCCGAACATCGGATTGGCGAGGCCGAACAGCACGACGTCCATGATTTTTTGATAGGGAAGCGCGTAGGCGATCGCCTGGCGCACCTTGGGATTGTCGAACGGCGGCTTGGTGACGTTCATGCCGATATACTGGATGCCGTTGGAGAACGGTAGCGACACCACGTTGAGCTTGCCGTTGGCCTTCATCTCCTGGAAATCCTTGAACGGCAATTCATAGGAGATGTCGGCGTCGCCGCGCTCCAGCAGCGCGCGGCGGTTGCCGGCCTGCGGCACCATGCGCCAGATCACGCGCTTGATCTTCGGCAGGGGGCCACCGACCCAGGCGTCGTTGCGCTCCATGATGACTTCGGTGCCGGCGGTCCACTTCGACAGCTTGTACGCGCCCGAGCCCGCGGTCTGCTGTTTTGTATACTCGAGGCCCCAGGGGTCCTTCTCGCTCGCGTTTTTCTTCACGAGCTCGGAATTCACGATGCAAGGCACGATGACGGCGAGGTCGGGGATCGTCAGGCGGTCCTTCTTGGCAAAGTCGACGCGCAGCGTGTTGTCGTCGACAACAACGAACTGCTCGGGCTTGGTCAGCGAGCCCGCGCTCATCTGGAAGGTCGGGAAGCCGCCGACCGAGACCGCGCGATCGAGCGACCATTTGACGTCCTTGGCCGCGACCGGCGTGCCGTCATGGAATTTCGCGTTCTTCTTCAGCTTGAAGGTCACCGACATGTCGTCGATCTTCATGTCGTCGGCGAGTTCGCCCTTGAACTTGTCGCGGTCGTAATACGGCACGCCGCCGGGACCGCTCTTCATCTCGTGGGTGATCAGGCGGTCGTAGCAATTCCACGACACTTCATAGCCGGGCACGTTGGTGCCGACGCCATGGATGTCGAGGTTGTTGGGACCGCCTTCCGAGACGATCAAAAGCGTCTCCGACCGCGCATCGGCCTTGGCGGGAGAGAAAATGGCCGGCGCCGGCACCAGGGCGCCGGCGGCGACCCCGGTGACGGATTTCAGGAAATCGCGACGCTTCATGTGATGCTCCAACGCCTGAGGGGAACGGCTTTGGAACTGGGAATCGCAAGGTTCGTGCCAAACCTTAATGAAGGGCTAACCTCTCCCTAGTCGATTGATATCACATAGTAATATCAATTATCTGACGAAATCGACTCGACGAGGCGAGTGTCAAATTGCATACAAAGATGCATAATTGCCCGCTCTTTAAGCAGAAAGTTTTGCACGCCTCTTTGATGTGCGATTTCGTCGCACCCGTCAAACCGGCCACACCAGGTCCTGCAATTCGGAAAGGTTGCCGGCCCTGCCCTGCCAGTCCTCGATGCAGATATGCCGGAGCGGATCGCTGGCCCGATGCAACAGCATCAGCGCCATCAGCCGCCGTTTCATGGCCGGATTGATATCGGCGGGCGCGTATCCGAACCCTTCGAACAGGCTGCGCATCCGCCGTGGGCTTCCCGCGGCCATGAACGCGCTCGGACCCAGCAGGTCATATTCGCCCCAACCGGTCATCACGTCGCCGAAATCAAACAGCCCCGACAGGCGCCAGCCGGTGCCTTGCTGGCTCAACAAGAAGTTCTCCGGAATGTATTCGCCGGTCAGGATGACCGGCGGCTTGTCCAGCGGAATAAGCGTCGCGGCATCGCGCAGGATGTCGTCGAAGCCCTCGAGAAACTTCTTTGACATCCCGAGGCGCTCGTGCCGCGCGCGGCAGCCCTCGATTTGCCTGGACACGAACCGGTCCCATTGCGGCTCGATGTTTGCGAGTTCTCCGAGCGGGGCGCGCTGCACTTCGGCGATAACAGCGCCGATCTGCGCAAGCACGCGTTCCTTCTGGTCTTCAGGCAGCGTCGGCCAGACCTCGGAGCCGACGACACCATGCAGCCGCGTGATGATGAGATAAGGCCACCCGTCGCACTCGCCTTCGAACAGGATTTCCGGAATCGGGATGCTCAATTGTCCGCGTAGCTGCCGCAGCGATGCGCGCTCGGAGACAAACTGGCCGCGAAGGATCGGCGGAAAGAGCTTCAGGATCAGGTCATCGCCGAGACCGATGACGAGGTTGGTACCGGTCGCGAAAACATGCGGCGCCGCCGCTTTCAAGCCGTGGCCATGGGCGATGTCTGATACCACCGGCAGCCAGCGCGAAGTGTCGGCGCGCCAGGCGTGGAAGGCTTCGTAGTTTGCGAGGACCGGCAGTGAAAGTGTCATTAACTCAGCCGTCATTGCGAGGAGCGATAGCGACGAAGCAATCCATCCTTCCGTTATGCCGAGCGATGGATTGCTTCGCTTCGCTCGCAATGACGGAAAGTCGAGATCGTGCGCGCCCTATCGGTCCGGATTCGCCCGCTCGAACTGGCGCAGCAGGCGGTTGCCGCGCTCGGCTGCGAGGTCGAGGGCGGCTTGCGCGGTTCGCTTGCCGCTGAAGACCTGCTCCAGTTCCTCGTCGATCGCGTCGCGGATCAGCACGAACGAGCCAAGCCGGATTCCCTTGGAGTGCTCGGTCGGCGGCTTCAAGGTCATCTGCTCGATCGAGATCGCCGCTCCGGGATTGCGATCATAGAACCCCTGCGCACGCGAGAGATCGAAGGCGGCACGGGTGATCGGCAGATAGCCGGTGTTCTGGTGCCAGGCTGCCTGGACTTCAGGCTTCGAGAGAAACGCGAAAAACTTCGCAACCCCGGTATATTCGGCGCGTGGCCGGGACCGCAGCACCCACAAGGTCGCGCCGCCGATGATGGTGTTCTGCGGCGCGCCGTTGACGTCGGGATAATACGGCATCAGGCCGTAGCCGACCTCGAATTTCGAATTCGCCTTGATGTCGGCGCGGGTCGCCGATGAGCCGATGAAGATTCCGCACTCGCCCTTCTGGAAGCGCGGCTCGGCCGACTGGCCGCGGCCGCTATAGTCGTACACTTTCGTGGCCTGCCATTCCGCAAGCTGCGTGATGTGGCGCACCACGGTCGGGTTGTTGAAGGTCAGTTCGGCATCGAGACCGCCAAACCCGTTGCCCTTGGTCGCCAGCGGCAGGTTATGGAAGGCCGAAAAATTCTCGACATTGATCCAGGAAGGCCAGGAGGTGGTCAGGCCGCAGACCGCGCCTGCCGCACGCAGCTTCTTCGCCGCGGCCCCAATTTCGGGCCAGGTTTTCGGCGCCGCTTCCGGATCGAGACCGGCAGCGCGGAAGAGGTCCTTGTTGTAGTAGAGGATCGGTGTCGAGGCGTTGAACGGGAACGACAGCATGTTGCCGGCGACGTCGGAATAATAGCCGGCGACGGCCGGCAGATAGGCAGCCGGCGAGAACGGCTCCGACTGGTCGCGCATCAACTCGAACACCGGATAGATCGCGCCCTTTGCCGCCATCATGGTCGCGGTCGCGATCTCGTTGACCTGAACGATGGCGGGCTGGCTGCGCGAACGAAAGGCGAAGATCGCCGCCGTCACCGTTTCGGTGTAATTGCCCTTGTAGGTCGGAACGATCCGGTAGTCGGATTGCGAGGCGTTGAAATCGGTCGCGAGCTTCTCCAGCTGCTTGCCGAGTTCACCCGACATCGCGTGCCACCACATGATCTCGGTGGTCGCCTGCGCCGGAGTTACCAGCACGGTGAGTGCGAGCGCGACGAACTGAAACAACCTCAAGACCGACTTCACTGATGAATCACTTTGCCAAAACCGCTTGTCAGGACCGCGACCAAATCTGCGCGCTGCGCCCTCATAGATGCCCGCGCCCGCCGTTTCAATCCACCACCGCCGTCGCACCGCACAATTAACGATTGCAGCGGCTCCGGATAGCCAAGTGTGGGCGCCTTCTGCTAAAAAAACATTGAACCTTTTCTTCCCGCCGCAGACTTCTTCACAAGGGGATTTGTTGCCTGTGTATCGCCGCGCCGACCTTTCGCGGATCATAATGCTTGTTCTGGCGTTGTTCCTGACAGCGGCCGCAACGAGCGTTTTTGCGCGCGAATTTCGCGCCGCCGATACCCAGAACGAGAGTTATCCGACCGTGCAGGCGCTGCACCACATGGGCAGCCTGGTTGCGGAACGCACCGGCGGCCGCCACGAGATCAAGGTGTTCCATTCGCGCCAGCTCGGCGAGGAAAAGGAAACCCTGGAGCAGACCCGCGCAGGCGCCATCGATATCAATCGTACCAACGTCGCATTGATCGGGACCATGGTGCCGGCGATGAATGTGCTGGCGATGCCGTTTCTGTTCCGCTCCATCGAGCATCTGCAGAAGGTGCTGGATGGTCCGATCGGCAACGAGATCCTGGACAGCTTCGAACCTTACGGCTTCGTCGGCCTCGCGTTCTACGATTCCGGCGCCCGTTCGATCTACAACCACCTCCGTCCGGTCACCTCGATGGCCGACCTCAAGGGCTTGCGGATTCGAGTGCAGCAATCCGAGCAGATGGTCGAGATGATCCGCTCGCTCGGCGCCGATCCGGTCGCACTGCCCTACGGTCAGGTGCTGACCGGACTCTCGACCAAATTGATCGACGGCGCCGAGAATAACTGGCCGTCCTTTGTCACCACCGATCACTACAAATTCGCCGGCTTCTACACCCTCACCGAACATACGATGAGCCCGGAAGTGCTGGTGATGTCGAAAAAGGCGTGGTCTAGCCTGTCGCCCGAAGACCAGAAGGCCTTTCGCGAAGCCGCACAGCGCTCGAGCCGCTTCATGCGCGAAAAATGGCGCGATCTCGAAGAGCGCTCGCGCAAGCAGGCGGAAGACGCCGGCGTCAAGATCGTCACCGATTTCGACCGCAAGCCGCTCGAGGCGGCGATGGCGGGAATTTACGCCAAGGCGCAGCAAGACCCCGCTATTGCGCAGCTCATTGAACGAATTCGCAAGGTGCAGTGAGTTGGCCGCAACCTCGCAACAGGACGGATCAGTGGAACGGCCGGCGAGCCTCGCCGCACGCGGCCGTATTCGCATCGTCCAGGTGCTGCGCGCGGTCCCGATCCGCTGGCGCATCCTGTCGATCGCGGCCTTGAACTCCGCCGTGGTCGTGGTGCTGGCCGCGCTGATATGGAACGGCGCCAAGGTGCTCGGTTCGGCCTGGGAAGATGTTCGCCACGTCAGGGAATCCGACAAGATCCTGGCGCTGCTCGAAAGCGAGACCAGCCGGCTGCAGAACCTGATCCATCGCTACATCAACCAGCCGAGCCCGGAACTGTTCGCGGAGATCCTGCTGCTGCGCGAAGCCGTGCTCGGCACACTGACCAACCGCGCCTCGAACGACCCGATGCTTTCGGGCTCGGTCGAGCAGCTCGAGCAGGTCACCGACCGCTTCCTCAACGGTTTCGGCGAACTGCGCGCGGTGCAGGCGACGATCTCTAAAACCTACGAGCAACAGGTGCTGGGCCCGGCCAGGGACATGGCCGGGCTCTATTCCATCATCGAGGGCGCCACCGGGCACCGCGATGCGCTGATCTGGCCGTCGCTCGGAAAATCCCGCGAGGCGTTTACCGGGATGCTGGTCGCCGCCAACGCCTATTACCTTTCGCTGGCGTCGGCTTCAGCCGAGGACGCCCGCCGCAATACCGAGACGATCGAAAAAACCATCCCTGTCATGTCCGACCTTGCCGACAATGATTTGCAGCGCATGGCGCTGACGCGGCTGCATGCGAAAACCCTGGCGTTGCGCGAGGGACTGGCGAAGCTGACCGAGCAGCTTGCGATCCGGACCGAATTGTTGCGCAACACCATCGACGCCAGCCAGGCCGACGCGATCGGCGTGATCGACAGCCTGTCGGTGAAGATGCGCCAGCGCGAGCAAAAGGCGCAGGAAACCTTCGACCGCACGCTGGCGGGCATTTCGCGCCGGGTGCTGTCGATCGCCGTGATCTTCCTCGGCATCATCCTGTCCGCGGGTGTCCTGATCGCGCTCTCGATCCGGCTGCCGCTGCAGCAGATCATGGCGTCGATGCACGCGATCACCTCGGGCAATTACGATCGCGCCGTGCAGGGCACGTCAGCCAAGGACGAGGTCGGCGCGATGGCGCGCGCGGTGGAGGTGTTCCGCGAAAACGCCATCGCCAAACGCAAGACCGAGGACGAGCTGCGCGCGTCGAAGGAAAAGGCCGAGGGCGCGCTGCTCGAACTCAACGCCGCCCAGCAGAACCTGATCGACGCCGAACGGCTGGCGGCGCTGGGCGGCTTGGTTGCCGGCGTCGCCCACGAAGTCAACAACCCTATCGGCATCAGCCTGACGGTGGCGTCGAGCTTCGCGCGCCGCGCGGAAATCTTCGAGACCGAGCTGCGCACCGAGCCGCTGCGCCGCTCCAAGCTCGACGAGTTCGTCAAGAGCTCGCGCGACGCCGCCGGGCAACTGGTGGCCAATCTGCACCGTGCCGGCGAACTGATCCAGTCGTTCAAGCAGGTGGCGGTGGACCGCTCCCATGCCGAGCGCCGGCAATTCAGCCTCAGCGAGGCCACCGACCAGATCGTCGCGAGCCTGCGCCCGGTGTTGAAGAAGGCGACGATTACGCTGTCGGTCGACGTGCCGGAGGGTCTGTTGATCGACGGCTATCCCGGCTCCTACGGCCAGATTTTAACCAATCTTTTCCTCAACGCAGCCAATCATGCCTTCGCCGACGGCCGTTCCGGGGCGATCTCGCTTTCGGCACGGGCCCGCGGCAGTGACGATGTCGAAATCATTTTTGCCGATAATGGGGCCGGAATGACGCCGGACGTCCAGCGGCAGGCGTTCGATCCGTTCTTTACCACACGCCGCAACGAGGGCGGTACCGGACTGGGCTTGCATATCGTCTATAATCTTGTCACTCAACAGCTCGGCGGCCGGATGATGCTGGAGTCAAGGCTAGGACAAGGCACCACTTTCCGCATTATCATGCCCAAGGTCGCCAAGGGAATCGTAACCAGCGGACCCACGATCACAGACGCAGCAGCCGACGGAACCCCTCAATGGCCGAACAGGACGATGTCCTCCACCTGATCGACGATTCCGAAACCGCCCCGGATGATTCGTCTGTACGCAAATGGAAGATCGCCGTCATCGACGACGATCAGGCGGTGCATGAAGGCACCCGGTTTGCGCTGAGCGACTACAACCTCCACGGCGCCACGCTGGAAATCCTCTCCGCCTATTCCGCGGCTGAAGGCCGCGTCCTGATGCGCGAGAATCCCGATATCGCCGCCGTGCTGCTCGACGTCATCATGGAAACCGACGTCGCCGGCCTCGACCTCGTCGAGTACATCCGCAACGACATCAAGAACGAGACCGTCCGCATCATCCTGCGCACCGGCCAGCCCGGCCAGGCGCCGGAGCGCCGCGTCATCGTCCAGTACGACATCAACGACTACAAGGCCAAGACCGAGCTCACCGCCGACAAGCTGTTCACCTCGCTGACCGCCGCCTTGCGCAGCTATCAGCAGCTCGAGCGCATGGTGCAGACAAGGCGCGGGCTCGAAATCATCATCGACGCCGCCTCCACCCTGTATGATTTCAAATCGATGCAGCGCCTCGCCGAAGGGGTGTTGACGCAACTGGCTTCGCTGCTCAATGTCGATTGCGCCGGTATACTGGTGCTGCGCGACGACGGCGCCCCCGGCAGCGAATTCTCCGTGCTCGCGGGCTCGGGTTGCTACAGCCGCTTCATCGGCTCGACCAGTTCAAAATCACTCGATCCGGATTTGCGGCAGATGGTGGAAGACGCCTTCACGCGCCGCAAGAACGAGTTCGCCGACCACCGCAGCGTGCTTTACCTGCGCACCGGCTCTGGCCGTGAGGTCGTGGTGCTGCTGCAGGCCGAGCGCCAGCTTTCCGACACCGATCGCGCGCTGGTCGAGATTTTCTCCAGCCGGCTGTCGATCGCGTTCGACAATGTGATCCTCTACCAGCAGCTGCATGCGGCCAATACCCAGCTCGAAGACCGCGTCGCCCAGCGCACCCGCGCGCTGATGCAGGCCAACCGCCGGCTTTCGGCGCAGTGGCTGCGGCTGCAGCGCGCCAACGGCTTCAAGAACGAAATCCTCGGCACCGTCGCCCACGACCTGAAAAACCCGCTCGGCGTCATTCTCGGCCGCACCGAAATGCTGAACGAACTGATCAGCGCCGGCTCGCCGAAGGAAAACGTCACTGCGCAGGTCGACCACATCCGCGACGCCACCAAGCGCCTGACCTCGATGGTCGATCATCTGATTTCGGATGCGATGGCGGACGCCTTCGACATCACCATCCGCCGCGAGCCGGTCGACGTCGGCGCCCTGGTGGCCGAAGTCACCGACGCCAATCTGCCCTCGGCCGTGAACAAGCAGCAGACCATCAACGTCTCCGCGCCGCCGAATTTCGTCACCATGTGTGACGTCGACCGGATCCGCGAGGCGATCGACAATCTGGTCAGCAATGCCATCAAATATTCACCTATCGGCGGCAAGATCACGGTGGGCGTCACCCATGAGGGTGACAACACCGTCGTGCGGATCACGGACGAGGGCGCGGGCCTGTCGCCCGAGGATCTCGGCCGGCTGTTCGGCCGCTTCCAGCGGCTGTCGGCCAAGCCGACCGCGGGCGAAAGCTCGACCGGCCTCGGTCTATCGATCGTCAAACGCATTATCGACATGCATGGCGGCCATGTGACCGCGGATAGTCCCGGCCCCGGACAGGGGTCGACGTTTACGGTTACACTGCCTGCAGCAGAGACATCATGAGCCAGAGCCAGCACATCATCATCGTCGACGACGAGGCGCCGGCCCGCGAAATGGTCGGCGATTACCTCAAGATGCACGGTTTCGCCGTGACGCTATGCGACGGCGGCAAGAGCCTGCGCGGGGTCATCGAAACCAATGTGCCCGACCTCGTCGTGCTCGACCTCAACATGCCCGAGGAAGACGGGCTCTCGATCATCCGCGACCTGAAAAGCCGCATCAACGTCCCCGTCATCATGCTGACGGCGACCGCAAGCCCGATCGACCGCGTCGTCGGCCTCGAGCTCGGGGCTGACGATTACATCGCAAAGCCCTGCGAGCTGCGCGAATTGATGGCGCGCATCCGCTCGGTGCTGCGCCGCAGTGCGCCGGTCAAGGCGGCGACGCCCGAGGCCGCCGGCGCCAAGGCGGAAAAGGAGCAATTGGTGCGGTTCGGCACCAAATGGCTCGATCTCGAAGCCCAGGCGCTGCGCGACGACGAAGGCAACGAGCATCCGCTGACCGCGTCCGAATTCGGCCTGTTGAAAGTGTTCGCCGCCAATCCGAAGCGGGTGCTGTCGCGCGAGCGGCTGCTGGAGCTGGCGAATGCGCGCGACGCCGAAGCCTTCGACCGTGCGGTCGACCTCCGCATCATGCGGATCCGGCGCAAGATCGAGATCGACCCGACCAAGCCCGCCGTGATCCGCACCATCCGCGGCGGCGGCTACCTGTTCTCGCCGACCGGCGAGAAGGGTTAGCTGCTAGCGCCGATGTCGTCCCTGCGAACGCAGGGACCCATACGCCGCAGCAGTCATTTTGCGCGCAATAGTAGCTACCTTTCCAAACAACAACGCCCTGTGGTTATGGGTCCCTGCGTTCGCAGGGACGACGATCGATTTGTGGGTCCTGCGGAACGATTTTCGATCTGAAATCCTCCAATTTTCCGCACATTGAAATCATTATCATTTTCGCCCGAAATGTTTCGTCGCAGCCGCTGTGACGAAACAATTCTCCCCGGCACGAAACCATTTTCCCCCTTCCGTGCAGACATCCCGAAACGTTCATTAACTAGAAATCTCCCAACGACACGCCGCCAAGCGGCGAACTGGGAGTTTGTCATGCCGAACGTGATTGCCATCAACGCTGCAGCCCGCAAGCACATTGCCGATGCCCGCGCGACATCGGACGAATCGCTGCTGGAGAGCATTGCCAAAGGCGACCGCACGGCGATGCACGTGCTTTATTCCCGGCATCACGTACGGGTTTACCGCTTCATCCTGCGCATGGTGCGCGATACCACGATGGCGGAAGATCTCGTCAGCCAGGTGTTTCTGGACGTGTGGCGCACCGCCAGCCAGTTCGAAGGCCGCTCCCAGGTTTCGACCTGGCTGCTGTCGATCGCCCGCTTCAAGGCGCTGACCGCGCTGCGCCAGCGCAAGCATGAGGATATCGATCAGGACGACGTGCTGGAGATCGCCGACGAGGCCGACACCCCGGAAGCCTCGCTCGACCGCAGCAACACCAGCGCCATCCTGCGCGCCTGTGTGGCCAAGCTGTCGCCGGCGCATCGCGAGATCATCAATCTGGTCTACTACCACGAGAAGTCGGTGGAAGAGGCCGGCGCGATCATCGGTATTCCCCAGAGCACGGTGAAGACCCGGATGTTCTATGCCCGCAAACAATTGGCCGACTTGCTTAAGGTCGCCGGCGTGGACAGCATCGCCGCATAAAACTTAGATATTTCAATCAGTTAGATTGGCGTAGGGAGCAGAAACCGGGTCGATTTCGAAGCCAAAGATTAAAGGCGACGAAACAAATGAAACAATCCACGACATCACCCGGAAAAACTCTGCCCCTATACCCATCATCAACAACGCACCACCAACGCCGAACAGGAGAGCGAACATGCTGAAGCCGTCCTTCCGCCTCTTCATTGTCCCGCTCGGCGCGGTCGCTACCCTCGCTTCACTGTCCGCCCAGAACGTCTCGCCTCGCGCCCAGCGCGATACCGGTTCGATGTTCGTGCGCGAACAAGTGGTCGATTGCAGCACCAAGAGCGCCGCTGAGGTCTGTGTGATCCCGGACGTCGTTCGCTAAACAAGTTTCTTACGAGCCGACCAAGCTTTAACCGACCAAGGCTTAACCTCCCAAGAACCTCCAACGACCCGGCCGGGATGCCCCCCGCCCGGGTCGCTCTGTATTTGGGGCGGGGCCAATGCGCCGCGCCTGGAACCAAGTTGGCGGGGCTCCAACGTCCGGGACCGGGCCTGGACAAAAATCTCGAAAGCAACCCCATGCAAAGTTAAAGCGGGCCCCCTCTTGTCCGGACCTGGGTACCGCTACCGATTTATTTGCAACTAATTCGCACTTGCATTAGCATCAACATCGTTTCCGGCAATGCTCGGACCACAGGGGAGGCCACCATGTTCGTCTCGTATCGCGCAGCCATTGGCGCGTCTGTTTTGCTCGGCCTCGTCTCGGGCGGGGCGATCGCGGCCGGCGATTTGTCGCGGCAGACGCCGATCGAGGTCACCGTCACATTGGGCTCGCCGGGCAAGCATGAATTCACGCCGAAGCAACTGAAGCTCGAGACCGGCAAGCTCTACAAACTGATCCTGCGCAACGACAGCAACGATCCGCACTACTTCACCTCACACGCCTTCTCGCAGATGGTGTGGACGCGCAAGGCGCAGGTCACGCAACAGCGCGACGGCAAGACCGTGACGCTCGCCGAGTTCAAGGGCGCGATGCGCGAGATCGAAGTTTATCCGGGACAATCCGCCGAATGGTGGCTGGTGCCGGTCGCCGCCGGCCGCGCCACCGATCTGCGCTGCGACATCAAGGGCGCCGACGGCAAGACCCACGCCGATCTCGGCATGACCGGCGAGATCGTGATCGAGTAATGTTGCACTTCTTGCTTGACGCGATCGAGCCGCTCGTGATGTTTGCCGCTGACAATGGATGCTGCGGCAAACCCGGATGAAGTTCGGCTGCGCAAGGGATCCTCGCTCAGGGAAAGGTTTGTCCAGGCGGGCTCCGGCGCTGTAATTTTGCTGATTATTGTCCCAGGCCTGCTTACCTGGGCCTCGGGCGGCCGACCATTCATTCCTGCACTCTGGGTCGTGCCGCTCGGCTTGTTCCTGATCGGCGTTGCCGCCCTTGAACGCAATGTAGCCTGGATCATCACGCAAGACGGCATCCTGATCGGCGAGCAGCGCCCGCTTGGCCAGGTGCACAAGCGAATGATCAGCAATCACGACATCGCAGAGGTTCACGTCCGCAAGAACAAGTTCAGCTATCCCGCGAGTTTCAGCCTCGTGTGCAGGCTGGCCTCAGGGCATGTCTTGATCTCGCCGCCGCTGCCGGACATCACGCGCGTCAACGAAACCGCCGCAATTGTTACGGGATTGCTCGGTTGTGCCGATGCCGCGCCCATCGACAACCCGCTTGAGGCCGGCAACGCCGAAATCACCCTTGGCTCGCCGGTCAACCCCGATCTCGGCCGCGTGATTCGAATGGCCGTACCGGTTGTGGCCGGCCTCTGCGCTCTGCCATTCCTCATCGCATTCTGGATCGGCGAGTGGGAGATGGCGCTCGGATTGCTCTTGCCGCTCGGCTTTCTTGCTGCCTTTGCACTCTACCGCTACGCGCACCGATTAGCTGGCGCGTGCTGGATCATTCGGCAGGGCGAGATCCGTGTCGAGCGGATTGCGTTAAGCGGTAAGCCATCCGCCGAGACGATCCGAGCAGGTGACGTCGCAGCGATCGAGGTTGACGAGCCCGATTCCAAGGACCGGACCAGCACCATCAGCATTCGGTTGCACACGGGCCAGACCTTCTGCAGCCCGACAAAGCACGACGAAAATGCGGCACGTGCCGTGCGCGCAGAAATCATTCGGCGCCTCAATGCTCCTCCGGATGCCGGAACACTGACCGGATAGCGGGCCTCTGCTGCAAAAGGGGCGGTACTGTTATCGTATTCGGCATGATAGGATTCACGCCTGGTTAGGTGCGATAGGTGGTGCCGATGTTCGAAGGCTGGGATGCCGTTGTATTGGCCCGGGCGCAGTTTGCCTTCACGATGTCGTTCCACATCGTATTCCCGGCCTTCTCGATCGGGCTCGCCAGTTATCTCGCGGTGCTTGAAGCGCTGTGGCTGTGGACCCGGCGCGAGGTCTATATCAACCTGTTCAATTACTGGCTGAAGATTTTCGCCGTCGCTTTCGGCATGGGCGTGGTGTCGGGCATCGTGATGTCCTACCAGTTCGGCACCAATTGGTCGGCCTTCTCGGACAAAACTGGCCCCGTGATCGGCCCGCTGATGGCCTATGAGGTGCTGACGGCGTTCTTCCTCGAGGCGGGCTTCCTCGGCGTGATGCTGTTCGGGCTCGATCGCGTCGGCCCCAGACTGCATTTTTTCGCGACGCTGATGGTCGCGGTCGGCACGCTGATTTCAGCGTTCTGGATTCTGTCGGCCAATTCCTGGATGCAGACGCCCACAGGTCACGCCCTCAATGCCGAAGGCCAGTTCATCGCCGTCGACTGGTTCAAGGTGATCTTCAATCCATCATTCCCTTACCGGCTCGTGCACATGGTGCTGGCGGCGTACCTGACCACCGCGTTGGTGGTCGGCGCAGTGGGCGCCTGGCATCTGCTGCGCGACCCGCATCTGGCCGGCCCGCGTGTGATGTTTTCGATGGCGATGTGGATGGCGACGATCGTCGCCCCGCTCCAGATCCTCGCCGGCGACCAGCACGGGCTCAATACGCTGGAGCATCAGCCGGTGAAAATCATGGCGATGGAAGGCCATTTCCAGAGCCACCAACACGGCGCGCCGCTGATTCTGTTCGGCTGGCCCAATCAGGCCGCAGGCAGGATGGATTACGCGATCGAAGTCCCCAAACTCGGCTCGCTGATCCTCAAACATTCGCTCGACGCGCCGATGGCCGGCCTCGACACCGTGCCGCGTGAAAACTGGCCGCCGGTGCCGATCACCTTCTGGTCGTTCCGGATCATGGTCGGCATGGGGTTGCTGATGGTGGGGCTCGGCCTGCTCAGCCTGCTGATGCGCTTCCGCGGTACGCTGTACAACTCACGCCTGCTGCACATCTTTGCGGTCGCGATGGCTCCGTCGGGGTTCATCGCGGTGCTGGCGGGCTGGATCACCACCGAGACCGGGCGTCAGCCGTTCACGGTGTATGGATTGCTGCGAACCGTTGATTCAGCGTCGCCGCTGGCAGCGCCCGCGGTCGCCTCGTCGCTGATCGCCTTCATCATCGTCTATTTCGTGGTGTTCACCGCCGGCGTGATCTACCTGCTGCGCCTGATGGCGCAGCCGCCGCACCACGGCGAGGAAGGTCCGCGCAGCGACGTCCCAGCACGTGCCGCCGGCATCACGCCGGCCGCCGGTACTGTCGCCGAGGGAGCCGCGCGATGATCCCCGTCGACCTTCCGACCATCTGGGCCTTCATCATCGCCTTTGCGGTGTTCGTCTATGTCGTGATGGACGGCTTCGATCTGGGGCTCGGCATCCTGTTTCCGCTGTTTCCGAAGAAGGAAGACCGCGACGTCATCATGAACAGCGTCGCCCCGGTCTGGGACGGCAACGAGACCTGGCTGGTGCTCGGCGGCGGCGGCCTGATGGCGGCGTTCCCGCTGGCCTATGCCGTGCTGATGCCGGCGCTCTACACGCCGATGATCGTGATGCTGCTCGGCCTGGTGTTCCGCGGCGTCGCCTTTGAATTCCGCTGGCGCACCACGCGCGAACGCAACCGCTGGGACATTGCGTTTGCCGGCGGCTCGCTGCTGGCGACGCTGGCGCAGGGCATCGCGCTCGGCGCCATCCTGCAGGGCATTCATGTCTCGGGGCGACATTATGCCGGCGGCTGGTGGGATTGGCTGACACCGTTCAGCATCCTCACCGGCGTCGCGCTCGTGATCGGCTATGCCCTGCTCGGCGCGACCTGGCTTGTCATGAAGACCGAAGGCGAATTGCGCGACCGCGCCTATCAACTGAGCTGGCTGCTGCTGGTCGCGATGCTGTGCGCCATCGGCATCGTCAGCATTGCAACGCCGTTCCTGCATGTGCAGTACACCCATCGCTGGTTTGCCTGGCCCAACATCATCCTGACCGCGCCGGTGCCGGTCGCGGTAGCCGTCGTCACCGTGTTGTTGCTGCGCAGCCTCGCCAACAAATATGACTACCAGCCGTTCTTCCTGACGCTGGCGCTGTTCGCGCTGTCCTATGCCGGGCTCGGCATCAGCATGTATCCCTATATCGTGCCGCAGAGCATCACGATCTGGCAGGCGGCCTCGCCCGCAAACAGCCAACTCTTCATGCTGGTCGGCGTCGCGATTCTCATACCGCTGATCCTCGGCTATACCGCGTGGGCCTATTGGGTGTTCCGCGGCAAGGTCAAAGCCGGAAGCGGTTATCACTGATGACCAAAGCGTTTTCCAGCGAAGTGGACCCCGGTTCGCGTCAAGAAAACGCGTCCAATCAAGAATCCAGCGAGCCGACACCGCGGCCGCTGACGCAGCGCCTGCTGTGGTTTGCCGCGCTGTGGCTCGGCGGCGTCGGCACGGTGACGCTGATCTCCTACGGCCTGCGGCTCTGGATCGCGCCGAAATGAGGCCTTTGTCACAATCACCGGCGATTGTGATGTCAGAAAATAGAAGCCATTCCAGCAAGATACCGGCCCTGCTGCCCTAAACTTGCCATCAAGCTGGCCCTGAGATTTGATGGTTCCGCTGATTTGGCTAAAAGCGCCAACCAATTGGCCAACGCGCCAACAAGGAGAGCTCCGCAATGACGAAGTTTCGGCACCTGATCTGGATGATGATCGCAACGAGCGGTCTGGTCCTCTCAGCCTCGCAGAGCAACGCGCAGCTGCGGCAGCCCGATGTGGGCGACCAGCCGGGGCTGGTCGCCGACGAATCCGTCCAGCTCGATCCGCAATTCAGGAAGACGGCGGTGCTCTACCGCACCAACGAAGCGCCGGGCACCATCATCGTGGTCACGGCCGAGCGTCATCTCTATCTGATCCAGGGCGGCGGCCGCGCGCTGCGCTACGGCATCGGCGTCGGCCGCGAGGGTTTCACGTGGCAGGGACTCGTCAACATCACGCAAAAGAAGGAATGGCCGGATTGGACGCCGCCGCCGGAAATGATTCAACGCCAGCCCTATCTGCCGCGCTTCATGGCCGGCGGCCCGGGTAACCCGCTCGGTGCGCGGGCGATGTATCTCGGCACCACCGTCTACCGCATTCACGGCACCAACCGCCCCGACACGATCGGCACCGCCGTCTCCTCCGGCTGCTTCCGGCTCGTCAACGCCGACGTCGCCGATCTCTATGAGCGCGTCCCGGTCGGCACCAAGGTGATCATCCGGCAGAAGCCCGAACTGTAATTGCGACAGCACCGTCTCTTCCGCAGATCCATTTCCCTGAAATTGGTGAGTTAAAAAATGCTACGTACATTTCGAGGCGGCCTCCTCATTGGGCTGGCGGTCGCAATCGCGGTCGCGGCTGGCGCAATCACATATGAACGCTATGACACCAAGACCCTGAAGCGGACGCTCAAGCGCGGCGAACTGCTGTGCGGCGTCAACAAGGGCCTCCCCGGCTTCTCGATCCCCGACGACAAGGGCGACTGGACCGGCTTCGACGTCGATTTCTGCCGCGCGGTGGCGGCGGCTATCTTCGACGATCCCAAGAAGGCGAAGTTCATTCCGCTCGACGCCAGCGAGCGGTTCAAGGAGCTGTCGAGCCGCAAGGTCGACATTCTCTCGCGCAACTCCACCTGGAGCATGTCGCGTGAGGTCAACAACGCGCTCTATTTCCCGGCCGTCGCCTACTACGACGGTGAAGGCTTCATGCTGCCGGCCTCGCGCAAGATCGATTCCGGGCTGGATCTGAACAACAGCAAGATCTGCGTGCAGGACGGCACCACCACGGTGCTCAACGTCGCGGATTATTTCCGTGCCAACAACATGAAATACACGGAGATGAAATTCGCCAAGCTGGAGGATGTCGTCAAAGCCTATAATGAGGGCAAGTGCGACACCCTGACCGCGGACGTCTCCCAGCTCTACGCGCTGCGCCTCAACCTCTCCAAGCCGGACGATCACACCATCCTGCCCGACGTCATCTCGAAGGAGCCGCTGGCACCCGTGGTGCGGCAGCGCGACGACGACTGGATGATGATCGTGAAGTGGACGCTGTACGCGATGATCAACGCCGAGGAGCTCGGCATCACCTCGAAAAACATCGACGACGCGCTGAAGTCGAAGAAGCCGGACGTGATGCGGTTGGTCGGCACCGAAGGCGCCTATGGCGAGGACCTCGGCCTCACCAAGGATTGGGCCGCCCGCATCATCCGCCACGTCGGCAATTACGGCGAGATCTACGACCGCAATGTCGGCGCCGAATCCAAGCTGAAGATCCCGCGCGGACTGAACTCGCTCTGGAGCAACGGCGGCATCCAGTACGCCCCGCCGATCCGGTGACGGCCGATAAGGCCGTCATCGCGGGATGGTGCGTTAGCACCAGACCCGGAATCTCGAGATTCCGGGTTCGCGCTACGCGCGCCCCGGAATGACTGCCTAGATTCTCAATAACTCTTCATCCGCGCCAGCTGATCGGCGTGATAATTGCTGTCGCCAAACAATTCCTGGCAGACCCGGGCGCGTTTCATGAAGAAGCCGATGTCGAACTGGTCGGTCATGCCCATGCCGCCATGCATCTGCACGCCTTCCTGCACCGCCCGCGTCGCGGTGGTCCCGGCGCGCGCCTTTGCAACCGCAACCGCGGCACTGGCGTTGGCGAAATCGCCATCCAGCGTCTGCAGCGCCTTCAGCACGGCGGCGCGCGTGATCTCGATGTCGATATAGAGCTCGGCGGCGCGATGCTGCAGCGCCTGGAATTCGCCGATCAGTTTTCCAAATTGCTTGCGCTCTTTCAGATAGGTCACGGTGCGACCGAACACTTCCTCGCTGAGGCCCACCATTTCGGAAGCCACCGCGCCGCGGCCGATATTGAGCACGCCTTCGAGCAATGCTGCGCCCTGATCGACCTCGCCGAGCACGCTGTCGGCGTTGACCTCGACATTGTCGAACTCGATGCGCGCCGCATTGTGCGAATCCACCATCGCGGTGCGCTCGACCGCGAGGCCCTTGGACTTGGGATCGACCAGGAACAGCGTCAGCCCGTTGCGCTCGCCGGCAGAGCCAGCGGTGCGCGCCGCGACGATCAGGAGATCGGCGGTGTGGCCGTCGACCACAAAAGCTTTTGCGCCGCTCAGCTTGAAGCCGTTGCCGGAGCGCACGGCCTGCAATTTGGTCTGCAGCGGGCGATGCTTGGCGCCTTCGTCGACCGCGAGCGCCGCGAGCAGCGAGCCGTCCGAAATTCTGGGCAGATGCGCGGCCTTTTGCGCGTCGCTGCCGCCACGCGTCAGTGCGGAGGCCGCCAGCACCGCGGTCGAGAGAAACGGCGACGGCATCAAGGTGCGGCCGATTTCCTCCATCACCACGCCTGCCTCGACGGCGCCTAACCCGCTGCCGCCAAAGTTTTCCGGCACCAGCAGGCCCGAAAAGCCCATCTCGGCAAACGCCTTCCAGAGCTCGCGGGAAAATCCCGTGGCGTCCTTCGCATCGCGCAAGGCTCGCAGATGCGACACCGGCGCCTTGTCGCTGATAAGGCCGCGCGCGCTGTCGCGCAGCATGGATTGTTCTTCGGTGAGGACGAGTGCCATTGGAGAGGATTCCGGTTTCGAGATGAACTAAGTTGCTTCGTCGTCCCTGCGAAAGCAGGGACCCATACGCCGCGGCCTATCGAGTAGGAAAGGAGCTTGCGTCACAACCAAATACTCAACAGCGGTGGTTATGGGTCCCTGCGTTCGCAGGGACGACGAGAGAGGTTGGGCACTACGCCCCCGGCAGATCGAGGATCCGCTTGGCGACGATGCCGAGCATCACCTCCGAGGTGCCGCCTTCGATCGAATTGGCCTTGGTGCGCAGCCAGGCGCGCGGGCGGGCGCCGCCTTTGGAGCGCTCACTCTCCCATTCCAGCGCGTCGACGCCGCCGGCCGACATCAGGATTTCATGGCGGCGCTTGTTGAGCTCGGTGCCGTAATATTTCATCGCCGAGGAAAACGCCGGATGCGACTGGCCGGCTTTGGCCAGATCGACCGCGCTCTCCGCCGCCGCCGACAGCGCCGCCTCGTCGATCTCAAAGGTCGAGATCTGGCCGCGCAGCATCGGATCCTCCAGCCGGCCCTGCTCGTCGCTGCCGACCGAATCGGCCGCGACCTGGCCGAGCGGCCGGCCGACGCCGCGCTCGCCCATGCCCGAGATCATCGCGCGTTCGTGCTGCAGCAGATATTTCGCCACATCCCAGCCGCGGTTGACGGTGCCGACCACATGCGATTTCGGCACCCGCACACCATCGAAGAAGGTTTCGCAGAACGGCGAATAGCCCGAGATCAATAGGATCGGCTTTGTCGTGACGCCCTCCGACGTCATGTCGAACAGAATGAAACTGATGCCGTCATGCTTCTTGGCTGACGCATCCGTACGCACCAGGCAGAAAATCCAATCGGCGTAGTTGGCGTACGACGTCCAGATCTTCTGGCCGGTGATGACGAAATCATCGCCATCGCTCTCGGCACGGGTCTGCAGCGAGGCAAGGTCCGAGCCGGCATTCGGTTCGGAGTAACCCTGACACCAGCGGATCAGACCCGCGGCAATCTTCGGCAGGTGCTCCTTCTTCTGCGCCTCGTTGCCGTACTTCAGCAGCGCCGGCCCGAGCATCCAGATACCAAAACTCGACAGCGGCGAACGCGCGCCCATCGCGGCCATTTCCTCGCGCAGCACCTTGTGCTCGGCGCGATCGAGCCCTCCGCCGCCATATTCCTTTGGCCAGTCGGGCACGGTCCAGCCCTTGTCGCGCATCCGTTCGAACCAGACACGCTGCGGTTCGGAAGAGAATTTGGCGTTGCGGCCGCCCCAGTACGTGTCGCCCTCCGAGGTCATGGGCTTGCGCATCTCCGGCGGGCAATTGGCCTCGAGCCAGGCGCGGGTTTCACGGCGGAATTGATCAGGATCGGACATGGTGCGTTTCCATATGGGGCGAGTTGAAACGACCTTAGTCGCCGCATCGCGGAATTCAACATCTCTCTGCGCCGCGCCATGCTCGTATCGCCGTAGTCACGCGCCGGGATCGGGTGTATCGCAGAGGCGGCAACGATTGAAAAACAAGAGGAAACCGACATGCGGCTGAAGTTGCTTTCGCCTGGCGAAATGAACCCCGAGCAAAAAGAAACCTACGACGAGTCGATTGCCGGCAAGCGCGGCGCCGCGCCGGCGCCGATGATGGCCTGGCTCAACAGCCCCCAGATGGCCAAGCATGCCACGCGGCTCGGCGAGCAACTTCGTTTCAACACGATCTTTCCCGCAAAGCTTTCCGAGATCGCGATCCTCGTCACCGCACGGCACTGGACCTCGCATTACGAATGGTTCGCGCACAAGCGCCTGGCGCTGAAGGGCGGCATGGACCCGAAAATCATCGACGACATCCGCGACCGCCGCACGCCCACCTTCGACGACCCCAAGGGCCAGATGATCTACGACGTCGCGAAATCGCTGCACGAGGGGCACGGCGTCTCCAAGCCGTTGTACGACGCGGCGGTGGAATTGCTTACGGTGCGCGGCGTGACAGAGGTCATCGGGCTGTGCGGATACTACACGATGGTTTCGATGACGCTGAACACGTTCGAGTTCGGGCTGCCGGATGGGGAAGTTTCGGACTTGGCATAAGATTTGGAAACGCATGGTTTCTGAATTGCCGGTATCCGTCTCCCGGATTCTCCCTACTTTAAGATCTCGGCAAGGCAAATGGAGACATCGACATGCCCGACAACACTCCCATCATCGCCGGCACACGGATCGGGCATGTCCATCTCAAGGTCGCCGACCTCGAACGCGCGCTCGGGTTCTACTGCGGTGTGCTCGGCTTTGAGATCATGCAGCGGATGGGCTCGGCCGCGGCGTTCATTTCGGCCGGCGGCTATCATCATCACATCGGCCTCAACACCTGGGAAAGCAAAGGCGGCCATCCGCCGCCGCCGGGCACCACCGGGCTGTTCCACACCGCGATCCTCTACCCCACCCGCCCGGCGCTGGCGGACGCACTGCATCGGGTGATGCAGGCCGGCATTGCGCTCGACGGCGCCAGCGACCACGGTGTCAGCGAGGCGCTGTATCTGCGCGACCCCGACGAGAACGGCGTCGAACTTTACCGGGACCGGCCCAAGGAGGAATGGCCGCGCGCGGCTGATGGTTCGCTGTCGATGTTCACGAAGCGGCTGGACCTCGAAGATTTGCTGCGGCAACGGGAAGCGTAGTCGTTTCTCACCGTCATTGCGAGCCAAGCGAAGCAATCCATCTCTCCGCCCGCGGCGCTATGGATCTTCGTCGCTACGCTCCTCGCAATGACGCCGTCTTCCCGCGAATCATGATCAGCACGGCGGCAATCAACTCAAGACCAATGCAGCCGTAGAACGGCAGCGAATAGCTTCCCGACATGTCGCGCAGCAGTCCGACCACGCCGGGACCAAATGCATAGGTGATCTGGTTGATCGCGGTGATCAGGCTCACCAGCACGCCGAACGAGCGCGGATCGAATTCGCGCTGCACGATCAGCGCCGGCAGCGTGATCAGATTGCCGACCGAAAAGCCAAACAGCGCGCAGGCCGCCATCAGCGCGTAATCATTGTGCACGTTGATGACGACCACCAGCGCCACCGCCTGGCTGACGAACGAGAGCGCGGATGCCAGCCGCTGGTTCATCTGGTCGATCACGAACGAAAACAGCACGCGGCCGACCACCGCCATGGCGGTCAATAGCGCGACCGCGATCGCCGCGCGCTCGCGCCCGATCACCGAATCCAGAAACGAGATCAGATGCACGATGAAGCCGACCTGCGCGAACAGCACCAGCGCGAAGGCTAACGATACCGACAGGAAGCCGATATCGCGAAATGCCCGCGCGCGAATCTGGGTCGGCGACGGCGCGTCCGCGGCGCTCACCGCGCCCCCGTTTACGCTCGCATGGCCCGGCGGCCGTCCGACGTAGATCAGGATGACCGGTACCATCAGCGCGACCATCACCACCGCCGCGGCAATCATCGCGCCCGGGAAACCGAAATAGCCGATCGCCAGTACCAGCAGCGGCACGCCGGCGATACCGCCAAAGCTGGCGCCGTTCAGCGCCAGGCTGATCGCCATGCCGCGCTTCCTGTCGAACCAGAGGCCCAGCGTGTTGGTGATCATGCCGAGGCTGGTCCCGGCCCAGCCGAAGGCGAGAAAAGCGTTGGCGAGATAGAGCTGCCAGGGTTCGCGCACCTGGCCGATCGCAACAGCGGCGATCGCCATCGTGCCTATGCCGGCGATCATGCAGTTCCGGGGACCGAACGCCCTAATCGCCTCGCTGACGAAGGCAACCAGCGCCGCGCCGGACAGATAGAAGAACGTCGTGCCGAGCGAAATCAGCGACGCCGGCCAGCCGTGCAGCCGCTGCAGCTCGGCGACATAGACGCTCTGGCCGTAAAAGCCGAGCCCCCAGCCGAAGGTCGCGAGCAGGAAACAGACGAGCACAATCCGCCAGCCGTCGTAGCGGAGCGAGGTTTCGTCGGGTGTGGTGTGAATGGGGCCTTTTAACATTCTTGTTCTTTGTTCTTGCACCGTCATGCCCGGGCTTGTCCCGGCCATCCACGTCTTTTGCCTCTGCGGCAATAGCAAGACGTGGATGCCCGGCACGAGGCCGGCCATGACGACGGTTAGCAGATAGCAAAGCAAAAAGCTTCGACCGCCGCCGAAATGTCAGCAGCTGTCATCAGGCCTTCTTCGGCGGCTCATAGAAGAACCGCTCGCGAAAGATCCGGTCGCCGCGCCATTCCTGCATCGCAACTTCATCGATCCGCATCGTCTTGCCGGATGGATAGGTGAAATCGAAGATCCAGTGGATCGCGACACGATCGCCTTCGAGGACCGAGGACAAGCAGGTGGTGACGACATCAGACACCCGCTCCAGCGTCGCGCGCTCCTGCCCCACCAGCACGTCGCGGCCGACGCGCGGCGGCGCGCTGTTCTCCTGCATGGTGGCGTCTTCGGTGTAATAGCGCTCGATGGCGCCGGCATGGTCGCCGGAAACGACGACGGCGATGAATTCGTCAAGACGCGCGCGTGAGGGCATGAAGATCTCCGGCTGAATGCTGCGATAGAGCATCAGATGGTGGGTCCGGAAATTTCGTCAACCTGATGCACGCGCGTTACGCGCGGCGTTCGAAGACCAGGATCATGTTGTTGGCGGGCATCGGCACCGCCTCGATCAATGCAAGCCCAACGCCTTCAGCCAACCGGCTGACATCGGCAATATCGCGCACGCCCCATTCGGGGTCGCGGTCGCGAAGGCTGGTGTCGAAGACGGCGTTGCTGAGCGCGGTGTGCTTGCCGTCGCGCTTGAAGGGGCCATAGAGAAACAGCCGACCGTCGCTGCGTAAGTAGCGCGCCGCGCCGGCGAACAATCCTTCCGCGACGCGCCAGGGCGCGATGTGAATCACATTGGCGCAGAACACCGCCAGCAAGTCGGAAGGCCCGCCGCCGTCCTGCATCTGAGAGCACCATGCGGGATCGCTGAGATCGATCCGCATTTCGGGACGGATGTTCGGCAGACCCGCATGCGCGCGCCACGCCGCAATGCTGTTCAGATGCGCGTCGTTGAAATCGCTCGGCCACCAGATGACGTCGGGCGCATGGCGGGCGAAATGCACCACATGCTGGCCGGTGCCGCTGCCGGCCTCCAGCACGTCGCCGGATTTGCCGGCGAGGAATTTCTGCAGCACCGCCCAGATCGGCGCATGGTTGCGATGGAATGCGGCCGCATCCAGCCGGCCGTCGGCCTCAATCGGCCGGCCATCCTTGCCAAACTCCACCACAAACTCAGCCACCGCAAAATCTCACTTCAAGTCTTCGCAATAGATTTCCTTCAAGAGCTGCAAGACGCGCAGGGCGCGCTGATCGACCACGCGATAATGCAGCGTCTGCGAGGCGCGCCGGAATTCGACCAGGCCGTCGGCACGCAATTTTGCCAGATGCTGCGACAACGCCGACTGACTGAGCTTGGCGACGTCGACGAGTTCACCGACAGTCATCTCGCCGCGCACCGCGAGAAAGCAGAGAACCAGCAGCCGCTTCTCGTGACCGAGCAATTTGAGCAGTCGCGCGGCCTCACCGGCCTGTTTCGCCAGCTTCTTCAGGGACGCCTCGTCCTCTGCGGCGTTGCCGATGGGCATCTTGTTGGTTGTTGCCGCTTCTGCTCTCATCGCCTGTATCCGGATCGAAATCAGCGCCGACTGGGCGCGGTGTATCAGTTTATCGCGCCCATTGTTATTTAGCATTGACTAAATTAGTGAATGCCGATAAACCCGCGAAAAAGCAACAAATGATGCGGCCATGTGGCGTCAAGGGGAATGAAACGTGCGGCCTGATCTCTGGCGCAGCATATCTCTACTGTCGAGCACGGGCGCGCACACGCGGCTCGGCCGGCGTTCCCTGCTCGGCCTTGGCGCGGCGCTGACCGGCGGCCTGACGCTCGGTCCAGAACAGGGGAATGCAGAGCCCTCGCCGGCTTCCCCGCCCGCGGACGCGCCATGGTCGCAATCGATCGGGCCCGGCGTGGTGGACCGGCCCTATGGCCGGCCCGCCGATACCGAGGCCGGCGTCATCAGGCGCAACGTGCCGTGGCTCACCGCCGGCACCGAATCCTCGATCAGCTTTTCGCCGCTGCAGGATCTGCACGGCATCATCACGCCCAACGGGCTGTTTTTCGAGCGCTATCACGCCGGCCGGCCCGACGTAGATCCGGACCAGCACAAGCTCATGATCCATGGCCTGGTCGAGCGCCCGCTGTTGCTCTCGATGAAGGACATCGTCCGTTTCCCGTCCGTGACGCGCATCCATTTCATCGAATGCCCGGCCAATGGCGGCATGGAGTGGCGCGCCGCGCAGTTGAACTCGCTGCAGTTCAATCACGGCATGATCTCCTGCGCGGAATGGACCGGGGTGCGGCTGTCGACCCTGCTGGAAGAGGTCGGCATCAAGAAGGAGGCCAAGTGGGTCATGGTCGAGGGCGCCGACGGCGCGCACATGAACCGCAGCCTGCCGCTCGACAAATGCCTCGACGATTGCCTCGTGGTCTACGCGCAAAACGGCGAGGCGCTGCGGCCCGAACAAGGTTATCCGCTGCGGCTGGTGGTGCCGGGCTGGGAAGGCAATGTCAGCATCAAATGGCTGCGCCGGATCAAGCTCGGCGACAAACCCTGGCATTCGCGCGAAGAGACCTCGAAATATACCGACCTGATGCCGGACGGCACCTCGCGCGGCTTCACCTGGCTGATCGACGCCAAATCCGTCATTACCTTCCCCTGCCCCGAAAAGCCGCTCTCGGGTCCCGGCCTCTATGAAATCAGGGGATTGGCATGGACCGGCAACGGCAAGGTCAAGCGCGTCGACGTCTCGACCGACGGCGGCGTCAACTGGCAGAGCGCGCGGCTGCATGAGCCGGTGCTTTCGAAAGCGCTGACGAAATTCACGATACCCTGGCGCTGGGACGGCGCGCCGGCGCTGCTGGAATCCCGCGTGATCGACGAGACCGGCTATGTGCAGCCGACCATCGCGCAGCTGCGCAAGCAGCGCGGAACCAATTCGGTCTACCACAACAATTCGATCCAGACGTGGCAGGTTAAGGGCGACGGAAGCGTGTTCGATGTCCAGCTCGGTTAAGCACCTCGCGCTGCTTTGCGCCGGCATGATCGCCGCCGCCGGCACCTGCGCTTACGCCGCCGAGCCCGGACATCCCGGATATTACGGCTATGGCGAGCGGGCGACGCCTGGGCAGATTGCCGGCTGGGATATCGATGCGCGCGGCGAGGATGGTGTGGGCCTGCCCGCGGGCCGCGGCGGCGTGATCAGGGGCGCGGAGGTCTATGCCGAGCAATGCGCGGCCTGCCATGGAACCTTCGGCGAAGGCGAGGGCCGGTTTCCCAAGCTCGTCGGCGGGGCCGGGACGCTCAGGGACGATCGGCCGGAGCTGACGGTTGGCAGCTACTGGCCGTTTGCGCCGACCCTGTGGGACTACATTAACCGCGCCATGCCGATGGCTGCACCGCACACATTGTCAGCCGATGACGTTTATGCTTTGACCGCCTATATTCTGAACCTGAACGACATCGTTCCCAGTGAATTTGTCGCCGACCGGGAAAGCTTGCCGAAAGTCAAAATGCCCAATCGCGACAATTTCCTCTGGACCGATCCGAGGCCCGATACGGCAGCGAAACCGTGCATGAACGCATGCGTTGACCCCGCCGGCGTCAAAATCGTGTCCACGGCGGAAGGCAAGAACCTGACGCCACGTACGACGGGTCCGCTCGACACGATGCAAGCAAAATAGAGTTGGCAAGCTTGAATAGAAATTACGGGAAACGTCCTTGAGCAACACACCTCAAAACAAGCTTGGGCTGATCGCGGCGATGGTGCTGGCGCTATCGATCGGCGCAGCCGCGAGCCCCGCTTCTGCCCAGTCCGCGGCGGCGGAAGGCCAGAAACTGGCCTTCGACCGCAGCAAGGGCAATTGCCTGACCTGCCACGCGATCAAGGGCGGCCAGTATCCCGGCACGCTCGGGCCGGAACTGGTCGACATCAAAAGCAAATACCCCAACCGCGACGAGCTCGTCGCCATTATCTACGACGAAACCAAGCGCAATCCGCTGACGGTGATGCCTCCGTTCGGACGAAACCGGATTTTGACCGACAAGGAAATCAGCGCGGTCGTGGATTTCCTGCAAACATTGTGACGGCGCGCCTTTCAGGAGAACTTTCGGATGACAAATACTGACAATGGATTTTCCGCCACGCGGCGCCTGATCCTGCAAGGCGCGGGCGCGGTGGCGCTGGTCGGCCTTGGCAGTTCTTTTGGCAATCTTCCCTTTGGCCTCGCGCCGGCGTTCGCGGCCGCCAACGACAAATATCCGGAAGAGGCGTTCAAGCAGAAGACCGAAGCCGACGCGATCAAGTCGCTCTACGGCAAGACCGCGGAGGCTTCCGACAAGGTGAAGATGGACGCGCCCGAGATCGCCGAGAACGGCGCGGTGGTGCCGGTATCGGTCACGACGACGCTCGCCGACGTGACCTCGATCTCGTTCCTGGTGGCTGAAAACCCGGTCGCTCTGGTGGCCTCCTACAAGATTCCGGCCGGCACGATGCCGAACGTTGCCAACCGCATCAAGATGGCGAAGACCAGCAACGTGATCGTTGTCGTCGAAGCCGGCGGCAAGCTCTACAGCGCCACCAAGGAAGTCAAAGTCACCGTCGGCGGCTGCGGCGGTTAAGACACAGATAATCGAAGGATCGAAACAATGGCATCGACCATTCGCGTGCGCGCCACCTCGTCCGGCGAGACCACCGAAGTGCAGGCGCTGATCCAGCACCCGATGGATTCCGGCTTCATCAAGGATTCCAAGGGCGAGCTCATTCCGCCGCATTTCATCCAGCAATTGACCTTCGAATATGACGGCAAGCCGGTATTCACAGCCGATTGGGGCGGCGGCGTCTCCAAGGATCCCTATGTCAAGTTCGCCTTCAAGGGCGGCAAGAAGGGCGACGAGCTGAAAGTGAGCTGGGTCGACAACAAGGGCGCCACCGACACGACAACGGCGAAGATTCAATGAAGCTGCGATCCACGATACAGTTCGCGGCGACGGCGTTCGCGCTGGCTCTGCTGGCGTTCGCCGCGCCGCCTGCGGTCTCCGCCGACAAGGTCGATCCGGTCGCCGACGAGAAAGCGTTCAAGAAATTCTTCTACGACAAATTCCCCAAGCTGAAGCCGGAGGATTTCGTCAACGGCCCCTATTCGATGGACGCGGACCTGTACAAGCAATGGCAGGACAAGGAACAGTTCCCGCCCTACGAGTTCTCGCTCGAACTGGGCAAGGAGATGTTTTCCAAGCCGTTCAAGAACGGCAAGACCTATGGCGACTGCTTCCCCAATCAGGGCATCGGCATCCGCCAGGACTATCCCACCTTCGACGAGAAAGAAGGCAAGGTCATCACGCTGGAGCTGGCGCTGAACCGTTGCCGCGAGGCCAATGGCGAGCCGGCGTTCTCCTATGTGCGGGACGAGATGGCGGCGCTGACCGCCTATATGGCCTTCACCTCGCGCGGCAAGCCGTTCAACATCAAGGTTCCGAACGACCCGCGCGCCCTGGCTGCTTATGAAAACGGCAAGGAGTATTTCTACACGCGGCGCGGCCAGCTCAATTTCTCCTGCGCCACCTGCCATGTGCAGAGTCCTGGCGAGAAGGTCCGCACCGAAGTGCTGGCGCCGGCGCTCGGCATTGTCAACGCGATGCCGATCTATCGCTCCGAATGGAACGGCATGGGCACGACGAGCCGGCGCTTCACCACCTGCAACAGCCAGATCCGCGGCGTGCCGCTGACGCCGCAGGACGATGAATACCGCAACGTTGAATACTACCTGTCCTATGTCAGCAACGGATTGCCGATATCAGGCCCGGGAGCGCGGCCATGAGGATCACGACACTCACATCGATCGCGGCGTTGCTGCTGCTTGGTGCGACCTCGGCGCTGGCCGCAGGCGAGGACGACTACAAGGCCGCCTACGCCGCGGCGGAAGCTGCCAACAAGCAGGCGGCTTCCTTGCGCAATCAATGGACCACGACGGCCTCGACGCTGGCGGCCGCCAAGAAGTTCGCCGATGGCGGCGATTTCGACAAGGCCACCGCGTCAGCCAAAGAAGCGGAAGCGCTGGCCAAAGCTTCGATCTTCCAGGCCACCAGCGAAAAGGAACGCTGGAGAGATTTGGAAATTCGTTGAGAGCGTTTTGCGACGCGCGGAGATTAGTATGCCGATCCGCCGCCGAGAATTTCTGACGCTAGCAGGCGCGGCTACCCTCGCAGGCGGCCTGCCGCGCCTCGCGCGCAGCGCCGACAGCGTCTACGACCTCGAACGCTTCGGCAATGCGCGCATCCTGCACATCACGGACACCCATGCGCAGCTCAAGCCGGTGTTTTTCCGCGAGCCCAGCGTCAATCTCGGCGTCGGCTCGATGCAGGGCAATCCGCCGCATCTGGTCGGCAAAGCATTTCTCGACCGCTTCGGCATCCGGCCCGACAGCGCCGACGCCTATGCCTTCACCTGCATCGAATTCGAAAAGGCCGCGCAGCGGTTCGGCAAGCTCGGCGGCTTCGCGCATCTGAAGACGCTGGTCGACCGCCTGCGCGGCGATGTCGGCGCCGGCCGCTCGCTGCTGCTCGACGGCGGCGATCTCTGGCAGGGCACGGGCCTTGCCAATGTCATGCAGGGCGCCGACATGGTCGCCGCCTCGAACCTGCTCGGCATCGACGCGATGACCGGCCATTGGGAATTCACCTATGGCGAGAAGGCGCTGCGCAGCAACCTCGAGCGCTTCAAGGGCGAGTTCCTGGCGCAAAACGTTTTCCTGACCGAGGAAGCCGCCTTCAACGACGCCAAGGCGTTCGATCCGGCCTCGGGCCGCGTGTTCAAGCCGAGCACGATCAAGGAGATCGGCGGCCGTCGGGTTGCCGTGATCGGACAGGCTTTTCCTTACGTGCCGATCGCGCACCCCAAGCGCTTCACGCCGGACTGGAAATTCGGCATCCGCGACGAAGAGCTGCAGAAGCTGATCGATGGCTTGCGCAACACCGACAAGGTCGATGCGGTCGTGTTGCTGTCGCATAACGGCATGGATGTCGATCTCAAGCTCGCCAGCCGCGTCACCGGCATCGATGTCATTCTGGGTGGCCACACCCACGACGCGGTGCCGCAGCCGATTGCGGTGACCAATCCGGGCGGCGTCACGCTGGTGACCAATGCCGGTTCGAACGGCAAGTTCCTTGCCGTGCTCGATCTCGACATCGGCAAGGGCAAGGTCGCGAACGTGCGCTACCGGCTGCTGCCGGTGTTCTCCGAACTGCTGAAGCCAGATCCGGCGATGCAGGGGCTGATCGACAAGACCCGCGCGCCGCATGCGGGCGACTGGGTCGACAAGATCGCTTCCGCCGATCGGCTGCTCTACCGCCGCGGCAATTTCAGCGGCAGCATGGATCAGTTGATCTGCGACGCACTGCGCGGCGAACTCGATGCCGAGATCGCGCTGTCGCCGGGTTTCCGCTGGGGCACCACGGCGCTGACCGGCCAGCCGCTCACGATGGAAGACGTGCTGGCGCAAACCGCGGTCACCTATCCCGAGACCTACGTCGTGACCATGACCGGCAGCCAGATCAAGGACGTGCTCGAAGACGTCTGCGACAACCTCTTCAACACCGATCCCTACTACCAGCAGGGCGGCGACATGGTCCGGCTCGGCGGCCTCGCCTATGCCTGCACGCCGGCGGAAAGCGTCGGCAAGCGAATCTCCGAACTGACGCTCGATAATGGCTATCAGCTGCAGGCCGCCAAGAGCTACAAGGTGGCGGGATGGGCCTCGGTCAACGAACAGACCGGCGCGCCGGTCTGGGACGTGGTGGCGAAGCATCTGAAGTCGGGCAAGCCGCCCAACCGCTCGGCCCCGGGCGTGACGCTGAAAGGCGTCGAAGGCAATCCGGGCATTTCGAAACAGGTATGACGGGCCTTATCACCACCCTGCGCATCATGACCGCGGCGCTGTTGATCGCAGCGACTGCACCGGTCGTGCGCGCCCAGCAGGCGCCGCTGCAGGACAAGCCGTTTGCCGAGCACAAGATCGTGCTGCAGCTTTCGGACAATGACCCGCGCAAGCAGGGCCTCGTGCTCAGCGTCGCCAGCAACCTGATGAAGCACTACGACCCCGACAAGGTCGCGATCGAAATCGTCGCGTTCGGCCCGGGCATCGAATTGCTGCGCCCGGAAAATCCCAACCGCAAAATGGTCGAGAGCCTGGTCGCCCAGGGCGCGCGGTTCGATATCTGCCTCAACACCGTCGACACGCTCGAACGCGAAAACGGCAAACGACCGGAGTTCATCGCGGCGGCGACGCCGGTGCAGGTTGGTGTCGCGCAGATTCTGTTCCTGACCGAGAATGGATATACGCTGGTCAGGCCGTGACTGTTTCCACCGTCATTGCGAGCGGAGCGAAGCAATCCACCTCTCCGCGCGGGGATAGATGGATTGCTTCGTCGCTTGCGCTACGTTGCGCAAACGCTTTGCGTTTGTCGCAGGCAATGACTGGAGAGCTGTGGCCGGCCCTGAGGAAGCAAGACTACCTCGAAAAAGCCGCGCACAGAGACGAAAGCCGTTTGAGGAGGCGGCCAAAATAGAATAATATCCTCCGCGAGACTCCAATAGCGAACGCGGCAGCGACCATGATTTTTCGTCAGCTCTTCGACAGCGTTTCGGGCACCTACAGTTACCTGCTGGCCAGCCGCGCCGGCGGCGAGGCGTTGATCCTCGATCCCGTGCTGGAAAAGGCCGACCGTTATTGCCAGCTGCTGCGCGAACTCGATCTGCGGCTGGTCAAGGCGGTCGACACCCATTTGCACGCCGACCACGTCACGGGCCTCGGCGAACTGCGCGATCGCACCCAGTGCATCACCATCATGGGCGAACAGAGCAAGGCCGACGTGGTGTCGATGCGCGTCTCCGACGGCGACAAGGTGATGATCGAAGGTTTGAGCCTGGATGCCCTGTACACGCCCGGCCACACCGATGATTCCTACAGCTATTTGATGGGCGACCGCGTCTTCACCGGCGACACGCTCTTGATCCGCGGCACCGGCCGCACCGATTTCCAAAACGGCAGCGCGCGGGCGCAGTATGATTCGATCTTCAACCGGCTGCTGAAGCTGCCGGATGAGACCATGGTATTCCCCGCCCATGACTATAAGGGCGACACGGTTTCGACCATCGGCGAGGAGAAGCGCTACAATCCGCGCCTGCAGGTCCGCGGCATCGACGAGTATGTCGAGTTGATGAACAATCTCAATCTGCCGAATCCAAAACTGATGGACGTGGTGCTGCCGGCCAACATGCATGTCGGCCTGCACCAGGACGATCTCGCCAAACAGGGCCTCGCACTGTCGGCGCGCGCCGCGATCGACAGTATCGGCAAGCCCGACATCCTGCTGGTCGATCTGCGCGAAGCCAGCGAGCGCGCCAAGCACGGCACGCTGTCGGGCGCGCTGCATGCGCCCTACCCCGGCATCGCCGAAAGCTTGGCGCCGGGCGGCATGCTGCGCGAAGTCGCGGCCGCGACCGGCCGCCGCGTGGTGTTCTTCTGCGCGTTCGGCGAACGCTCGGCGATGGCGGTGACCGCCGCCAAGAACGCCGGCCTTGCCAACACCGCCCATATTGAAGGCGGCATCGACGCCTGGAAGAAAGCCGGCGGCCCTGTGGTGATGGGGTAAGCGTTGCTGTCGTCCCTGCGAACGCAGGGACCCATACGCCGCGGCACCGATGATGGAAGGCAGTGGCCGACGCCTTGCTTAGGTTACAGCGACCTGTGGTTATGGGTCCCTGCGTTCGCAGGGACGACGGAAGTACTTCACCGTCCCACCCGCTTCAATTCCGCCGTCAACACGTCCAGCGCTTCCGCCAGCATCACGCCGCCGCATTCGGTCAGCCGTTCCGGAATCACGATACGTTTTTCCGGCGGATAGAACCGCGCGAGCGCCGGATGCAACAGAAAAGCCTGGCCGTCGTCGCGCGCGAAATCGCCGGCCTGCGACACCAGCAGCAAATCCGGTTTCTGGCTCACGATCGCCTCGAGCGAGGCGAAGCCGCCAAAGTTGAAGCCGAGATCGCCGGCCGTGTTGAACAGCCCGGTCTCCGCCAGCAGCGAGCCGACAAAGCTGTCGCTGCCGGCCACCCAGCCGCGCCGCGACAGCGGCAGCACCCGATAGTGTTTTGCGGCGACAGCCTGGCGCGCCCGCGCCAACGCCGCATCGAGCAACGCGATCTGCGCCGCCGCGCGATCGGGGTGGCCGACGATGTCACCGAACTCGCGAATCTGGTCCTTCACCTCGGGCAGCGTTCGCGGCACCGGGAGTTCGGCGAGACGCAGCCCATGCGCTTTGAGCAATTCCCGCGTCGAACGCTTGTCGTACAGATTGGCGACGACGATGTCGGGCTTCAGCACCATCACGTCTTCCGCGCCGCCCGACAGTTTTGGATAGCGGGCGACGTCACCGGCCACCCAGGCATCGCGCGAATAACGCGAAAGCCCCAGGATCTGTTCGGGATCGGCCAGCGACAGCAGCAATTGATCGCTACAGACGTTCATCGACACGATGCGCGGCAGCTTGGCGGCCAGCGCCGCCCCGCCCGGCATCGCCAGCGCGGCAACCGCCAGCAGCACGCCAAGCCGGCCGCGCATCACAGATCCGCCCACGGCACGATCACGGCCTCGCGCTGGTATTCGGCGCGGTAGGCGCTGATCCGGAACACGTCGGCTATCACCTGCTCCGACAGCGCTTCCACCGGTGCGCCCTGCGACACCAGCCGGCCCTCCTTCAGAACCAGCACATGATCGGCGAATCGTGCGGCCAGGCCGAGGTCGTGCGTCACCACGATGACCAGCACGCCCTTGTCGGCGGTGGCGCGCAGATTCTTCATCACGTCGATCTGGTGGCGCGGATCGAGCGAGGCGGTCGGCTCGTCGGCCAATATCACCGGCGCTTCGACCGCCAGCACGCGCGCCAGCGCGACGCGGCTGCGCTCACCGCCGGACAGTTCGGTGACGCGGCGTTCGCTGAACTCCACCACATCGACCGCCTGCATCGCGCGCAGTACCGCTTCGGCATCCCTTGGCGACAGCCGCGCCGGATCGGTCGCGCCGTGTGGATAGCGGCCGAGCGCCACGATGTCGCGCGCCGGCAGTGGCCAGTGCACGATGTGGCCCTGCGGCAGATAGGCAAAGCGTTTTGCGCGTTCACGCAGCGACAGATCGGCCAGCGCATCGCCGCCGATATGGACACTGCCTGAGGACAGCAGCAGCCCCGACAGCGCCCGCAGCAGCGTGGTTTTGCCGGCGCCGTTCGGCCCGACCAAGGCGACCAGATGACCCGCGGTCAGCGACAGCGAGACATCGCTGAGCACATGGCGGCCGGCCAATGTCACGTTCACGCCCTGCGCCGTGAGAAGCGTTGCTTCGCTCATGCGACACCTCCCCCGAGCGCGCGGCGTTCGCGCGCGATCAGATAGAGGAAGAACGGCACGCCAATGATCGAGGTCAGCACGCCGACCTTGATGTCGCTGGTCGAGGGAATGATCCGCACCGCGATGTCGGCGGCGAGCAGCAGCGCCGAGCCTGCCAGCGCACTCGGCACCAGCAGCCGCGCCGGATCGTGGCCGATCAAGGGCCGCATCAGATGCGGCGCGACGAGGCCGATGAAGCCGATGGTGCCGGTGACCGCAACCGCGCCGCCGACCCCAAGCGCTACGCCGGTGATCACGATCAGCCGCAGGCGCCCGACATCGACGCCGAGGCTCTGCGCGGTTTCCTCACCGAGGCTGAGCGCGCGAAAGGAATGGCGCTGGCTGAACAGGATGATGCCACCGGCAACGATGAACGGCAGCGCCAGCATCACGTGCTGAAAACTGCGATCCTCCAGCGATCCGAGCAGCCAGAACGCGATCTCCAGCACCACGAAGGGATTGCTGGAGAGGTTCATCACGAGCGCGGTGGCGGCGCCCGCCAGACTCGAAATCGCAAGGCCCGCCAGGATCAGGATCAGCAGCCCGGCATTGCGGCCGGCGATCGTCAGCAGCACGAACACCGATCCGAACGCGGCCACGATCGCCACCACAGGCAGCGCATAGGAGCGCACATCTGCCCAGCCCAGCGCGATCACCAGCACCGCGCCGAAGGCGGCCGATTGCGGCGCGCCGAACAGCGAGGGCGAGGCCAGCGGATTGCGCAGCAGGCCCTGCAGCGACGCGCCTGACATGCCCAGGATGGCGCCGATCGCCAGCGCCAGGATGGTCCGCGGCAGGCGGATTTCCCGCACGATCACCTGCGACACATCGCTGCCGCCGCCGAGGAGAGCTTCCATCACCGCCAGCGGCGACAGCCGCACCGGCCCGATGCCGAGCGAGATCAGCACCAACAGCCCGACGAGGCCGGCAAGCGCGGCCGTCACGCCAATCCGGCGCCGTGCGGCCTCCTCGTTTGCAGCAATGATGGTCTCAACACTCATCGATCGTCCCCGAACGGTCAGCCCGTACCGCACTACGCGTTCGAACGGTACTGCTCATGCGACATAAAAGACGCACTCGTCCAGTGAGGATCGCAGGCGAGGCCTGATGGGATTGACTCTATCTTTGACAAACTTCTACCATAATTTTCGACGGTTCCCGTTTTGGGGATCAAAAGGGAATGCGGTGCGGGGACAGTCCCCCAATTCCGCGGCTGCCCCCGCAACTGTAAGCGGTGAATCTTTCGTCCTACGCCACTGGGATTCTCGGTCCTGGGAAGGCGACGAAAGGTAACGACCCGCAAGCCAGGAGACCTGCCGTCAGCCGTGGTCACACGCGAAGATGTCGGTCGGGGAGTACAGGCATTAGTTTCACCAGAGCTGCTTACAGCACGATGGTGGGACTTGGTTCGCTGTGACGTGCCACTGACGTCATACCGAGGCCTGAACCATGTCTTCCACCACCACTGCCGCCAAGCGGTGCCGCCGTCTTTTGCTGGCGTCCAGCTTTCTGGCACCGATCATGGCGCTCGGCATTTCCGGCGCGCAGGCCCAGCAGACCGCCGCGGCCGCCGATCAATTGCCGGCGATCGAGGTCAACCCGCCCGGCGACCAGAACCGGACCCGCGCCAAGCCTGCTTCAGATCAGGGCTCGGGCACACGCCGCGTCGTCGCGCCGAATCCGAGACCGTCAAGCAATCGGAACCCTGCGCCGGGGACCGGCTCGAACGTCGCGTCGCAAGGCGATGGCCCGGGCGGCGGCGGAGCGCCCGTCCGGCAATTCGCCGGCATCGTCGGCACATCGGCGACCGTCATCACGGCTGAAGAAATCGCGCATTCACCCGCGCAGACCTTGCAGGAAATCATCGCGCAAACACCGGGCGTGCAGCTCACCAGCCTGTATGGCGGCGTCAACGGCGCGAAGACCAGCGTCGATCTGCGCGGATTCGGCGCGTTTGCGACCTCCAACACCCTCGTGCTCATCAACGGCCGCAGGCTCAATGACGTCGACATGGCCGGTGTCGATTTTTCCACCATCCCGCGCGATTCGATCGAGCGCATTGAAATCACCCGCGGCAACAGCGGCGCGGTGCTGTACGGCGACAATGCGGTCGGCGGCGTCATCAACATCGTGCTTAAAAACGGCGTCGGCGGTCCGCCGGTCGCGATCCGCGGCGAAGCCGGCGTCGGGTCCTTCAACCAGCGCATGGCCTCGGTCTCGGCCGCGACCAATTTCGGTCCGTGGTCGACGTCGTTCTACGGCAACGCCATCAAGTCCGACGGCTACCGCGTCAACAACGCGCTCGACCAGCGCAACGGGGTCGGCAACCTCAATTACACCACGCCCGGCCTTACAGCGTTCCTGACCCTGTCCGGCGACGACCAGAAGCTGGGTTTCCCGGGCGGCCGTCTCGTCGATCCCTCGATTGGCCTCGATGAACTCGCCACCAACCGGCGCGGCGCCGCCACGCCGTTTGACTACGGCAACCAGCAGGGCGCCAACGCCACCGCAGGGTTCACCAAGACGCTGATGAACGGCGTCGATCTGATCGTCGACGGCGGCGTGAGAGACAAGAAGCAGCAGGCCGCCTTCTTCAATCCCTTCGGTAACAGCTACGTCGACGCCCACCTGCAGACCTGGTCGATCACGCCGCGATTGAGCATCAAGCATGTGCTGTTCGGGATGCCCTCACAGATTTTGACCGGCATCGATTATTACGACGCGACCTTCCACCAGGAACGTCCGACGGACCGGGGCTTGCCGCCGATCCATACCTATGATTTGCAGCAACAAACCTTGGCCGGCTACTTCCAGCAAACCATCGGGCTGTTGCCGACCACCGATTTCTCGTACGGGGCCCGCGTGCAACAAACCACGTTGAAAGCCAGGGACATCGTCAACAACGATCCGAATTGCGCCTTTTTCTTTACCTGCGCGGCGCAAAACCTGCCTCTCGACAGCCGGGAAGGCCAATACGCGCTGCATGTCGGCCTCGAACATCGCTTCAACAATATCGTCTCGGTATTCGGCCGGGCCGCCCGCGCGTTCCGCACGCCGAATGTCGACGAGAGATTGTCCTCCGGACCCTCCTTCGATCCTGTCTTCTTCACCCCAATTCCCGGCACCTTCCAGCTGAAAACCCAGACCTCGCACGACGTCGAAGGCGGCTTCCGCATCAAGTCGGGCGGATTCCAGATGCAATCGAGCATCTACAACATGGACCTCGAGAACGAGATCCATTTCGTCCCCGCGCTGTTCTACAACGTCAACCTCGATCCGACCCGCCGTTACGGCTCGGAAACCAGCGCCTCGCTTCGCATCAGCGACAGCGTGCTGCTGCGGGGCGGCGTGGCCTACACCCGGGCGGTGTTCCGTGAAGGGCAGTTCGCCGGCAATGACGTTCCGCTGGTGTCCCGCTACACCGCCAGTGGCGGCGTGACTTGGAATATCTGGCAGAACTATCTGGTTGCGGACGCCACGGTGCGCGGCTGGAGCGAGCGCTACATGGACAACGACCAGAAAAATACCCAGCGCCGCATCCCGGCCGATGCAACCATCGACTTCAAGCTGAGCGGGGCCTATCAGCACTTCTTCTGGTCGGTAAGCGTCAACAACGTGCTCAACGCGCTATACTACGACTATGCGATCGCAAGCTCGTTCACCGACGGCCGCTTCAGCGCCTATCCGCTGCCGGGCCGGACCTACATGGTGAAGGCCGGCGCGACGTTCTGAGCCCGGACGCCGGTCCGGGGCCCGCTCCGGACCGGCTTGTCCTGACCTGACAAGCCAGTATTCTCTTTGGCCCCGAGGGTTAAGGGAATGCTGGTTGATGCATGATGTTTCCGCCGTCGCGGCGACCGATCTGTTGCAGCGGGAAATCGCCGATCCCGACACGCAATGGAGCCTCGGCACGTTCGGCGCCATCGCCGAATTCGCACGCGACCGCGACGAGCCGGTGCGGCTGACGCAATCGATCGAGGCCGTTGCAGCCGTGACGCCGCGCGGCGGCATGGCGCTGAAACCGGGCGGCAACAGCCGGCCGTTCGCCTCCGAGAGCATCACCAAATCAGGCTGGAGCCATCGGATCGCGCTGTGCCTGCCGTCAGGCGATTGTGCGATGAACGGCCGCAACGCGCTGACGGAAATCGGCGCCGATCACGAGGCGCTGCGGCCGGAGGACCGAGAGTCCTTCCTGTTCGATCTCGGCCTCGGTGCGCTGCAGGCGGATTTCTGCGTGCGCGTCGGCGACCCCTATCTCGCCGCGCGGCTGCGCGAACTCTGCGGCCGCGCCGTCTTCGAACACGACAATCCCGCGATGGGGATGATCCTTGGCGCGAACCCCCATCGCGTCTTCATCAGCCGGCTCGGCCGCATCGAGGTCTATCAGCCGATCCCGCCGCCCTCGGGCAAGAGCCCGGAAGGGCCCCACACGCATGTGCTGCCAAGACTGCTGAAAAGCGGCCGGACCCATGCAGCCACCGAGCCGGTTCCCGAAGGCTGGATCCCCTGCGCGCACATCTATCCGCCGCATCCGTTGCGTGACGGAATGGGCGAAGCCCGGCCGTTCGACCGGGCACATCACCAGCGTTTTCAACGTATCCTGGCGGCGTGCGGCGATCCCGAAACGCTGGCGATCAAGCAGCGCGTCGTCGATGCGGTGCTGGCGGGGGAACCGCCGGTGGCGATCGCCGGTGACCGTCACGGCCGCGCCGGCATCCGCATCGCGCTGCGCCAGGTCAAAGCCGAAGGTCAGGCGTCAACGACATTGGCAGCCTGGCTGGCCACTTTCGACCAGAGCGGTCCTGAAGACGGCGATGACCTCGCCGCTCTTCACCATGAGGGCTGAATCAACGCGATAACGGGGGCGTTTTCGACCCAAATTCGCCCCCTCAGCGGCGCAATCCATGGTATTACCGCCGAAACACCGCCCGACGGCATGCGTCGCGGTTCCAGAGGTATATGATGAACGACGAACCGAAGAGTCCGGCCGAAATGAAAGAGATTCGGCTGCACCGCAAGCGTACCCAGGAGGTCGAGGGCATCAAGGCGATGGCCGAGATCGCGGCCTCCGACATTGCGATTCGCAAGCGGACTGAAAAGCTGCGCGCGCTGCGGCTGGCCAAGGAAGCTGAAGACCTTGCCAATCCGCCCGAACCGAAGGCCAAGCCCAAAGCGAAAGCCAAAGTGGCGAAGAAGGCTGACGTAAAATGAGCAAAGATGATCGCGACCGCGCCCAGGCGCGTCTGGATAAAACCACCCGCGCAGCCCAGGACGCGCGGTCCGGCAAGGCCGACCGCGATGCGGCCTCGAGGGCCATGCTCGACAATATGGCGAAGCTGAAGGCGTTGCGGCTTGCCCGCGAGGCCGCCGCACCTCCGGCTCCCGTCAAGGCAAAGAAGGCAGCGGCCAAATCGAAGAAGCCGGGCGAGAAGCGCCCGACCCCGGCATTGGGCGATTGGCTGGCGAGCCAGCAAAGCGGCGGACGACGGACTTGAGATCGAAGACCCTGAGCTGAGCTCCTTGAGCTCAGCCTTGAAGTCCAGTCTTGAAGTTCAGTTTAAAAATTCGGTCTTGCAGCGTTACGCCGGTGGCCAATGGATCATCGAGCGCGTCTTGGTCTCGGCGTCATAGACCTGCACTTGCAGCATCTGGAATTTGTTCTTGAGCGCCGTGCCCGCCTCTTCGGCGGCTTCGACCGTGTCGTGGTGCGATTTGAAGTGACCATCCACGACAAGCGAATATCCATTGGTCGGCGCCTTGTCGGCGCGAATGATCTTGCGCGGCTGCTGTTCTTCGGTCTCGATGCGAGGCTTCTTCATTTTGGCTCCGTGTGATTGCCCCGTTTGAAGCAATATCGGCAAAAAGGGCAAGGAAAATTCGTGTTGCTGCCGCTAGTATAATGCGCAAAGTCGGTCGTATTACGGTGAATGCGTCAATTCGTCCGGATAAAGCCGGTTGAGCCGGCAAAAAGGCGCGATATGGGCGGAAACGGCAAAAAGAGCGAGCCTCCCAGGCAGGACAACGACAAGCCCGTGAAGCCGAAAAGCCCGCCTGTCGAGGACGACGATTACGAGGATGGCGACATCGCCACGCCCAAGCACGACCGCCACGGCACTGACGACGAGCCGTTGTAGGCCTCAGTCGCAAATGCTTGTCGTCGTCCCGGCGAAGGCCGGGAAACATACGCCGCGGCCGTTGTGAAACGGCAAGCGGGTAGAGACCTTTCAACAACAAGCATCGGCCGCTATGGGTCCCGGCCTTCGCCGGGACGACGTGAGAATCCCTCGCTCTCGATCTTCCGGATACTCCCGACATCGAGCAGATGCGCGCCAAAACCGCCGCGCGCCAGTTTGATCGCCGACGACGGCGAGGCCAGCAGAAATGCTGCGGTGATCGCCAGCGGCACCGCGCTGAACCAGTCCAGCCGCACCGGCGTGAGTTCTTCGTGGCTGCCGGCATAGGGTCCGCTGGCGGTAAACACCCGGCCGCATTCCCGGATAATATCGCCCCGCGTGCCGCCGCGCGATGCGCAACCGAGCAGCGCCTGCATCGCGAGATGCGTGAGCACGCCCTCGCGGCTCTCCGGCAACGGCTCCGGCGTCTCGCCTTGCGAGACACGCAGCAGCAACCCAACGAGGTCGATACCGGCGCGGTAGGCGTTGACCGGCTCGACCAGCCGCGGGTTGCAATCGATCAGGAGCGGCGCCGTACCATCGTCGGGCATGATAAAATCGACCGACAACGCACCATGCCAGCCGAGTTGCCCGCCGATCGTCTCGAGATAGGCGCGCACTATCGGCCGGCCCACGCTTTGCTTGATCGACTCGCCGCCACCGACGCCGGCAGCGACTTGCCGATAGGCATGAAAGCCGACCAGCCGTCCCCGGCAAAACACCGACTGCGCCTTCTCGGTGGTGCCCGTGATGAGGTCCTGCGCCAGCACCTCGCCCGCGAACGCATCGCCGGCGTCGAGATCACACAGTGCTATTTCCAGATCATCCGTATTGCGCACGAACCAGACGCCGCGGCTTGCGGTGCCGATCGAGGTCTTGACCACGGCTGGAAAACCGATGGCGTCGCGCAGCGCGCGTGCAGATTTCACGATCCGCGTCGGCGGCTGCGGCAGCTTCCACTGATCGAGCAGCCGGCTGAATCCGGCCTTGCTGTGCGCGGTGCGATAGCTCTCGAATGAAGGCAGCGCAACACCGGTACGGCCTTCCAATCGCGCGCGCATCCGCGCAAACAGAAAACCCTGCTCATGCGTCGGCAGCAGCACATCGAAACGTTCGCGCGCCAGCAATTGTTCGACAAACGCCAGAAATCCGGCGGGGTCCGTGCGCAGGCCCGGGCAGCGGTGAAATTTGCGGACGAAGCGTGAGAACCGCGCCAGGCAATGGGCGGAGGGATCGCAAACCTCGACATGATGGCCCGACAGGCCCAGTATCGTGATGGCCTCGCGGGCTGAGGTACTGGAACCTTCTGACACCAGCACCCGGAGCGGCTTCGCCGGATCGATCATGCCGGATCATTGCCGCGCCAGCCGACTTTGTCCCTGAACTTATTGACGCATTTGGCCCCTTCCGCTCCCTGCGCCGGGGCAGCCATGCAGCGGTATTCATGGACAAATAACCGCTAACCACTATTTTCGGCGGACATTTTAGAAGCCAGCCTTTGCCGGGCCGTAGATCGAGACGGGGTTTGACGCTGATATGGTCGATGTTCTGACCGCACCGCAACACGTGAAAGCGGACAGTTCTCTGCGCACGCTGGCGGGGATTTCGGTGGCCCATTGGGTCAGCCATTTCCATATCTTCGTGTTGCCGATGCTGTTTCCTTATCTGAAGGCGCAGCTCGGCGTCGGCTATATCGAGCTCGGCTTCGCCCTGACCGTGTTCGGGCTCGTATCCGGCCTGACCCAGGCGCCGATCGGTTATCTCGCTGACCATATCGGCGCCCGCAAGGTGTTGCTGATCGGCCTTTGTGTCGGTGGTCTCGCGCTGATCATGCTCGGCATGAACCTGAGCTACACCTCGCTGATCCTCTGCGCCGCACTGCTTGGTCTCGCCAACAGTGTCTATCACCCCTGCGACTACGCCATCCTCTCGGCGCATATGGATGTAAGGCGGATGGGCCGCGCCTTTTCGATCCATACGTTTGCGGGCTTCCTCGGCGGCGCGGTGGCGCCTGCGATCATGGCGGCACTGGTGGCGTGGCTTGGCGGCCTCGGCGCACTGATCGTGGCCGGCGCCGTCGGCCCTGTGGTGGCGCTGCTGTTGATCGTCGTCGGCATTCCCGATGCGAGCTCGGCCGACCGCAAAGTGGATGGCGCGACACCCGAGAGACAAAGCGTCATCACGCCGGCGATCATCATGCTGACGTTCTTCTTCATGCTGCTTGGTCTCTCCAACGCCGGCATCAGCAATTTCGGCGTGGTCGCGCTGATGAGCGGCTATGGCGTGACATTCTCGGCCGCCAATATCGCGCTGACGGCGTTTCTCGGCGCCAGTGCGGCGGGCGTGCTGGCGGGCGGTTATCTCGCCGACCGCACCACGCGCCACGGTCAGGTCGCCGCCGCCTGCTTTGGCATCAATGCGCTCATCATGCTGGTGATCGCGACGACCACCCTGCCGTCGGTGGTGCTGACCGCGGCGATGGGCATCGCCGGGTTCCTCGGCGGCGTGATCGCGCCCTCGCGCGACATGCTGGTGCGCAATGCCGCCCCTCCGGGTGCGGCCGGCCGCGCCTTCGGCATCGTCTCCACCGGATTCAACTTCAGCGGCATTTTGAGCCCGCTATTGTTCGGCTGGATCATGGACCAGCACCTGCCGCATTGGGTGTTCGGTGCCTCCGTCGCCTTCATGGTCCTGACGGTCCTGCTCGCATTGATCACCGACCGCAAACCGAAAACGCGGTCCGAGAGCCCGGTCACAAGCGTGGTGCATTCCTGAACCTCATTCCCGGCCGTTGACTGCATCAGGGGATATCCGATGATGCAGTCAACAAAACTTCAACCCGGGATGAATCGCCATGACCAGTTCCCATGACCTCGTGATCCGCGGCGGCAACATTGCCGATGGCAACGGCGGCGACCTCTATGAAGCCGATATCGCCATCTCGGGCGGCCGCATCACCGAGGTCGGCAAGGTTTCGGGGAAAGGCAAGGAAGAGATCGACGCCCGGGGCAAACTGGTCACACCCGGTTTCGTCGACGTCCACACCCATTATGACGGCCAGGTCACCTGGAGCCAGGAGATTACGCCGTCGTCGCAGAACGGCGTCACCACAGCGATCATGGGCAATTGCGGCGTCGGCTTCGCGCCGTGCCGGCCGAGCGACCATGTCCGCCTGATCCAACTGATGGAAGGCGTCGAGGATATTCCGGAGCCGGTGTTGAGCGCCGGCATTCCCTGGGCCTGGGAAAGCTTTCCGGATTACATGGAATGGCTGTCGAAAAGGAATTTCGACATGGATGTCGGCGCGCAACTGCCGCACGCGGCCTTGCGGGTCTATGTGATGGGTGACCGCGGCGCGCGCCGCGATCCTTCCACGCCTGACGACAACAAGGCGATGGCGGTGCTCGCCGCCGATGCCGTGCGCGCGGGCGCGCTCGGCTTCTCGACCTCGCGCACCCTCAACCACCGCACCTCGACCGGCGACTACACGCCGACCTTGAAGGCCGGCGAGGACGAGCTGACCGCGATTGCCGCCGCGATGCACGGCCAGGGCCGCAGCGTGCTGCAGTTCGTGCTCGATCTCTCCACCCTCAACGAAGACCTGCCGATGATGCTGCGGGTGGCCGAGAACACCAAAATCCCGGTGACGTTCTCGATCACGCAGAACGATAAAGAGCCGCAGCGCTGGCGCAAGACGCTGGACATGATCAGCGCAGCATCTGCGCGCGGCCTCGACATCACCGCGCAGATCCCTGCCCGTCCGGTCGGATTGATGCTCGGACTCGAATTGTCGCGCAACCCGTTCCAGACTCATCCGAGCTACAAGGCGATCGCCCACCTGCCGCTGGAAGAACGCTTGAAGCGCCTGCATCAGCCCGAGATGCGCAAGGCGATCCTGAGCGAGCATGCGACCGCGACCGACGATCCGCTGTTCTTCCGCCCGAACTACGACAAGATGTACCTGCTCGGCAATCCGCCGGATTACGAACAGCCGCCCGAAAACACGCTGGGTGCGCAGGCTCGCCGCCAGGGCCGGCAGCCGGAAGAACTTGCCTACGACGCGATGCTCACCGACCACGGCCGTGGCATGCTCTATGTGCCGTTCCTCAATTATTCTGACGGCAATCTCGATGCGACCCGCGAGATGCTGCGCGATCCGCATTCGGTGCCGGGCCTTTCCGACGGCGGCGCGCATTGCGGCATCATCTGTGACGCCAGCTTCCCGACTTATCTGCTGACGCACTGGACCCGTGACCGCACCCGCGGCGAAAAGCTCTCGATCCCGTTCGTGGTCGCGGCCCAGTCGCGCAAGACCGCGCTCTCGGTCGGCCTCTACGATCGCGGCGTGATCGGACCTGGCTTCAAGGCCGACGTCAACGTGATCGACTACGACAAGCTGCATCTGCATCCGCCGAAGGTGCATTACGATCTGCCGGTCGGCGGCCGCCGGCTGATGCAGCAGGTCGACGGCTATGACGCCACCATCGTCTCCGGCGTGGTGACGCAGCGCGGCGGCAAGGCCACCGGCGCACGCCCCGGCAAACTGGTGCGCGGCGCGCAGGGTATCCAGCCGAAGTTTGGCGCGGCGGCGAGCTGACGCAGGTTCGGCTTAGCCGCAATCGAGGTCGATCGCGTTACCGCGCTTCGACACCCAACGCCGCAATGGCTCATGCCGATCGTCGCAGATCAGGCGCCACCAAACTTGGACGGATCATTGTAGCTCGGGGTCTGGTCCATGAGCACGGGCGGAAAGCGTGGGTCCACCGGCTGGACGGGACGGACAATGACCTGTCGTGGCTTGGCGTGATGCACCTTCTTTGCGGCGCTGGCAGAAGCACTAAAGGCGATCAAAACACCTAGGGCCAACACAAAACGCATCGCAAATATCCTTTAATCAGCCACCCCGTTTGATCAGCTACCCCGCTTCCCATGTGTAGGGCAGAACGCAGCGCCGCAATCTGTGACGGCATCAGGATCGCTCAAATCGGGGTGATCACAAGGCACAGGCGCACGCCCGGGCAAACCGCTGCGCGGGGGCGCAGGGGTGTCACAACCGAAGTTTGGCGCCGCGGCGCGTCAGGCCTTGGTCGCAGCCTCAGTCACGAACTGATGACCGACCCACCATACGGATTGGCGGGGATTCAATGCCTCATGCAGCATGGCGTATCCGCAGGCCTTGAACACGATTTCGCTCAGCGCCGCCGTGAGAAGCTTGCGGCCGTCCTTGTGCATGTCGATAATTGCTTTCGACGTGGCGTGCATCAATTCCATCTGCTCGGGGCCATTGTGCTGCGGCCATTGTTCGAACTTGGTCCAGCGCTGAATAATGTCTGACCGGAAATAATTGTCGGTGAGCTCGATCAGTGCCTCAAGGCTGTGTTCGGGTTTCAGCAGGTCGGCACACTCGGCCAGAAGCTTCCTGGTGACCGGATGATCGGGCGCCTCTTTCTTGAAGGCGGCGAGCAGCGGATAGAGCGCCACTTCAACACCCAGAAAGATCGAGCTTGAATTGGTCAGGATCTCCGGCGCATTGAAGACACTCGCTTTCACGCCCTGCTCGGTCGCGCGCCGCGCAATATTTTCGAGTTCGATTTTCGCAAAACCCTGCAGGTAGGGTGAGTAGCTCTGCCAGTGATACTCGCCGGCAATAAGGATCTCGGTGCCATGATAGCCGTAGGCCACGTAAGAAACCTGACCGCCGTTCTTGGCGACGCTGTCGCGCAGCCCGGCACTCAGTTCGATCAGATCCGAAAGGCTATTCGCACTCACATCCATAAAGCTCATTTCGCAGAGCCGGCCGAGGTCGCCTTCCCAAAACTCCTTGGAAGAGGTCGCGGTGCCTTTGAAGACCCGGTTCATGACAGGCATCATGATCTTCGCGCGCGGAACGCCGCCGGCCATGGTGTGAGCGATCAGGACCTTGGCGCCATCGGGAATTTGCTTTTGCAACTCGACCAGATATTGCTGCACGCGCACGCGAAAATTTTCGCGGCCGGCTTTGCGCGACTCTTCCACCTGCGCAAGATCAACCGTGGCCTTGTCCCACTCGCTGAGTTTTAAACCCTTGAGCTGGTCGCATGGGCTGAGACCCTTGCTCGATTTTGCCAGATCGAATCCGCATTCCAGGGGAACGTTGACCAGCGGCTGGTCTTTCTCGGCCAACTCTTCCGCTGTCAAAGGCCGCAACTGCTCATTTTCATCGCGGCGTCCGACCGTGCCATAAATGACAGTCATCCCGGCTTTTTTGGCTTCATCGATCAGGCCGTTGACGTAACCCCGGGCAAAGACCTCGCCGAAAATGACCAAAACGTCGTTTTTGCCGTAGCCTGAAACGGGGTTGACCTGACGAAGCGGCTCGAACTTTTGCACGCGGATATCCTTGGCTGGAGAGGTTCTTCGAATACTAACAAATTGACCGGTACCAAGTACATCGGTTCCATCCCGAACCCAAGTATGAACCCAAGTATCGATAGGCTATCGATACGCGCCGCGCTGGCGTTCCCCATGGCTGGAGGGTATGATTTGGGGAAGCTTGGCGATGGTACGGATGTCGATTTTTGCAGGCAGATTAGGTCTCGCGCTCGTCTTGGCGGCGCTCTGTCTGGGCGGGCGGACGGCCCACGCCCAGGCCGCCCCTGTGCCCTATTGGAGCCCGGGCTGGCCCATCGGCTTTGGTGGGACCCTGCCCTCCGACCAGGATTCCCCGACGCGCTACAATTTCCAGAACGGCATGTTCGTCAGCGGCACCAGCAGCCCCGCGGGTTTGAACTGGAACGGCATCAACCAGGCTGGAGCGTTCGGCAATTTCGGCTCGCTCCGTTACGAGGGTATGCAGACCGGCTACAATTTCGGAAGCGCGGGCGGCCTGCCCGTTTCGCTCTATGCCGGCTTCGAAACCTTGAAATATGATAGCGGCATCGGCGGCCCGTTCGCGCCGTTCGACAAGAAGTCCGGCACACTACCGGGCTATCGCGCGAATGCCGGCATCGAATTTCAGCCGGCGCCGAATCTCAGCCTGTCACTCGGGTTCGGCTACACCCAGCGATCGGGGAGTGTTGCCGTCGACAGCGAAATCAATTCGCTGCCCGGCGCTTCGATTATCCCCAGCGCTCCCCGCTGACTTTGACGCAGGGCTTTTCGGGCCGACCGTCGCCGCCATCAGAGCGGACCGAGGATACCCCATCGATGATCGCAATATTCCTTGATGGCCGCGGCGACACCGCTGCTGATGATGTCCCGGCGTTCGGCTGAGTCCATCTGGAGCTCTTCGTCCCGGTTGATGATCGAGCCCGCCTCCAGCAGCACGGCAGCCATCCTGGTCTTTTTCAGCACGATGAGCTTGTCATAGCTGTAGACACCGGTTTCCTTGTTCAGCAGCGGATGCTGGTAGCGGCCCATGATGGGCTGCGAATATTGCTCGGCATATTTCAGGCCCTGGGCCTTCATTTCCTTCGCCAGCAGTTCGGCGATCGAGAGGCTCGCCTTGTATTCCGGGTTGTTGCTGGAGACGAACACGGAATAGCCGCTGAAGCGGTCGCTGAAACGGCTTTTCCTGCCGCCGAATTCCCAGTCCTCGAGAAATTTCTTGGGCACGGAGTCATGGTGGATCGACAGGAACAGATTCGCGGGCAGATTGTTCGCCGCGGCGACGCGCTTGACCAGACTGGCCCTCGCCTTGCCTTCGGTCAGCAGCAACTTCGTCTCGGTAAAGCCTTCGGCCTTCAGCTTCTCTTCGATCCGCTGCGTCAGCCGCAGATTGTAGACGAACTCGGAAACGTTGCGGGCGCTGATCGCGCCTTCCGATTGGGCGGTATGCCCCACATCCAGAACGATCCGGAACTTTGACGGTTCGCAGGTTGTTGCGACCGTCTTCGAAACCGACGGCTTGGCCGCCGCCTTTGGGGCAACAGCCTTCGCCGTGCGGTGCTTGGGCGCGACGGCAGGCTTCGCTACCCTGGCTGGCTTTGAAGCGGCCGGCTTTGGCGCGGCGGCGCGCTTTGGCGATGGACTCTGCTTTGGCGCCTGACGCTTTGGCGATTGCGCCTGCTTTGACGTGCCCTTGAAGACGTCCGACAGCCAACCGGCATGGCTGACCTCGACCGGCAGAAGCAGCAAGGCGACCATCGCGGCGGCGATGGTGCGGCGGCGGGGCCAACCGCCAAAGCCTGACTGGTCGAATGTTTTCCTTACCGACGGCAATCCCCACTCTCCCCCAGAGTGACCTTCTATGCGCGCTTCATGACCGCATCGGACAGCATCGGCCGGGAGTATGAACCATGAGTTACCGGTTGCAAGGTTCCACCGGCCGGCTTCAAACCTTTTGCCCCGCCTTGATCTCCTTGAACCTGGCAAGCGCCTGTTCGAACTTGGCATTGAACAGCCACATCGCATCGAGGATTTCGCGCATGGTTGCAGACGTCCGCGCCCTGTCGGCCTGTCCAAAGGTGAAAACGCTGTTGTTCCGCAGGAATCTCATGATGACAGGATCGGAAATCCGGTAGTTGAGTAAATTGCCCGACTTGAGCGCGGATTTGGTCGGCGCGGGAATAATCTGGATCAGCTCGAACAGCTTCATCTGATCGATCGGATCCGGCAGCGTTTTCACGATTGCCGGCACCTGCGGAAAAACTTCCGCATGCGCGTTCATCAGGGCATCCCGCACCGAGGTCCAGTGGTTGAACCGGTGATCCATATTGCCGGCCCGCGCCCCCTCCTTGTCGTCGCGCTGGATCAGCGCAGGATCGAAAGCTGCGATCGACGGTTTTATCGCCGTCCACTTCCTGCGGCCGTTCAGATCTTCCGATGTGCCCGTTTGCAGGCTGCCCTTGTATTTGTTCGAGCGCGCATTACCGATGGTTTGATTGCCATTGGTCTCGGCAAAGAACAGCCCGAGGCTGATCCGGCCCGCCGCCTCGGCATTGACAGCATCGAGGCCTTTGGCGCGCGCGATCGCAGTTCCCAGATCGACGACGTCCTTGAACGGGGTATCTGATTTTTGCGCGTTGGCGGGCGGCGCCTGCATCACATCGAATAGCTTCCGGTACTCGTCTAGCAGCGGCTCGGTAGCCACGTTGAAATAGGCCGGCGGGATTTCGTATTTGTTGGGCCCACCGATTTTGGACGGCAGCGCGTCGGTGAGATCCTTGTAGGCGCTCAGCATTTTGTTGCGCGCCAGATAGAGCGCCTGTCCCGGCAGGTTCGGCAGCGGTTGCTTCGCATTGATCTGCGCGCGCCGCTGTACGAGGATCGCCTCGAAGTTCTTTACCGCATCATTGTACGCATTGAGCGCGTCCGATTGTGCCTTCGTGAGCGTACCCTGCGCCAGCGCGGTGCCTGTGAAACCGATGGCCATCGGCAGCGCGCACAACAGCGCGAGCGCAAGCGCTGCCATGGACGCGCCGCCAAAAATTCTGATCCCCATGGCCGTCTCCCAACGACCGCTATGCCGGCCGGTTCATCATCAACCGCAGATCCGATCCCAACGGCATCAGCTCATAAGGCGGCTTCCAGCCCGGCAGCGCCGCAAGGCGCCGGCGCCAGGCATCCAGCGCGGGATAATCCGCCGCGATGTCGAAGCCGGTCTCCTCCGGCGGATAATAGACATACCCGGCCAGCGAGAAATCCACGATGGTCGGGCGGTCGCCCAGCATGAAGGCGCGATCGGCGAGGTGTTTGTCGGCGATTGCAAAACTCGACTCGGTCCGCGCGCGCAGGAACGAAAGGATCGCCGGATGCACCGGCTCCGGCATGAACGATCTCTGAAACCGGTGCATCGCATGGTTGTTGGTGAATTTGTGATTATCGAACATGATCCAGCGCAAGGCCTCGTATCGCTCGTCGGCGGCGGGCGCGAAATGACCGGTGGTTTCCGCAAGCCAGACCAGGATCGCCCCCGATTGCGACATGAACTGCCCATCGACTTCGAGCACGGGCACCTCGCCCATCGCATTGGTGCCGGCGCGCCAGTTCGGATCGCGAGTCGCACCGCCGGCGAAATCGACCCCGACCGGCTCCCAGTCGAGGCCCGCGCAGTTCATGTACAGCGCCAGCTTGTAGGAATTTCCCGAGGCGCCGATGCAATGCAGCTTGTAGCGGGCCATTGGCTCACGCGAACTTCGGTTGTGCGGCCTGGGCCAGCAGCCGCGCCCGCTCGCTATTGGGCCACAGCAGCAGCAGGCCGAGCAGTCCCGACGACACCATCACGACCGCGTTGATGGTGAAGCCGGTCAGATAGCCGTCGAGCGGCGTTGCCGCGTGCTTGATGACGCTACCCATCACCAGCGGCGCGATAATGCCGGCCAGCGTGTAGATCGCGCCGTAGATCGCGATCACGGCGCCGCGCTGCTGCACCGGCGTGAACTCGCCGAGCATCGGCGGACAGACGACATAGATCGAGCCGCTCAACCCGGTACCGACCACGAGCAGTGCAACCATCATCCCGCCCGGCGCGGAATAGGGCATCATCGCGAGAATCAGGCCGCCGATGATCAGCGGCACCGATCCCAGCACGCCGCGCGCGCCGCGGGTGGTAAAGCCCCGCGTCAGCATCACCTGCGAAATCCAGCCTGTGAGCAGCACGATCACCGCGCCGAACACCCAGGGCAGCACCGAAACCCAACCCGCATCCTTTTGCGAGAAGCCGAGCCCCTGCACGATGAAGGGCGTGAACCAGGTGAGGCCGAGCGACAGCGCCCAATACGCCCCGAAGGTCGCGGCACAGCAGCCGATGAAGGTGCGCGAGGTCAGGAGCTGGAAATAGGGAACGCGCGGATCGTTGGCGGCCATCGTTACCGTCTGCACCAGCGGGCCTTCCTTGCCCATGATCAGCCACGCCACCACCCACATCAGGCCGACCACGCCGAGCGCGCCGAACGCATAGTGCCAGCTGTGATTGACGATGATCCAGTTCAGCGCGGGCACCGCGAGGATCACGCCGAAGGCGGAACCCTGCGACAGGATCGCGGTCGGCAGGGTGCGCTTCTCGTCCGGAAACCATTTGTAGATCGCATGCACCGCTACCGCGAACGCCGGGCCCTCGCCGGCGCCGAGAATGATGCGGCAGATCAAGAGCGTGGTGAAGCTGACGGTACCGACCATCGGGAATTGCGCCACCGACCAGATCACCGCCATCGCCAGCAGAACCCAGCGGGTCTGGACGCTATTTACGATGAAGCCGACGACGATCGCCGAGATCGAAAACAGCAGGAAGAACGAGGAGCCGAGTGTGCCGAACTGCTCCGCGTCGAGCTTCAACTCGGTCATGATCGGCACGCCGGCGAGGCCGACCACGATCTTGTCGGCAAAATTGACCAGCATGAACAGAAACAGCAGAAATGTGATTTTCCAGGCGCCCTTGGGCGTCACATGTTCGGTCATGGCTGCTACCCCAAGTTTATCGTTGCCGATTCAGTGACTTCGGTATGCGATGCTAGCCATGGCCTCCCCGGCAAGGCAACTGCGCATTTTGACCGGAAACGTGCCCGGCAACTTTGCGCCGCCTGATGCGCACCGTTACAACCGAATCACGATCCCGTCGCCCCTGATATTGAGGCCGTGATCTGATATCGCGGTCCTGATATGTTGCAGGGCATCACGCCAGGGGAATTTCATGGTCAATTCGATCCATCGCCGCATCGACATTTTGGCCACGCCGGCTTTCCCCACGCGCCGGAAGCTCGCGTGATCAGCGCATGAGCAACGGCGAATCAATCGTGCTCACCGTGAACGGCCTGACCAAGAGCTACCGCGCCGCCGGCGAGGAGGTCGCGGTGCTGCGCGGCGTCAACCTGTCCGTCGCGGCCGGCGAGAGCGTCGCGCTGACCGGCGAATCCGGCAGCGGCAAGAGCACGCTGTTGCACCTAATCGCCGGCCTCGATGCCGCCGATGGCGGCGCGATCAGGCTCGACAACGCGTTGGTCTCCGAACTCTCGGATGCCGGCCGCGCCGAACTGCGCCGCGATCGCCTCGGGCTGGTGTTCCAGCAATTCAACCTGATCCCGAGCCTGACCGTCGAGGACAATCTGGTGTTCCAGTCGCGCATCGCCGGACGCCACGATGATGCCTGGCATCACGAGCTGGTGGAGCGTCTGGGCCTTACGAATCTCCTCAAGCGCTATCCCGAGCAATTGTCCGGCGGTCAGCAGCAGCGGGTCGCGATCGGCCGCGCGCTGGCCACAAAGCCGCTGCTGCTGCTCGCGGACGAGCCAACCGGCAATCTCGATGAAGCCACCGCCGACGAAGTGCTGGCGCTGGCCCGCGATCTCGTGGCGCGCAGCGGCTGCGGCTTCCTGATGGTGACGCACAGCGCGCGGCTCGCCGCCACGCTCGACCGCCAGGTCAATCTGCACGCCGGGGTGATCGCGTGAAACGCGCGCTCTGGACGCTCGCCGTGCTCTTGAGCCATTGGCGGCGGCATCCGATGCAGCTCGCGACCTTGCTGATCGGCCTGATTTCGGCGACCGCGCTATGGAGCGGCGTGCAGGCGCTCAATCAGCAGGCGCGCACCTCCTATGACCGCGCCGCCGCCACATTCGGCGGCACGCGGACCGCGATGCTGGTTGGCCGCGACAGTCCAGCCTTCCCGCAACAACTCTTCGTCGACCTGCGCCGCGCCGGCTGGCCGGTATCGCCGGCGCTCGAAGGCCGCATCCAGATCGGCGGACGCTCGTTCCGCCTGCTCGGCATCGAGCCCGTGACCTTGCCGCGCGAGGTCGGCAGCGCGCCCGGGGTCGAAACCTCCAATCTGCAAGCCTTCATGACGCCGCCCGGGCAAATGCTGGTGGCGCCGGAAACGCTTTCCGATCTCAAGCTCACCGAGGGCGCCACAGCTGTCACCAATGGCGGCGTGACATTGCCGCCGCTGCGCGTGCAGACGCAGCTGGTGCCCGGCGTACTGGTCGTCGACATCGGCATCGCGCAGACGCTCTTGAAGATGCCGGATCAATTGTCCCGCCTGCTGATCGGCAAGGCCAAAGGCAAACACCCCTCGCTGGAAAATGTCGTCGGCGACAAACTGCGTCTGGTTGCACCGGATGCCGAAACCGATCTCGAACGGCTCACCGACAGTTTCCATCTCAACCTCACCGCATTCGGACTGCTGTCGTTCTTCGTCGGCCTGTTCATCGTCAATTCCGCCATCGGTCTTGCCTTCGAGCAGCGCCTGCCCACCTTGCGCACGCTGCGCGCCTGCGGCGTCTCGGCGCGGATGTTGAACAGCGTGATGGTGATCGAACTGGTGTCGCTGGCGCTGCTCGCAGGCCTGATCGGGCTCGTCTGCGGCTATCTGATCGCGGCGACATTGCTGCCCGACGTCGCCGCATCCCTGCGCGGGCTATACGGCGCGCAGATCCCGGGACAGTTGACGCTGAAGGGCGAATGGTGGCTCGCCGGCATCGCCATCAGCATTCTGGGCGCGCTCGCCGCCGCGGCGACCAGCCTGACCAAGGCGCTTCGTTTGCCGCTGCTCGCCACCGCGCAGCCCTATGCGTGGCAACAGGCGCAGCGCCGCTGGCTGATGTTCCAGAGCGCGGTGGCGCTCAGCGTATTCGCCGCTGCCGGCGCGTTCTTGCTGTTCGGCGACTCCCTGGTGTCGGGCTTTGCCGTGCTCGCGGCCCTGCTGCTGGGCGCGGCGCTGATCCTGCCGATGCTGCTGGAAGTCGTGCTCGCGTTCGGCCAGCGGCATGCGCGCGGCCCACTCAGCACCTGGTTCTGGGCCGACAGCCGCCAGCAGCTTTCGGGATTGTCGCTGGCGCTGATGGCGTTGCTGCTCGCGCTCGCGGTCAATGTCGGCGTCGGCACCATGGTCGGCAGCTTCAATCGCACGTTCCTGGTCTGGCTCGACGGAAGGCTGGCGGCGGATGTCTATATCAGCGCGTCCAGCAATGCCCAGGCGACCGAGATCAGGAATTGGCTGCGCGAACGGCCCGAGGTCGAAGCGATCCTGCCCGGCGGCCGCGCCGACACCCAATTGGCAGGGGCGCCGCTCGAAGTGCTGGGCCTGCCCGATCACACCACCTATCGCGACAGCTGGCCGCTATTAGAGTCGGCGCCGAACGCCTGGACCAGACTTCGTCCCGGCACGACCTGCCTCGTCAGCGAACAATTGGCGCGACGCCTGAAGCTTTCGATTGGCGATCGCATCGACATTCCGGCGCCGGGCGGCAACTGGACGCTGGAAATCGTCGGCATCTATGCCGACTACGGCAATCCGAAGAGCCAGATCGCGGTCAACTATGCCGCGCTGACGCGACGTTTTCCGGAGGTCCCGCTGACACGGATGGGTTTGCGCGTCGCACCCGGCCAGATTCCGGCGCTGATCACGGCTTTGCAGGAAAAATTCGGGCTCGACGATCGCAACGTCGCCGATCAGGCGACGATGAAGGCGGAATCGAAACGCATCTTCAACCGCACCTTCTCGGTGACTGCGGCGCTCAACGCCTTCACGCTCGGCGTCGCCGGCATCGCGCTACTCACCAGCCTGCTGACGCTGAGCAATTCGCGGCTGCCGCAGCTGGCCCCGTTATGGGCGATCGGCATTACCAGGCGCAGGCTGGCCGCGATCGAGCTTCTCAAGACGATGTCGGTCGCGTTGATCACGGCGCTGTTCGCGCTGCCGCTGGGCCTCCTGGTGGCATGGTGCCTGCTCGCGATCGTGAACGTAAAGGCCTTTGGCTGGCGGCTGCCGTTCCACGTCTTCCCGGCGCAATTGCTGTGGCTGGTCGGCGTCGCGATGGCGGCGGCCTTTTGTGCGGCAGCGCTTCCGGTCATGCGACTGGCGCGGATGCAGCCGGCCAGCCTGATCAGGATCTTTGCCAATGAGCGGTAGCGGCCTGACGTCCCGCCGCAGCTTTGTGAGCGGTATCCTTCTCGCCTCGTTCAACGGCAAGGCGCTGGCGCAGGGCTTTGCGGGCTTAGGCGAAAGCGCCAGTGGTTATGCCGCCGTCATCCCCGGCCGGGCATTTTCATTTCCCGCCGATCATGGCCCGCATCCGGAATTCCGGATCGAGTGGTGGTACGTGACCGCCAATCTCGCCGATGCCAATGGCACCGCCTATGGCGCGCAGTGGACCTTGTTCCGGCAGGCAACAAAGCCGGGGGCGCAACAGGAAGGCTGGGCCAATCAGCAGCTCTGGATGGGCCATGCCGCGGTGACGCGCGCCGACACCCATCGCACCAGCGAAACCTTTGCCCGCGGGGGCGTCGGCCAGGCCGGCGCTGACGCCCATCCATTTCTCGCCTGGATCGATTCCTGGGAAATGCGCGGGCTTGGCCCCATCGACGCGGCGAACATGGCGCCGCTCGAACTCAAGGCCTCAGGCGCCGATTTCAACTATGCGCTGCGCCTCGACGCCGACCGGCCGCTGGTGCTGCAGGGCGAGGCCGGCTACAGCCGCAAATCGCTGCGCGAACAGGCCTCCTACTACTACAGCCAGCCACACTTCTCGGCGAAAGGCAGCATCACCATCGACGACAAAACTGTCGATGTCACCGGACAGGCCTGGCTCGACCGCGAATGGAGCAGCCAGCCGCTGGCCTCCGACCAGAGCGGCTGGGACTGGCTGTCGCTGCATTTCAAGACCGGCGAAAAGCTGATGCTGTACCGGATGCGCCAGACCGACGGCCAGCATTACGGCTCGGGCAATTGGGTCGCCCGCGACGGCAATACTGAGCCGCTCGCTTCAGCAGATATCAGCTTCACGCCCCAGGCTTACACGGAGATAGCGAACCGCAAGATCCCGACCTCATGGCGCATCGCGATTCCCAAACTCGCTGTCACGATCGACTGTACGCCACTCAACCCGAAGAGCTGGATGGGAACGAATTTTCCGTATTGGGAAGGCCCGATCAGCTTTGGCGGCAGCCATAGCGGATTAGGCTATCTGGAGATGACGGGGTACTAGAGGCAATGACATCGGATTGAGCAGAGTACCCACAGCGTCTCTCGTCATCCTGAGGTGCGCGCTCTTGCGCGCCTCGAAGGATGAGTACGCCCGTGACCCATCCTTCGAGGCTCGCCCAGCGGTGCAAGTGCACCGCAAGGCTCGCACCTCAGGATGACGGCTGAGCTGACTGCCCAACCGTCATGCCTTAAAGCAGTGTTCAAAGGGACTTTCCGCAATGTATCACTTCACCGCTCTCGTCACCTGCCTTGCCATCCTGTTCTACTTCTTCACCTCGATTCAGGTCTCGAAAGCGCGCAGCGCGTTCGGCGTCAAGGTACCGGCCACTTCGGGCCATCCGGATTTCGAGCGCGTGTTTCGCGTGCAGATGAACACACTGGAATGGATGCCGATCTTCCTGCCGTCGCTGTGGCTGTTTGCGGCCTATATCAGCGACCCCTTCGCGGCAGGGCTGGGCCTGGTCTGGATCGCCGGCCGCCTCCTACATGTTCGGCTATTCGCAGGCCGCCGCCAAGCGCGGCCGCGGCTTTGGCATCCAGGCGTTAGCTGCGATCGTGCTCTGGGTCGGCGCGTCGGGCGCGATCGTGTGGCGCATCGTGCAGGGGTGAGTGTCACGCAACTCCCTCCCCACGTCGTCCCGGCGAACGCCGGGACCCATACGCCGTGCAGAAGTTTTAAGGCAAGCTGGCAAACACCTTCTGCAAATAATAGCCGCCGGTGGCTATGGGTCCCGGCTCAAGGCCGGGACGACGGTGCCGAGAGATCGTGCCCTCACTTCGTCAACGGGCAACCCGAATCCTTGGCGCTCGGAAACGCCTTGTCGCCGGGCACCACGGCGAGCTGCTTGTAATAGTCCCACGGCTTCTTCGACTCCGACGGCTTCTTGACCTCGAACAGATAGAGGTCATGCACCATGCGGCCGTTTTCGAGCACCTTGCCTTGCGCGAAGAGATCGTCGACCGGGAGCTCCTTCAGCTTCTTGGCGACGGCCTCGGTATCCTTGGTGCCGGCCGCCTTGACCGCTTTCAAATATTGCAGCGTCGCGGAGTAAGTGCCGGCCTGGATCATGTTCGGCATCCGGCCGGTGCGCTTGAAGAAGCGGTTGGCAAGGTCGCGGCTCCTGTCGTCGCGATCCCAGTAATAGCCTTCGGTCAGCACCAGACCTTGCGCCGCTTCCAGTCCGAGGCCGTGGACTTCGGCGAGCGTCAGCAGCAGGCCGGCGAGCTTCTGGCCGCCCCTGACGATGCCGAATTCGGCCGCCTGCTTGATCGAGTTGGTGGTGTCGAGACCGGCATTGGCGAGCCCGATGATTTTCGCCTTCGAACTTTGCGCCTGCAGCAGGAACGACGAAAAATCCGATGAGTTCAGGGGAATGCGGACCGCGCCCAGCACCTTGCCACCCTTTTCCTTGACGAGGTCGCCGGTGTCTTTTTCCAGCGCATGGCCGAAAGCGTAGTCGGCGGTCAGGAAGAACCAGCTGTCGCCGCCGGATTGCACCAGCGCGCCGCCGGTCCCGACAGCCAGCGCGTGGGTGTCATAGGCCCAATGGAACCCGTAGGGCTGGCAGGCGTCGCCGGTGAGGCGCGAGGTCGCCGCGCCGACGACAATGTCGATCTTCTTCATCTGCTTGGACAGATCATGGATCGCGAGCGCGACCGAGGAAGTCGTCAGCTCCGTGATCATGTCGACGTTCTCGACCTCATACCAGCGCCGCGCGATCGCAGTGCCGAGATCGGGCTTGTTCTGGTGATCCGCGGAGACGATCTCGATCTTGTGGCCGAGCACCTCGCCGCCGAAATCCTCGATCGCCATCTTGGCGGCCTCGAACGACCATTTGCCGCCGTAATCGGCATAGACCCCGGACTGATCGTTCAGGATGCCGATCTTGACGCCCTGCGCCGCCGCCGGTGCGGCGAGCAAAAGGCCGCTCAATGCTACGGCTATCAACAAACCCGCCTTCATAATTCTTGCTCCCAGCAGTTTCCGTTCAGGATAAATTCCGCCCGACAATATTTTATAACCCTGCCGCTGCCCATCTATTTCAGATCGGCCGATGGTATGGGGAGATCCGTCACCCTGAGGTGCGCGCTCTTGCGCGCCTCGAAGGGCGACGGCCCGTCTGTGGCCGATTCATCCTTCGAGACGCGCGCAAGAGCGCGCTCCTCCCGAGCGAACGCAAGTGCGTTCGTCCGGGGATGACGGGGATGGAGTCCGCGACTCAAGCCGCGGCGACATCCTTCGGCTTCTTCGGATCTGCCAGCCCACGAACGATCATGTAGAAGATCGGCGTGAAGATCAGGCCGAACACCGTAACGCCGATCATGCCGAAGAACACCGCAACCCCAACCGCCTGGCGCATTTCCGATCCCGAGCCGGACGAGATCACCAGCGGCAGCACACCGAGGATGAAGGCGAACGACGTCATCAGGATCGGCCGCAGCCGCAACCGGCAGGCTTCGATCACCGCCTCCAGCCGCGGCTTGCCTTCAAGCTCGATGTCGCGCGCGAACTCGACGATCAGGATCGCGTTTTTCGCCGCCAGCCCGACCAGCACCACGAAGCCGATCTGAGTCAGGATGTTGACGTCCTGCCCCATGATCCGCACGCCGATGGTGGCGGCGAGCAGGCACATCGGCACGATCAGGATTACCGCGAACGGCAGGCTCCAGCTGCCATATTGCGCCGCCAGCACCAGGAACACGAACAGCACGCAGATCGGGAACACGTAGAGACCCGCATTGCCGCCGGTGACCTGCTGATAGGACAGGTCGGTCCATTCGTAGGCGAAGCCGCTCGGCAGCGTCTCTTCCGCCAGCTTCTTCATGGTGTCGATGGCGGTCGCCGAACTGGTGCCCGGCAGCGTGTCGCCCTGCAGCTCCGACGCCGGATAGAGATTATAGCGCGCGACGCGGTCCGGCCCTGAGATGTCCTTGAAATCCACGACGCTGCCGAGCATCACCATGTCGCCGGCGGCGTTGCGGGTGCGCAGCCGCGCCAGATCGGAGGTTTCCTTCCGGAACGGCAGATCGGCCTGCGCCGTGACGTGATAGGTGCGGCCGAACAGGTTGAAGTCGTTGACGTAGATCGAGCCGAAATAGGACTGGATGGCCTCGGTGACGCTCGAAATCGGCACGCCGAGTTTCTGCGCCTTGACGCGGTCGATGTCGACGAACACCTGCGGCGTGTTGGCGGTGAACGGCGAAAACACCGAGGTCAGGCCGTGCGCCTTGCGCGCCGCGCCGACCAGCTCGTCGGTCGCAGCGGCAAGCATTTCCGGTCCGCGGCCCTGGCGATCCTGAACGCGCATGGCGAAACCACCGCCGGTGCCGATGCCCGGCACCGCGGGCGGCGGGATCACGATGATGAAGGCGTCTTCGATCGCAGCGAGCCGCTTTCGTAGATCGTTGGTGATGACAGTCGCGGTCAGTCCCTTCTTGATCCGATGTTCCGGGTCCTCGAACACCGGGAACAGGGCCGCGGCATTGCCCGCCTGCGTTCGGGTCGCGCCCGAGAAGCCGGCGAAGGCAGCTACCCTGATGATGCCCGGCGTATCGAGCGCGATCTTTTCGATCTCCCGGACCACTTCGGTGGTACGCGCCAGCGACGCCGCGCCCGGCAATTGCACGGATACGATGATGTAGCCGCGATCCTGCGCCGGAATGAAGCCTTGCGGCGTGGTGTAAAGCAGCCATCCGGCGCTGCCGATCAGCGCGGCATACAGCAGCAGCATGACGGCCGAATGCCGGATCACGAAATTGGCCGCGCTGGCGTAACCATGCGCCAGCCGGTCGAAGGTGCGATTGAACACCCCGGTGAAGGCGTCCCAGCCGCGCCCGATGAAATTCCAACTGGCCGGCGGCTTCTTTTCCGCGTGCGGCACCAGGATCAACGAGGCCAGCGCGGGCGACAGTGTCAGCGAGCAGAAACAGGAGATCGCGGTTGCCACCGCGATGGTGACGGCGAATTGCTGGAAGAACTGCCCGGAAATGCCGCCGAGGAACGCGGTCGGCACGAACACCGCGCACAGTACCAGCGCGATCGAGACCAGGGCTGCACCCACCTCTTCCATCGTCTTCAGCGCCGCGTCGCGCCGGCTCATGCCGTGTTCGAGATGCCGCTCGACGTTTTCGACCACGACGATCGCGTCATCGACCACGATGCCGACCGCGAGCACAAGCCCGAACAAGGTGAGGTTGTTGATCGAGAATCCCAGCGCCGCCATCACGGCGAAAGTGCCGACCAGCGACACCGGGATCGCGATGATGGGAATGATCGCCGGACGCCAGCCCTGCAGGAACACCAGCACCACGATGACGACGAGGATCATCGCCTCGTAGATCGTCTTGATCAGCTCGCTGACGGATTGCGCGATGAACTCGGTCGGATTGTAGCCGATATTGTAGTCGAGGCCCTTGGGAAAGTCGGCCTTCAGCTTCGTCATCGTATCGGAGATGTTCTTGGCGGTGGCGAGCGCATTCGAGCCGGGCCGCTGGGTCACCAGCAGTGCGACGGCCGATTTCCGCAGCAGGAAGCTGTTGGTCGTATAGGACAAGGCCCCCAGTTCGACCCTTGCCACGTCGCGCAATCGCACCGTGCGGCCGTCGGCGCCGGATCTGACGACGATGTCCTCGAATTGCTTGATATCCTTCAGCCGGCCGGTGAAGGTAAGATTGGGCTGGAAAGCCCGGTCGGCGATCGGCGGCTCCGCGATCTGCCCGCCCGTGATCTGCAGGTTTTGCGCACGGATCGCCGCCAGCACTTCGCCGGCGGTCATGCCGAGCGTGGCGATCCGGTCCGGATCGAGCCACAGCCGCATCGAGTAGTCGCGCGCGCCGAACATCTGGATGTCGCCGATGCCGTCGACGCGAAGCAACTGATCGCGCACCTGCAGCAGCGCATAGTTGCTGATATAGAGCTGGTCGAAGCTGTCGTCGGGCGACAGCATGAACACGACCATCAGGATGTCGGGGCTGTTCTTGCGCGTGACGACGCCGTTGCGCTGCACCTCTTCCGGCAACCTCGGCTGGGCGATGGCGACGCGGTTCTGGACCAGCACCTGGGCCTTGTCCAGATCAGTACCGAGCTTGAACGTCACCGTGATCGTCAACTGCCCGCTCGAGGTGGCCTGGCTGTAGAGATACAGCATGTCCTCGACGCCGTTGATCTCCTGCTCGATGGGGGCTGCGACCGTATCGGAGACGGTCTGCGCGGTGGCGCCGGGATATTGCGTGGTGACCACCACGGTCGGCGGCACCACTTGCGGATATTCCGACACCGGCAGCGTGGTGTAGGCGATCGCGCCGATAATCAGCAGCACGATCGACAGCACCATCGCCAGGATGGGCTGATTGATGGAGAGCCGGCCGAGGTTCATTTCTTGTCACCGGCAGGCGCTGGAGTGGGAGCGGGATTCGGCGTGACTTTCGCGCCGACGCGGGCGCGCTGCAGGCCGGCGACGATCACGCGATCTTCGGCCTTGAGGCCTTCGCGGATTACGCGCAGGCCTTCGTCGAGCGGGCCGAGGGTTACCGGCTTCGCCTCGACGGTGTTGTCGTCCTTGACGACGAAAACGATTTTTCGCGATTGATCGGTGGCGATCGCGGTATCCGGCAGCAGCAGCGCTTCATACGGCGCACTGCCGATCAGCCGCACGCGGCCGAACTGCCCGGGCAGGATCGACATGTCCTTGTTCGGAATCACGGCGCGGCTGCGCAACGTACCGGTCGAGACGTCGAGGCGGTTATCGATGAAATCCATCTTGCCGTCATGCGACGGCTTGGTCTCCCCGGTCAGCGTCACCTGCACCGGGTTCGGCGTATCGCGCGAACTCGGCCGCCGGCCCTCAAACCACAGGCGGTTGTTCCTCAAATAGGTCGTCTCGTCGACGTCGAAATAGATGTAGATCGGATCGAGCGAGACGATCGAGGTGAGCAGGGTCGAGGTGCCATCGCTGCCCTGCACCAGATTGCCGGGGGTCACGAGATGACGGCTGACGCGGCCCGCGATCGGCGCCATCACATGGGCGAATTCGATGTTGAGCCTGGCTGCCTTGAGCGCGCCTTCGGCCTGCATCTCGGCCGCACGTGCCGCCTGCAGGGTCTGCCGGCGCTGATCGACGATGGAATCGGAGACCGCCTGGGTCAGGTTCAGGGTCAAGGCGCGATCGAGTTCGCGCTTGGCAAGTTCGCCCTTGGCGCGCGCATCGGAAAGCTGGCCGTCGGCCTGGTCTGCGACCGCTTCAAAGGGGCGGGCATCGATTACATAGAGAAGATCGCCAGCCTTGACGAAGGCGCCGTCGCGGAACTCGACGCTGTTCACGAAGCCGCCTACGCGGGCGCGAACCTGGACTTCCTGGACCGCCTCGAACCGCCCGGTGAATTCGTCCCAATCCGTGACGGTGCGCTTCACCGGCTGCGCGACCGTGACCGGCGGCGCCGCGGCCGCGGCTGGCTGCGGGGGCTTGTCACCACATCCGGACAGCGCCAGCGCGGACACCAGGATCAGCGGCGAGAGGCTGCGAAGCGAAGGGAAGAAGACGTGACGGCCTTCCGGTTGAACCGGACAATCCCGTTTTTCAGTCGCGCTCAATTCCATCTGGTCGATCTCCCCTGGCACTTCCCGACATCTCGATCGATGGAGGCGGCTGCCGCTCCCCGGCGGAGGTCACAGATGTGACTGGTTCCCAGTCTGTTCAAGAAGGCGATGGGATCAAGCACAATCGTTATGCATGGCGGACGATCACGCCTTGCGCCGCCGCGGGTACCGGGCTGGCACGAATGGGTCAAAAGTGCTGGCCTGAAGGAAAATCGCCGGATTGCGCCATCGCGGCCACCGCGCCGAACATGACGAAAACGTGACATCACACAATTGTCGTCGCGGCGTCGCCCAAAGTTCCATTTAGGAGAAGCGGACGACCGGCAGCACCTCCGCGTCAACGTTACGGCCCACGCCCATATGGTTAATAATTCGAGAACGTTGACTCCAGGTTGTGCGCTCGGCTACGATCATGGTTGCTAAAGTCTTAATTTTTATCCGGCCGCATTTATTGAACATTGATTACCCCCTTTTCGTTGCGGCGTAAGTGAGTGAGGCATTTCGGAGTGACGAGCGAGATTTCTGTCGCTGGTAACAGGTCTCCCCGAATTGCGTTTGCAGTCCTCCGTTCATCGGGCGGACCGGGCTGCTGCAACACCGCGCACACCATCCATCAAAACATTCGACGTGCTCACGCATCGCGCTAGCCGCGCGATTGACTGCGTGACGCGGACAAGAAACTTGCGTTGGGAGTACGAATAATGGCGAACGAATTGCCCCCCGGTTCGATGCCGCCGCCCGCGACCGGCGGCACACCTCCCGGCGTGAACCCGCCGCCTCCGCCGCCCCCACCCGGCCCCGGCACGCCTCCCGGTGGCCCCGTCATTATCGTGGGCCCCGGACCAGCGCCGCCGACAGCCAATACGCCGCCCGCGACCGCGACCGACGTCAACGCCGCGGCCAACAATGTCGTCGAAGGTGCCGCCGTCAATACGCTGGTCGGCGTCACCGTCCGCTCGACGGACGCCGAAGGCCAGACCATTACCTACACGCTGGCGTCGGACAGTTCCGGCGGCGGCTTCAAGATCGACGCGGCCACCGGCGTGGTGACGGTCGCCGATCCCGCCAAGATCAATTTCGAGACCGCGGCGGGCCACGCCTACACCATCACGGTGAATTCGTTCGACGGTTTCTCCACCTCGTCGCAGAGCTTCACCATCAACGTGTCAGACATCGCGCCCTCGACCCCGGTCGACAGCAATGCCGGCGCCAACACCGTGGCGGAAGGCGCCGCCGCCAACACGCTGGTCGGCATCACCGCCTCCTCCACCGACATCAACGGACCAGGCGTCACCTACAGCCTGAGCAACAGCGCCAACGGCGCCTTCAAGATCGATGCGGCCACCGGTGTGGTGTCGGTCGCCGATCCCACCAAGATCGATTTCGAAAGCACCGCGCCCGGGCATGTCCTCAACATCACCGCGGTCGCCAGTGACGGCACGCTGTCGAGTTCGCAGAATTTTGCCATCAACGTGACTGACGTCGCGCTGGCGACGCCGGTCGACAATAACGGCGCCGCCAACAGCGTCGCGGAAGGCGCGGCCAATGGCTCGACCGTCGGCCTCACCGCGTTCGCTGTTGACCCGAACGGCCCGGCGACGACCTATTCGCTGATCGGCGACACGTCCGGCGGCGGCTTCACCATCAACGCCACGACCGGAATCGTCACCGTCGCCGACGGCACCAGGATCGATTTCGAAAGCGCGCCCGGCAACGCCTATTCCGTGACCGTGCAGGCGGCCAATGGCGTATCCACCACGACGCAGAGCTTCACCATCGGCGTGACGGATGTCGCGCCCGCGGCCCCGACCGACAGCGATGCCGCGGCCAACTCGGTGCTGGAGGGTGTCGCGAACGGCACCGCCGTCGGCATCACCGCCGCCTCGAGCGACATCAATGGCGGGCCCGTGACCTTTTCGCTCGTCGGCGATACGTCCGGCGGCGGCTTCACCATCGACGCCGCGACCGGCATCGTCACCGTCGCCGATTCGAGCAGAATCGACTTCGAGACCGCGGCCGGCAACGCCTATACCGTCACCGCGCAAGCCAGCGACGGCACCCTCACCAGTTCGCAGACCTTCACCATCGGCGTGACCAATATCGCACCATCGATCCCCGTCGACACCAATGCCGGCGCCAACTCGGTGATCGAAGGCGCGGCCAATGGTTCAACCGTCGGCATCACCGCTTCCGCGACAGATATCAATGGACCCGGCGTGCTCTGGAGCCTCGCCGACAGCGCCGGCGGCCGTTTCACCATCGATGCCACCACCGGCGTCGTCACCGTCGCCAACTCCAGCGCCATCGACTTTGAGAGCGCGCCGGGCAACCTCTATACAATCGTGGCGCGGGCCACCGACAGCGGCGGATTATTCAGCCAGCAGTCCTTCACCATCGCCGTCACCGACGCGGCGCCTTCGACGCCCGTCGACGGCAACGCAGCCGCCAACACGATCGCGGAAGGCGCGGCCAACGGCTCGACCGTCGGCGTCACCGCGTCTTCGACCGACGTCAACGGCCCGGGCGTGACTTACTCGCTGGTCGGCGACACCTCGGGCGGCGGCTTCACCATCAATACCGCGACCGGCGTCGTCACCGTCGCCGATGCCACCAGGATCGATTTCGAAACCTCGGGCGCCAGCTATACCGTCGTTGTGCAGGCCAGCGACGGCACGCTGGCCTCTTCGCAGGCCTTCGTCATCGCCGTATCGGACATCGCCCCCTCGACGCCCGTCGATAGCAATGCCGCGGCCAACCAGGTCGCCGTCGGCGCCGCGGCCGGCGCCACTGTCGGCGTCACCGCGTCTTCCACCGACGTCAACGGCCCGGCCGTCACCTATTCGCTGGTCAACGACACCTCAAACGGCGGCTTCACCATCAATGCCGCGACCGGTGTCGTCACCGTCGCCGATCCGAGCAAGATCCTGCTCGCCGATCCCAGCTACGACATCACCGTCGATTCCAGCGACGGCACGCTGCACAGCCAGCAAACGTTCACGGTCAATGTCGTCGTGGATATCGCGCCGACCGTCGCCGCCGGCGATACGCTCAATTACACCGAGAACGCGACCAGCATCGTCGACCCGACCATCACCATCACCGATCCCGACAACGCCACCATGGCCGGCGCCAGGGTCGCGATAACAGGCGGGTTTAACAACACCCAGGATGTGCTGAGCTTCACGCCCGTCGGCTTCATCACCGGCACCTATGACCCCGTCACCGGCGTGCTGACATTGACGGGCACCGATACGCAGGCCAATTACGAACTCGCGCTGGAGTCGGTCACCTACCAAAACACCAGCGACAATCCCACGACCGCGCCGCGCACCTTGAGCTACACCGTCAGTGACGGCACGCTCGACAGCGCTGCGGCGACCGCGACCATCAACGTCGCGGCGGTCAACGATGTGCCGGTTGTCACGCCGACCGGCGGCTCCACCGCCTATACCGAGAACGCGGCCGCCGTCGTCATCGACGGGGCGCTCACCGTCACCGATCCCGACAGCCAGATCGCGTCCGCCCAGGTCCGCCTCTCGGTCGGCTTCCAGAACGGCGACCAGCTCAACTTCACCGACCAGAACGGCATTACCGGCATCTACAATTCCGGTACCGGCGTGCTTGCGCTGAGCGGCACCGCCTCGGTCGCCGACTATCAGGCGGCGCTGCGCTCGATCACCTTCAACAGCACCAACGACGATCCCGGTGTCAGCAAGACCATCGAATTCAAGGTCAATGATACCGTCGTCGACAGCAACCTCGCGACCAGGACGCTGGCGATCACGCCGGTCAACGATGAGCCGACGCTGACGACATCAGGGCTCAACCCCGGCTTCACCGAAAACGGCGCGGCGGTCGACCTGTTCTCGACGCCCGTGGTCGCCTCGGCGATCGAGGCCGCCCAGAACCTCAACAGCCTCGTCGTCACCGTCAGCAACGTCGCCGGCACCGGCGCCAGCGAAAGCCTGACCATCGACGGCACCACCGTCGAACTCAACAATGGCAACTCGGAAACCACCGCGACCAACGGCATGACCGCCTCGGTGGCCCTCGCCGGCGGCACCGCGACGGTCACGATCTCGAAGGTCGGCGGCGTCTCCGCCGCGATCATGCAGTCCATCGTCGATGGTCTCGCCTACGGCAATATCAGCGAAGATCCGGGTGCGGCCACCCGCGTGGTCACCCTCACCTCGCTGAGCGACACCGGCCCGACCGGCGGCGCCAACGACAATACCGCAGCGCCCGGCATTGCATCGTCGGTTGCCGTCACCCCCGTCAACGACGCACCGGTGATCGACCTCGTCGCCGGCGGCGGCGTCGACAACACGGCCACGACAGCGACCTTCAGCGAAGGCGCCGGCCCGCCGTCCACGACCGTCTTCGTCATGCCGAACCTCGATCTAAACGACGTGGACAGCGGCAATCTGACCGGCGCCACCGTCACCGTCACCGATTTCGTCGGCGGGCAGGATGTGCTGACCGTTTCGGGCAGCACCAGCGGCTCGGTCGGCGGCGTCGGCTTTTCCGTCTCCGGCAACGTGATCACCTTCAGCGGCACCGCCTCGGTTGCCGCCTACGAGGCCGCCATCCAGGCGGTGCAGTACAACAATTCGAGCGAGAACCCGGCGCCGGGCACGCGGCATTTCAACGTCCAGGTCACCGACGGCGCCAACGCCAGCACGACCGCGACCGCGACGCTGAACGTCGCCGCGCAGGACGACGCGCCGGTCAACACCATTCCGACCGACGCCGCCGTACCGACCGCGTTCTCCAACACCGACACCGCGATCTCAGGCCTCTCGATCACCGACGTCGATGCCGGCGCTGGCCTCGTCACGACGCAGCTTTCGGTGACCAACGGCACCGTCGCTGTCACACTGGCAGGCGCGGCGACCATCAGCGGCGGCGCCAACGGCTCCGCGACGCTGACGCTGTCCGGAACGGTGGCCGACATCAACGCCACGCTGGCCAACAACGTCAATTTCCACAGCACCGACGGCTTCACCGGTCAGGCCAACCTCACCGTGGTGACCCATGACGGCGGCAACACCGGGGCCGGCGGCCCGCTGACCGACACCGACACCGTGCACATCGGCGTCGTGCCGCAGGTCTGGTTCATCGACAACACCAATTTCGCGGCCAACGGCGCCGGCGGCACCGGCACGGCAGCCGATCCGTTCCGCTCGATCTCCGACTTCAACGGCTCGGCAGGCCCGGGCGCCAACGATTACGTGGTGATCAAGACCGGCACCGGCACCTATACCGGCGACGGCATCAATCTGCAGAACGGCCAGCAGCTCTATGGCGCCGGCGAAACGCTCAGCTTCACCAATCCGGTGAACGGCAACGTCGTCCAGATCCTCGACGGCACCGGCACCCGGCCGACCATCAACGTCACCACGGGCGGCGACCAGGGCATCGACCTTGCCTCGGGCAACACCATTCACGGGGTGAACATCACCACCGCCGCCGGCACCACCGGTCTCGACGACGGCAACAACAGCGTCGGCACCCTCACCATCGACCACATGTCGATAACAGGCGCGGGCCAGGCGGTCGACATCGACCAGGGCGGCAACCTCAACGTCGCGCTTGAATCGGTCAGTTCGACCGGCGGCACCTTCGGCGTGCAACTGGCTGGCACCGGTGCTGCGTTGACCGGCTCGTTCAGCGCCACTGGTGGTGCGATCTCGGGATCGAGCAGTTCGGGCTTCCTCGTCGGCGACGGCGCCGGTGGCGCCAGCACCGGCGGCACGGCGGCGATCTCCTATGGCGGCACGATCAGCGCCGCGAACGCGGCTTCCGTCGTCAACATCCAGGACCATTCGACCGGCGCCGTTACGCTGTCCGGCAACCTGACCCACACCGGCGCCGGGGCCGGTATCGTCCTCGACGACAATTCGAGCAACTTCACCTTCTCCGGCGCGACCCTCAACCTCAATACCGGCAGCTCGACCGCCATCAACATCACCGACCAGACCAACAGCACCGTTCTCTTCAGCGGCGCCACGGTTAACATCGACACCACGACCGGCGCTGGCATCAACATCGGCGGCACCAACAACAACGGCAATTTCAACATCACCGGCGGCACTCTCACCATCGACGCCACCGGCGCCGGCAACGGTTTTGCTGCCACCGGCGGCGGCACGGTGAACATCACCGGTGCAAATAACCATATTGCGACCGTCGGCGGCACGGCGCTCAACATCACCAGCACCACAATCGGCGCCAGCAACGTGACGTTCCACGACATCTCCGCCAATGGCGGAACCAACGGCATCGTGCTGAACAACACCGGCAGCAGCGGCGGCCTGACCGTCACCGGCACGGGATCGACCGATGGGACCGGCGGCACCATTCAGAACACCACCGGACGCGGCGCGAGCTTCATCAACACCAGCAACGTCTCGCTGAGCAATATGAACCTGACCAACGCGGGAACGTCTGATCTCGACGCCGACAATTCAGGGCTGTCGACCGGCGACAACCTTGCAACCAACGCGGCGATTCACCTGCAGACCGTGACGAACGCCACCATTGACAACGTCAACATCAGCGGCGGCGCCGAGCAGGGTATCAACGGCAATACCGTTGCCAATTTCAACCTCAGCAACAGCTCGATCTCGAACGTCGGCAACGCGGCGGACGAAGACGGCATCCATTTCTTCAATATGTCGGGCACCAGCGCGATCACCAACACCACGATCACCGGCAGCTTCGACGACCATCTCAACCTGCAGACACAGTCGGGCAATCTCGACCTTACCATCAGCGGCGGCAGCGTGAGCGCGAGCACCCAAGGTAGCGGCTACCTGTTTGGCATTCGCGGAACGACGGTGGCCAACATCAACATCGACGGGGCCTCGTCCACCAACAACTTCAGCGGTGGCATTGTCGCGGATGCGTTCGATAGCTCGACGATGAATTTGCGCGTCAACAACAGCACGTCGAGCGGCAACAACGACCAGCTTTCGGTCAGCGCCGGAGACAGCAGCAGCGTTGACCTGGAGGCGACCGGCAACACGCTGAGCAGCGTCGCGGCGGGTGATTTCGTGGTTATCGGCCTGCTCGGGTCCGCGTTCGACACCGGCTACGTTTTCGACGCCCGCATCCACAACAATACGATCAGCGTCGCCGATGAACTGGCGGCCGACGGCGTCTTCGTCTTCAACGCCGGCGGCGGCGTGATTAACGCCGCGATCACCGACAATACGATCAACTATGCCGGAGGACAGCGCGCGATCATCGTCCAGCAAGGTCAGGACGGTGCCGCCACGACGCGGGCGACGATCACTGGAAACAACATCGATCTTCTGCTCAACGGGGGCAACAATGCCGACAATGCCATCGTTGGAACATCAGGCGTCGCGGACCCGTCGGGCGCCGGGTCGTTCCTCGATCTGAACATCGGCGGCGCCGGCGCGCTTGCCAACGACATTACCCATTCGCTGGGCGGCACGGTTGGTGCGGGCGGCGATATCCGCGTGAGGCAGCGCTTTGCCGACAACATCAACCTTGACGGCTATGCAGGAGGTTCAACCGACACCGCTGCCGTCATCGCCTATCTGAATTCTCGAAATAATGAGGTTGACACGGCGAGCGCCACCGTCGACGGCGGTTCGTACAGCGGAAATGCGTCGCCGGCCTTCATCTCGGTCTCCGTTTCGACGCCTTCGGTCCTCGAAGACGGCGGAACGAACCTTGTCTACACGCTTACCCGCAGTGGCAGCACGGCCTCGTCGCTAGTGGCCAACTTTGCCATCACCGGTACCGCGAGTGCGACATCCGATTACGCTGTCACCGGTGCCACCACTTTCACGGCCGGTACCGGACTCGGTACCGTCACCTTTGCAGCCGGCAGTGCGACGGCCGTCATTACAGTCAATCCCACCGCCGACGCCGACGCGACCGAATCCAACGAATCGGTCGTGCTGGACGTCGGAAACAGCGGTACGGCGAACGGCAGCTTTGCGCGGGGCGTCATAACCGACGACGCACCTCTCCTCGCCGCTGCGGGGGGCGTACAGTCTTCCACGCCCACGCCGGGCGAAACCCACCTGACGCAGGCGCAGTTGAATTCCGTCATTGCGGCAGCGATCGCGCAGTGGGCGCATGCCGGCGCCACGCCGGCGCAACTGGCGGCGCTGGCGGCGATCACCTTCACCGTCGCTGACCTCGCCGGCAACGCCGTCGGCCTGCACACCGGCGGCGACATCCTCATCGACGCCAATGCCGCGGGCCATGGCTGGTTCGTCGATTCGACGCCATCGGACAGTTTCGAGTTCACCCACGCGGAGAATGCCGGCGGCACCGACCTGTCCGCCGATCCGTCCAGCGCCGCGGCCGGCCATATCGATCTGCTCACCGCCGTCATGCACGAGATGGGCCACGAACTCGGGCTATCCGACCTGACTGCCGCAGCCGACGCCCACAATTTGATGTACAGCAACCTCGTCGACGGCGAACGGCGGCTACCCGACGCGATCGACGTCGCGCTGGCGCCGACCACGACCCTGACGCCGACCATTTCGCTCGGACCAGTGACAACCACGGCGTCAAGTGCGGCCGCCGCAAATGCCGGCAACGACACCATCGACGCCGGCCATGGCGGCGGCTTCCTGTTCGGCGGCGGCGGCGCGGACACTTTCGCGTTCGCCAATGTCGACGTCCACGCGGCGACGGCGCCGCCGGTCACGCATGTCGTGGATTACAGCTACGCCGAAGGCGACCGGTTCGACTTCTCCGCGCTGACCTCGCAATTCCACGCGAGCGGCTTCAGCGACGGGATGATCGTGCGCGCGGTCGAGGATGGCAGCGGCCAGTTCGCGACGCTGCAGGTCAACGCGAACGACCCCTACGGTCCGCCGGCCGCGGCCAACTGGGTGAGCGTCGCGCAGATCGACGGCGCGCATTCCGGCGATGCCCTGAACGTGCTGATCGACAGCCATTCGGGCGTTCATCTCACCCAACTCCATGTCGGCTTGCTGACCTGACCCTTGTCCGGTTCTGATCGAATCAGAACCGGGCTCCGGTTTTTGTTTTTCCGCTCAGCAAATAATCCTGCGCAGATTTGTCTCGACTAAACGGTTTAACCTGTCGTATCGTAAAACGTCAGGTTGAATGTCCGGAGGATGCATGGCCGAGCCGTTTCTGTCGGAAATCAGGATGATGTCGTTCGGTTTCGCACCGCAGGGCTGGGCGCTGTGCAACGGACAGACCCTGCCGATCAACCAGAATCAGGCACTGTTCTCGCTGCTCGGCACCACCTATGGCGGCAATGGGCAGACCACCTTCCAGTTGCCCAATCTGCAGGGACGGGTGCCGAACCACACCGGCGGCATTGGCCATTTTCTCGGCCAGATCGGCGGCGAGCAGTCGCATACATTATCGATCGCTGAGTTGCCTTCACATACGCATTTTGCTCAGGCAAGTGGAAATGCCGGCAATTCGCAAGACGGTGCGAACAATGTGCTCGGTGTCGTTCCGGGCCGCCTCTATGCGGACCTGCCAGGCCAAACGACACTAAGTCCTACGACCATATCCACCGTTGGTGGTTCTCAGGCGCATACCAATATGCAGCCGTTCCTGACCGTCAGCTTCTGTATCGCCCTTCAGGGCATCTTTCCTTCGCAGAACTGAGGAAACGCACCCATGGCACAGCCCTATGTTGGCGAAATCCGCATGTTCGCCGGCAACTTCGCGCCGGCCGGCTGGTTTCTCTGCGACGGACAACTGATCTCGATCGCGGAGAACGAAGTCCTGTTTCAGTTGATCGGCACCACCTATGGCGGCGACGGCCAAAGCACTTTTGCGTTGCCCGATCTGCGTGGCCGGCTTCCGCTGCATCAGGGCGGAGGTTTTACGTTGGGCCAGCCCGGCGGCGTGGAGAGCGTCACGTTGACGGTGCAGCAGATGGCGGCGCACACACACCCAATGATCGCGTCCACCAGCCTGGGCCAGGATCCCAATCCGTCGGGCAAGATTGTGGCACAGATCGGCGGTGGGGCGTTGCCGTACATACAGGACGTAACGGACACCAACCTCAATGCGCAAGCCGTGACCACCGTAGGCGGCAGCCTGCCTCACGAGAATATGCAGCCCTATCTCTGCGTCAACTTCATCATTTCACAATTCGGGATCTTCCCGCCCCCGAGCTAAGAGGACGCCATGGCCGATCCGTTCGTCGCCGAAATCCGCATCTTCCCGTTCAATTTCGCGCCCAGGGGCTGGGCCTTTTGCGACGGACAAACCCTGCCGATCTCGCAGAATACCGCGCTGTTCTCGCTGCTCGGCACCACCTATGGCGGCAATGGCGCGAGCAACTTCAACCTGCCGGACATGCAGGGCAACGCGCCGATGCACCCCGGACAGGGCCCCGGCCTGTCGGATCGCTTTCTCGGCGAAACGGGCGGCGTCGAGACGGTAGTGTTGCTGCAAAGCGAAATTCCTGCCCACCCGCATTCGATGCGAGACCACGACATCGATGCGGGTGAACTCAATGCTCCTGCAGCTAACCGATCGCTCGCGAAGTCAAGCAACGCAACGATCTACACGGGCGCCGCTAATCTGGTGACGATGGCCCCTCAGGCCCTGACGATCGCCGGCAATAGCGCGCCGCACAACAACATGATGCCGTATCTCACCTTGAAATTCTGCATCGCGATGCAGGGCGTGTTCCCGCCGCGGGGATGAGCGATCTGCCATGCAGGCGTCGGCGGTCGTTCCGTTCGGCTGGGCGCGTGCCGCGGAAGCGGGATGCCGGTTTCGCCGCGCGGCCGATGTCGATTTGCCGTTTCTCGGCCGCGTCTACGCCTCGACGCGATCGGACGAACTCTCGATCGCGCCCTGGAGCGACGCCGAGAAGGCTGACTTCCTGGACCGGCAATTCCGCGCGCAGCACGCGCATTACCAGAAATACTATCCGAACGCCGACTGGCTGGTGATCGAACACCTCTGCCATGACATCGGCCGCCTCTACATCGAGCGCTGGCCCACGCAACATCGCATCATCGACATCGCTTTCCTCCCCGAACATCGCGGCAAGGGACTTGGCGAAGCCCTGCTGCGCGACCTCCTGGACGAAGCCGCCGCTGTGGCTAAGGATGCGTCGATCCATGTCGAGAAACTTAACCCGGCGATGCGGCTTTACCGGCGTCTCGGTTTTGTGACCGAGGAAGACAAGGGCGTTTACGATTTGATGCGGTGGAAGGCGGGGGCGTCCTGAAACTCGTCATGCCCGGCCTTGTGCCGGGCATCCACGTCTTGCGGCCAAAAGAAAGGCGTGGATGGCCGGGTCAAGCCCGGCCATGACGGGGGCTCACGCAAATATCGCCTGATACCCGCTGCCGCCTTGCAGCGGTCCGATCGGCACCAGAAATATTTCCATCACCCCAAGCTCCGGATGCCTCACCGGATAGATCGCCTGCGGCAGCGACGTGCCGCTGGGGGCAGTGAACAGCAGCGAGAACGCCCCGCCTTCCCTCCCGCTCGCGCCAGTCGGATCGGCCTTCACCAGCTTCAGCGGCAGCACGCCGCCGGTCGTCTCCATCTCGAAGTCAGCATCGAGATGGGCTGCGAAATCGTCGAGCTTGAGCGTCGCAAGGTCCGGCGATGAAGCCATCAACTATCCCCTTCGGTTGTGCCAAGCCTCTAACATATCGCGGCACGATGCGCCCGGATTTTTGTGCTCAGCTTGATTTGGACGCCGTCCCGCCTTGTGCCGTCGTCCCGGCGAAGGCCGGGACCCATAACCACAGGATTGGGTTTTGGGCACCATCGTCGAAGAGCGTCTTTTCACAACACCCGCCGCGGCGTATGGGTCCCGGCCTTCGCCGGGACGACATAGAAACTGCGACAAAACAACACGACGGGCAAATCATTCCGATTTACGGAAATCATGTCAAGTCCTAAATTTCCGAAAATCAAAAATATTTCTCTTTCCTTCCACCCCAAATCACCTGCACATCAATAGCCATCCCGTCCCACTCAGAGGGGCGTCGGCCGTCGTCATGACGAGGGACGGGGATGCGGTGGACGTTGACGTTGCGATTGACGGTCGCGGCTGAAGCGTACGGCGAAAGCGTGTGGTCCTGGCGCCCGTAACGGCGTCAAGTCCTGCGGGAGCTAACACTTCCGAGGGACGACGGTGGCAATAGAGACCGTCTCACCGGGGAGAGCGCGTTATAAGCCGTAAAGCCACTGCGCAGGGAATGTCGGATGCTCTCCGCTGCCCTGTATGCTCGTGTGCAGCTTTCTTTGCACTATTCGCACACGAGACCGCGGGTGCAGCGCGCATCCGGCATTCCCTGCGCCCTCTGGATTGGGGGGCGGATGAATTCGAACAACCCGGGCGAAACCTGCCGCGGGAATGCGAAGGTGTATCCGCGTGTCGTCCCGGCGAAGGCCGGGACCCATAACCCCAGGGAGTAGTTTTGCGAATGGTCTCTCGTACCTGAGCTTCAACGAGAGATCACGCGGTATGGGTCCCGGCCTTCGCCGGGACGACGCATGGAGGGACCTTCGCCGGGACGACTGGTGGAGAGGCGCCCCCGCCCACCCCTCCGCATCATCTTCGGGCATGACGTCCGGAATTTCCTCCGCTAACCTCCCTGCCAACAAGACCAAAATGTCCGGGGAGGACAAGCGTGCATAGAGGGCGTGTGGTATTCGGCGCCATGGATGAGGTCGTGTTCGGGCGGCCGGCATCCGAGGTGATCGTCGAGCAGATGGAACGGCTCGGCGCGGTCAGGGCGTTCCTGATGGTCAGCGGCACGCTCAACCGCGAGACCGACGTGATCAGGAACATCCGCGACATGCTGGGGCCGCGTTGCGTCGGAACCTTCGACGCGATGCCCGCCCATACGCCGCGGGCGGCTGTGATAGCGGCGACCGAACAGGCTCGTGTCGCCAAGGCGGACCTCATCGTCACCATCGGCGGCGGCTCGATCACCGACGGCGCCAAGGCGGTGCAGCTTTGCCTCGCCAATGACATTACGACCGTCGAAGACATCGACAAAATAAGGGCCGTTGCCGGCGCGCCGCCGCCGATGAACCCGCCATTGGTGCGGCAGATCAGCGTGCCGACGACGATCGCCGGCGGCGAGTTCACCGCGAACGCCGGCGTTACCAACGAGCGCACCAAGGTCAAGGAAGCGCTGCGCCATCGGCTGGTGATGCCGTGCGCCGTGATCCTCGACCCCGCGATCGGCCTGCACACGCCGGAATGGCTGTGGCTGTCGACCGGCATCCGCGCCGTCGACCATTGCGTCGAGGGCATTTGTGCGCGCGAGGCGCATCCCTATGCCGACGCCCAGGCGCTGAAGGGGCTTGCGCTGCTGGCGCAGGCGCTGCCGCGGGTGAAGGCCGATGGCGCCGATCTCGACGCGCGGATGGATTGCCAGATCGGCACTTGGCTTTCGACCGGGCCGCTGGCCGCGGGCGTGCCGATGGGCGCCAGCCACGGCATCGGCTACGTGCTCGGCGCCGAGTTCGGCGTGCCGCACGGCCACACCTCCTGCGTGATGCTCCCCTTCGTCATGCGCTGGAACAAGCCTGTGAATGCCGAGCGCCAGGCGCTGGTATCAGCCGCGATGGGGCATCCGGGCAAGGATGCCGGCGACGTGCTCGACGATTTCATTCGCGGCCTCGGCATGCCGCGCAGCCTGCGCGAGGTCAAAGTCGGGCCTGAGCATTTCGACCGCATCGCACAGCAGGCGATGGCGACGCCGTGGGTGCCCCGCAACCCGCGCAAGATCGAGGGACCTGCACAGGTGCGCGAGATTCTCGAACTGGCTGCCTAGAGCATGATCCGGAAAAGTGGGCACCGGTTTTCCGAGAAGATCATGCTCAAAACAAAGGGATAGACGGAACGTAAATGTACACCGGCAAGCATGTAAAACTTCGTCCGCTGCAGCCCGCCTTCATCATGGCCGGCACCGGCGAGACCGTCACCTATCGCGAACTCGACGCGCGCTCCAACCGGCTGGCGCATCTGTTCCGTCAACGCGGCCTGAAGCGGCTCGACCATTATTCGGTCTTCATGGAGAACAACAGCCGCTATCTCGAAGCCTGCGGCGCCGGCGAACGCTCGGGCCTCTATTACACCTGCGTGAACTCGTACCTCACCGCGAGCGAACTCGCCTACATCCTGACCAACAGCCAGTCGCGCATCCTGATCACCTCTCGGGAAAAACTCGATGTCGCGCGCGAGGCGTTGCAGGAATGCCCGCACGTGGAGCTTTGCATCGTCGCCGATGGCCAAGGAGAAAGTTGGCCCGAAAGCGATCGCATCGTTGGCCTGCAAGCAGTGACGGCGGATATGCCGCACACGCCGATAGCAGATGAATGCGTTGGCACCGCGATGCTGTATTCCTCCGGCACCACCGGCCGGCCGAAGGGTATTCTGCGCCCGCTACCGGAACTGCCGGCCGATCAGCAATTGCCGCTGTTCGATTTCCTGGTGAAGATCTGGCAGTACCGCGAGGGCATGATCTATCTGTCGCCAGCGCCGCTCTACCATTCGGCGCCGCAGGCCGCCGTCAACCTCACGATCAAGATGGGCGGCACCGCCATCATCATGGAACGGTTCGATCCCGAGCATTATCTCTCGCTGATCCCGAAATGGGGCATCACGCACACCCAGCTGGTGCCGACGATGTTCTCGCGGATGCTGAAGCTGCCGGAGGACGTGCGCACGCGATACGACCTTTCCTCGCTCGAGATCGCGATCCATGCCGCCGCGCCCTGCCCGGCGGCGGTCAAGGACGACATCATCAAATGGTGGGGCCCGATCATCCACGAATATTACGGCGCCACCGAAGGGCTCGGCTTTACCTCCTGCAACAGCGAGGAGTGGCTGGCCCATCGCGGCACCGTGGGCCGGGTGCTGCTCGGCGATCTGCATATTCTCGACGATAACATGCAGGCCGTTCCCGTCGGCACGCCGGGCACGGTGTGGTTCAAGACCGCCACCCCGTTCGAATATTTCGGCGATCCGGCCAAGACCAAGGAAGCCCGCTCGGCGGACGGCAGCATGAGCACGGTGGGCGATGTCGGCTATGTCGACAATGACGGCTATCTCTATCTCACCGACCGCGCGACGTTCATGATCATCTCCGGCGGCGTCAACATCTACCCGCAGGAATGCGAGAATCTGCTGATCACGCATCCCAAGATCGCCGATGCCGCAGTGTTCGGCGTGCCCAATCCGGATCTGGGCGAGGAAGTGAAGGCGGTGGTGCAGCCGATGCCCGGCGTTTCGCCAGGAGCGGATCTCGCGGAGGAATTGATCGCGTTCTGCAGCCAGTCGCTGTCGCGCCAGAAAGTGCCGCGCTCGATCGATTTCGAGAAGGAACTGCCGCGGCTGCCCACCGGCAAACTCTACAAGCGCCTGTTGCGCGACCGCTATTGGGGCAACAAGACCTCGCGGATCGTGTGAGGAGCCCAGGATTGGCAAACGCGCGACCGCGTTGATACGAAATATGCCGGAACGTGACGGCGTGAGCGCTCGGGTGAGGCATTATGGCGCGATCATCTTGTGTGCGTCGCAACGACGGCGCCAATTGCTCAGCCATATCCGTGCAAACGGCCGCGAAAGTCAGGCCGGTTCCGCCATACGGAGTTTCATTCGTCCGAATTGCCAACCTCCGCACGGCCCTGGCCGGTTGCCCGGCAGGATGGTCATGCTATCGTCGGCGGTAATCGGCCATTTGAGACCGAACATTCTCGGGAGGGGACACCATGCGGAGCGTGCGAACGCTTGCCGTCGCGGCGTTGTTATTGCTGCCGGCCTACCATGTTGCATCGGCGGGCGAGCCCAAGCAGGGCGGCATCCTCAAGGTCTATCACCGCGACAGCCCGGCCAGCGCCTCGATCCACGAGGAGGCGACCTATTCGGTCAACATTCCCTTCATGCCTGTTTTCAACAACCTCGTGATCTACAAGCAGGACGTCCCGCAGAACTCCATGGAGTCGATCGTCCCGGACCTCGCGGAGAGCTGGGCCTGGAGCGACGACAAGAAGAAGCTCACCTTCAAGCTGCGGCAGGGCGTCAAATGGCACGACGGCAAGCCGTTCACCTCCGCCGACGTCAAATGCACCTTCGACATGCTGATGGGCAAGTCGCAGCAGAAGTTCCGCAAGAACCCGCGCAAGTCCTGGTATGACGAGGTCGTCGACGTCACCACGTCAGGCGATTTCGAGGCGTCGTTCAATCTGAAGCGGCCACAGCCCGCGCTGCTGGCGCTGCTCGCCTCCGGCTATACACCGGTCTATCCATGCCACGTCTCGCCCGGCGACATGCGCACCAAGCCGACCGGCACCGGTCCGTTCAAGTTCGTCGAGTTCAAGGCCAACGAATCGATCAAGCTGACGCGCAACCCCGATTACTGGAAGAAGGGCCTGCCGTATCTCGACGGCATGGAATTCACCATCATCACCAACCGGTCGACGGCCATTCTCGGCTTTATTTCCGGACAGTTCGACATGACCTTCCCCACCGAAGTGTCGATCCCGCTGCTCAAGGACGTCAAGAAGCAGTCGCCGAACGCCGTGTGCGTCGTGGAGCCGATCAACGTCTCGACCAATATCATCGTCAACTCGTCCTCGCCGCCGTTTGACAGCCTGGATATCCGCCGCGCGATGGCGCTGGCGATCGACCGCAAGGCGTTCATATCGATCCTGTTCGAAGGACAGGCGGATATCGGCGGCACCATGCTTCCCGCGCCGGGCGGGTTGTGGGCGATGCCGAAGGAGATGCTGGAGACGATCCCGGGCTACGGCCCCGACATCAACGCCAATCGGGAAGAAGCGCGCAAGCTGATGCAGAAGGCGGGCTTTGGGCCGGACAAGCGGCTCGCGGTCAAGGTCGCAACGCGCAACATTCCGATCTATCGCGACCCCGCCATCATCCTGATCGATCAGCTCAAGAGCATCTATATCGACGGCGAGCTTGACGTGGTCGAGACGGCGAACTGGTTCTCGAAAGTCGCGCGCAAGGATTATGCGCTCGGCCTCAATCTGACCGGCAATGCCGTCGACGATCCCGACCAGTCGTTCTACGAGAACTATTCCTGCGGCTCGGAGCGCAACTACACCAACTACTGCAACAAGGACATCGAAAAGCTGTTCGGCGAGCAGTCCCAGGAAACCGACGTCGCCAAGCGCAAGAAGATCGTCTGGGAAATCGACAAGAAGCTGCAGGAGGACGTCGCCCGCCCAATCATCTACCACGGCCGCTCGGGTTCCTGCTGGCAGCCCTACGTCAAGGGCATCACCATCATGGTGAACAGCTCCTATAACGGCTATCGTTACGAGGATGTATGGATGGACAAGTAACGTCCGCCATTACGTCGGCCGGCCAGGGAGAATAGCCAGGTGTTTGCTTATATCGTGCGACGCCTCGCCTTGATGTTCGTGACCCTGATCGGGATCTCGATCATCATCTTCGTGCTGCTGCGCGTCGTTCCCGGCAATATCGTCGACATCCTGTTCGACGCGGCCGGCTTCGTCGATCCCGCCGACAAGGCCAATCTGGAAAAGGAACTCGGCCTCAGCGACCCGATCGTGGTGCAGTATTTCCGCTGGATCGGCGGGTTGCTGCATGGCGATCTCGGCTATTCCTATGTCTCGGAAAAACCGGCTCTGCAGGAGATCCTGCCGCGAATTCCGATCACCGCAAAGCTGGCGGGGCTGGCGCTGCTGTTCTCCGCATCGATCGGCATTCCCCTCGGCGTCATCAGCGCCGTTCACCAGGGCACAAGGCTCGATTATGCCTTGCGTATCGTCAGCCTGAGCGGGCTGTCGCTGCCCTCGTTCTGGCTCGGACTGTTGATCCTGATGGCGTCGGTTTCCATGTTCGGAACCATGCCGATCTTCAATCCCAATCCGAAGACCTGGACCGAAGCGATCGCCATCTACTGCGTGCCGGCGATGGCGGTCGGCTTTCGCAGCGCCGCGCTGACGATGCGCATCACACGCTCCTCGATGCTCGAAATCCTGCGCCAGGATTTCATCCGCACCGCGCGCGCCAAAGGCGCCTCGGAAAATTCGGTCAATTATCGCCACGCGCTGAAAAACGCCATCCTGCCCGTCATCACCGTGATCGGCATCGAGGCCGCTTTCCTGATCGGCGGGCTGATCGTCACCGAAACCGTGTTCAATATCCCGGGCATCGCCCGCTTCCTGGTCGAGGCGCTGCGCTGGCGCGACTACCCGATCGTGCAGAACCTCGTGATGCTGATCGCGGTCGTCGTGGTGTTTGCCAACTTCACCGTCGACCTGCTGTATGCCGCGATCGATCCGCGCATCCGCTACGGGGATTAGGGCATGATGACTTTGAGCAAAATCGGTGCCGGCGTTCGTCTTACCTCGCCCCGCTTGCGGGGAGAGGTCGGATTGCGAAGCAATCCGGGTGAGGGGGTACAGGTCCATCGATTGACACCGGCGCTTGCGGATAGAGCCCCTCACCCCAACCCTCTCCCCGCAAGAGCGGGGAGAGGGAGCACGAACAGTTAGGAGTTATCCGTTTGGCCGTGGTCAATTACGATAGCGAACTGAAGCGCGCCGGCGCCCATTCGACGCATGGCTGGCGTCGGCTGACGTTTCTCGCGCAACGCTACATGCTCGGCACCATCGGCCTTTTCATCATGGTGATGTTCGTCTGGGTGGCGATATCGGCCGATCTGATCTGCCGCTTCAGTCCGCTCAGCGTCGATTCCACGCACCGGCTGGCGGCGCCGGACGCCGTGCATTGGCTGGGTACCGATTCATTCGGTCGCGATGTCTGGAGCCGGATCGTCCATGGTGCCCGGATTTCGCTGGCCGTCGGCATCGGCGCCACGGTGCTGGGCTCGACGCTCGGCGTCATCGTCGGCCTCGTTTCCGGCTATCTCTCGGGCTGGGTCGATTTGCTGTTCCAGCGCGTGACCGACATTTTGCAGGCCCTGCCGCTGCTGGTGCTGGCACTGGTCATGACGGCGGCCCTGGGGCCGTCGCTGCCGAACGTCATCATCGCGATCGCGATCCCGCTGATTCCAACGGTGGCCCGCGTGATCCGCGCCAACACGCTGGCTTTGCGCGAACTTCCGTTCGTCGAGGCCGCCAAGTCGATCGGCATGAGCGAAACGCGCATCGCTATACGCCACGTGCTGCCGAACACGCTGGCGCCGCTGATCGTGCTGGCCACCGCGCAGCTCGGCTCCACCATTCTCACCGAAGCCTCGCTGTCGTTCCTCGGCCTCGGCATTCCCGAGCCCTATCCGTCATGGGGCCGCATGCTGTCGGAATCGGCGGCGGAATATGTCCGCACCGCACCCTGGCTGGTGATCTTCCCCGGCGTCGCGATCAGCCTTGCGGTGTTCGGCACCAATCTGTTCGGCGACGCGCTGCGCGACATCCTCGACCCGAGGCAGCGCGGCTGATGACGCTGGCACGGGCGGATGAGACGGTTCTCGATGTGAAGAACCTGCAGACGGTGTTCTTCACCAATTCGGGCCTGTTCCGGGCAGTCGATGACGTATCGTTTCACGTCCGCCGCGGCGAGACGCTGGCGATCGTCGGCGAATCCGGCTGCGGCAAGAGCGTCAGCGCGCTGTCGATCATGCGGCTGGTGCCGGACCCGCCGGGGCGAATCGTCGGCGGCTCGGTGACGCTCGAAGGCACCGACCTGCTCGGCATCGGCGAAGCGGACATGCGCAAGATCCGTGGCAACCGGATGTCGATGATCTTCCAGGAACCGATGACCTCGCTCAATCCGGTGATGCGGATCGGCGACCAGATCACCGAGGTGGTGCGGCTGCACCAGGACATGACGGCGAAGGAAGCGTGGGCGAAAGCCGTCGAAATGCTGCGCCTCGTCCGGATTCCCGAGCCGGAGCGGCGCGCGCATGAATATCCGCATCAGCTTTCCGGCGGCATGCGCCAGCGCGCGATGATCGCGATGGCGTTGGCGTGCCGCCCGGCCCTGTTGATCGCGGACGAGCCGACCACCGCGCTCGATGTCACGATCCAGGCACAAATCCTGGCGCTGATCGTCGACCTGCAAAAGACCCTCGGCACCGGCCTGATCCTGATCACCCATGATCTCGGCGTGGTGGCGCAGACCGCACAGCGCGTCATCGTGATGTATGCGGGCAAGAAGGTCGAGGAAGCCACCGTCGAGGCGCTGTTCGAGAATCCACGGCATCCCTACACCCGCGGCCTGATGGCCTCGATGCCGGCGGTGATTTCGCTCGGCGCGAAAGAGGACGTCAGGCTGAACGAAATTCCCGGCATGGTGCCATCGCTGACCAATTTGCCGCCGGGCTGCGCCTTTGCGCCGCGCTGTCCGTTCGCGATCGACCGCTGCCGCGTCGAATATCCGCCGCTACTGGATTTCGGCGACAATCATTTTGCGGCGTGCTGGCGCGCCGCGGAAATGGTGGCCGCGCCATGAGCGACGCGACGCCCCTCTTGGAGGTTACCGACCTCGTCAAGCATTACCCGGTGCGCGGCGGCATCCTGCGCCGGCGCATCGGCACCGTGCATTCGGTCGACGGCGTCAGCTTCTCGGTCGGCAAGGGCGAGACGCTGGGACTGGTCGGAGAATCCGGCTGCGGCAAGTCGACGGTCGCGCGCAGCGTGCTGCGGCTGGTGGAACCGACCAGCGGCGCGATCAAGCTCAACGGCACTGACATCACCAACCTCAGCAAGACGGATCTGCGGCCGCATCGGCGCTCGATGCAGATCGTGTTCCAGGATCCGTTCGCTTCACTCAATCCGCGCATGACCGCCGGCGAGATCGTCGGCGAACCGCTCGGCGTCCACGGCCTTGCCACCGGACGCGCGCAGCAGGAACGGGTCGCCGAACTGTTCGCCCAGGTCGGCCTGCGCGCGGACCAGATGAAGAACTATCCGCATCAGTTCTCCGGCGGACAGCGGCAGCGCATCTGCATCGCGCGAGCGTTATCATTGGGGCCAAGCTTGATCGTCTGCGACGAGCCGGTATCCGCGCTCGACGTCTCGATCCAGGCGCAGGTGATCAATCTGTTGATCGACCTGCAGCGCAAGAACAATTTTTCATATCTGTTCATCGCCCATGATCTCGCCGTGGTCGCCCATATCAGCCACCGCGTCGCCGTGATGTATCTCGGGCGCATTGTCGAGATCGCCGACAAGACTGAGCTGTTCGCCAACCCGCGCCACCCCTATACGCAGGCGCTTTTGGCTTCGGTGCCCGTCGCCAACCCGAAGGCGAAGAAGCTCGCGCCCATGATCGACGGCGACGTCCCAAGCCCGATCAACCCGCCGTCGGGCTGCGCCTTCCACACCCGCTGCCGCTACGTGATGGACCGCTGCAAGGTCGAACGGCCGTCGCTGCTTGATGCCGGCGCGCGGCATCAGGTCGCGTGTTGGCTCAATGAGGGCACCGGGCGGGCGGAGTGACATCCATCGTCGTCCCGGCGAACGCGGGTGGAGTAAACTCTATCGTCGTCCCGATTTCCATTGTCGTCCCGGCGAAGGCCGGGACCCATAACCCCGGTCATCTGTTGTTGGAAGAAGCCGTCGACCATTGTGCTCAACAATAACCGCCGCGGCGTATGGGTCCCGGATCGCGCTTCGCTTGTCCGGGACGACATATGGTTTGCTGCTATACCGCCGCCTCGATCTCGACCACGATCTTCCCCGTCGTCACCTGCTCACCCTCGGCGACATCGATCGCCGCGACCTTTCCCGCAACACCCGCCGTATGCACGTGCTCCATCTTCATCGCTTCCAGCGTCATGACTGGCTGGCCGGCCGAGACCTGCTCGCCCGGCTTGACCAGCACGGCGACGACGCGGCCATTCATCGCCGCGCGCACCTTGCCGTCGCCGCCGCTGGCCGCGGCCGACACCGGTGCCGCCAGCGTCAGGTCGCGAACCGCAATCGTGGTGCCGCGGTGCAGGAAATAGAGCCGATCCCGGTCGCGCAGGAATTTGACGGACTCCGCAAGACCGTCGCGGCTGAAGCGGATGGTGTCGCCGTCGACGGCATGAACTTCGATCCGGTAGAGCGTGTTGTTGAGCCCGCGATAGCTGCCGTCACGCTCGCGCACGATCTCGATCTCATGGACCGCGCCGCCGATCTCGACGCGAACAGGAACCGGGAACGTCGCCGCCAGCGAGCGTCCGGGCTTCCACTTCGGTGTCGAAGGATCGGTGACATAAAGCAGCAACGCCGCAAGCTCGGCTTCCGAAGCTGCATCCTTGCGCGGCGCCAGCAATTCATCGCGGTGGCTGCCGATGAAGGAGGTGGTCGCCTCACCCGCGGCAAAAACGGGATGGCGCAGGCATGAAATCAGAAAGCCCTGATTGGTGGTGACACCGAATGCAGCTACCTGCTCCAGACCGACGATCAGCTTGCCCCGCGCCTCATCGCGGGTGGCGCCACGGCTGATGATCTTGGCGATCATCGAATCATAGAACGGCGGAATCTCGGAACCCGATTGCAGCGCATGTTCGACCCGGATACCGTCAGGCATCTGCCACAACGCCATCGTGCCGGATTGCGGCATGAAATCGTGGCCTGCGTCTTCCGAACACAGCCGCACCTCGATGGCATGGCCGGAGAATTTGATGTCTTCCTGCACCAACCCGAGCGCTTCGCCGCTGGCGACGCGCAGTTGCAGTTCGACGAGATCGAGGCCCGTGATCGCCTCGGTGACGGGATGCTCGACCTGCAGCCGCGTGTTCATTTCCATGAAGTAGAATTCGCCGCTGCTATCGAGCAGGAATTCCAGCGTGCCGGCGCCCTCATAACCGATCGCCTTGACGGCTGACACCGCAACCGCGCCCATCCGCGCCCGCAGCCTCGGCGACACCGCCGGCGACGGCGCCTCCTCGATCAGCTTCTGGTGCCGCCGCTGCACCGAGCAATCGCGCTCGCCGAGATGGACGGCGTTACGGTAACGATCGCCGAACACCTGGATTTCGATATGGCGGGGACTAACGATGGCGCGTTCCAAAATGACCGTGGGGTCGCCGAACGCACCCTGCGCCTCCGATCGCGCACTGCGCAGCGCATCCGGAAACGTCGCGGCATCCGCGACCAGCCGCATACCGCGCCCGCCGCCACCCGCGACCGCCTTGATCATCACGGGAAAGCCGATCTTCCTGGCTTCCGCCACCATCACAGCGTCGCTCTGGTCGGCGCCCTGATAGCCGGGCACGCAGGGTACGCCGGCCTTTTCCATGATCTCCTTGGCGCCGGCCTTGTTGCCCATCGCCCGGATCGCCTCCGGCGACGGTCCGATGAAGACCAGCCCCGCATCGCGGCAGGCCTGCGCGAAATCTTCGTTCTCGGCGAGGAAGCCGTAGCCGGGATGGACCGCCGTGGCGCCGCTGGCCTTGGCCGCTGCAATGATCGCCTCGATCCGCAAATAGGATTGTGCCGGCAGCGCCTCGCCGATCCGCACCGCCTGGTCGGCTTCGCGGACATGCAGCGCGTCGCGGTCGGCATCGGAATAGACCGCGACCACGCCACAGCCGAGACGGCGCGCGGTGCGCATGATGCGCAGCGCGATCTCGCCGCGGTTGGCGATCAATATCTTGAAGAACGGCGTCGACTTCATCATCGTCATGGCCGCGCGACCGAGAATTGCATGGGCTGCGGCGTCCGTGCCTCGGCCTCGCGGCAGATTGCCAGCACCTCGGATAGTACGCTGCGGGTATCGCGCGGATCGATCACGCCGTCATCGAGCACACGTGCCGAGGTCGAGAACACGTCCATCTGGCCGTCGAACACGCCTGTTATCTGCGCCTTCATCGCGTCAAGCTTTTCCTTCTCGATCGGTTTGCCGCGACGCGCGGCGGCAGCTTCCGTCACGATCGCCATTGTCTCCGCCGCCTGCTCACCGCCCATCACGGCGGTCTTGGCGTTGGGCCAGGAGAAGCAGAAGCGCGGATGGAAGCCGCGCCCGCACATGCCGTAATTGCCGGCGCCGAACGATGCGCCGCAATAGATGGTGATCTGCGGCACGGTCGCCGAGGTCACCGCCTGGATCATCTTGGAGCCGTGCTTGATCATGCCGGCTTCCTCATAGGCCTTGCCGACCATGTAGCCGGTCGTGTTGTTCATATACAAAAGCGGCGTGCGCGACTGGCAGCAGGCCTGGATGAAATGCGTCGCCTTGTTGGCGCCGGGCACATCGAGCGGACCGTTGTTGGTGATGATACCGATCGCCTGTCCCTCGATGCGGGCGTGGCCGCAGATGGTGGCGGGGCCGTAATTGCTGCCGAACTCGGTAAAATCGGAATCGTCGATAAAGCGCGCGATGGCCTGCCGCATGTCGACCGGACGCTTGTGATCCATCGGCATGATGCCAAGCAGTTCCTCCGCGTCATAGCGCGGAGGCCGATACGAGGTTTCAGCAGGTATTGGCCGGTCCCACTGCATATTGGTCATGATGTCGCGCGCGATCCGCAGCGCGTCACGGTCGTCCTCGGCGAGATAATCGCCGAGGCCGGAGATCGAGGTGTGCATCTCGGCCCCACCGAGCTCTTCCTCGGTCGCGATCTCGCCCGTCGCGGCCTTGAGCAGCGGCGGTCCGGCGAGGAAGGCGCGGGTGCGGCCGCGCACCATCACGATGTAGTCGGAGAGCCCGGTCTGGTAGGCGCCGCCTGCGGTCGACGAACCGTGCGTCACCGTGACAACAGGCAAGCCCGCCGCCGACAGTCTGGCCAGGTTGCGAAAGATATTGCCGCCGCGAATAAAATCCTCGACGCGGTAGCGCAGCAGGTTTGCGCCGGCGCTTTCAACCAGTTGCACGTAGGGCAGCTTGTTCTCCAGCGCCAGTTCCTGCACGCGCAAGGTCTTGTCGAGGCCGTAAGGCTGCAACGCGCCGGCGTCGATGCCGGAATCATTGGCGCTGATCATGCAACGGATGCCGGAGACGAACCCGATGCCGGCGATCGCCCCGCCGCCCGGGATGCTCTTGTCGGCATCCGGCACGTCGAACATGTAGCCCGCCAGCGTCATCAATTCGATGAAGGGCGATCCGGGATCGAGCACCAGCGCGACGCGCTCGCGCGGCAATAATTGGCCGCGCTTGTGAAAGCGGTCCTTGGCAGCAGCGGAGGCGGCGCGCGTCCGCTCCTCAAGTCCGCGCATCCGCGCGATCAGCGCCAGCATGCCGTCGCGGTTGGCCTTGTAGCCGGCGCTGCTTGGGGCGATGGTCGAGTCGATGATGGCCATTATTTCTCCTACTCGTCATTGCGAGGAGCGAAGCGACGAAGCAATCCATACTTTCTTTGACGCGCTATGGATTGCTTCGCTTCGCTCGCAATGACGGCACTAATGCCTCGTCCCAAATATCTGCCTTGCCTCGGCGGGGCTGGCGATCTCTCTGCCAGCACGGCGGGCGCAGGCGGCGATGGCTTCGATCAATTGGCCATTGGAGGTCACCTTGGTGCCGTCGGCGAGATAGAACGTATCTTCCAGACCAGTGCGCAAGTGACCGCCGAGGTCGGCGCAGCGCTGGTGCAGCGGCCAGATTTCGGCGCGGCCGATCGCGGTGACCTGCCAGTGCGCTTCGGGCAATTTGAGCTTGAGCAGGATCGGCAGCAGATCCGGATCCGCCGGCATGCCGGATGCAACGCCCATCACGAAATTATACTCCAGCGGCCCTGAATACATGCCAGTCTGCCGGTACATGCCGACGCAGCGCACGATGCCGACATCAAAACATTCGAACTCCGGAATCGTGCCCGCCACCTTCATCACGTCGAGATAATCCTGCACCTTCTCGACCGCGTTATCGAACATCATCGGCGGCCAGGCCCAGGTGTTGTCGGATTTCACCTTGAGGTAATTCAGCGAGCCGGCATTGCAGGCCGCGATTTCGGGTTTTGTCTCGCGCACGCAATCGAGCGCGCCGCTATAATTGGGACCCGAGGTGCCGGTGGTGTGGTTGATGATGACGCCGGGGCAGGCCTCGCGCACCGCCTGCTGAATCTCTTTGCTGACGCTGACTTCCCAGGACGGCAGATGGCCCTTGCCCGGTTCCTGCTGGCGCAGATGGATATGCATGATGCTGGCGCCGGCGTTGAAGGCGGCCTTGGCCTCGCGCGCCATCTGTTCGGGCGTGACAGGTACGTTGTGCTGTTTCGGGTCGGTCAGCACGCCGTTCAGCGCGCAGGTAATGACGGCCTTGTCGCTCATGAATCAGCCTTTGGATCAGCCTTCGGAAATGGGCGGAAATCGCCCTTGTTTTGCGCATGATCTTTTCGAAAAACCGCTTCACACTTTTCCGGATCATGCGCTGGCGATCATGCGGCCCGCATCAGCCCGCTTCTTGCGTCCACCCGCTATTGGCGCCGCCGGTGCGATTGCTACGGTAGATTGCCAGATCGCGCGAGCCGGAAAAGATCGCGCGCGGCTTCAAGCCGTAGAAGCGGCGGATCGAGTGGCTGAAATGCGTGGAGTCGGGATAGCCGATGTCCTGCGCGAGATGCGCAAGGTTGATGTCCTGGTTGGCGAAATGTAAGAGGTGCCGTGCCCGCTTCCAGGCGCGGAACGAGCGGAACGAGATTCCGGTCTCTTCCTTGAACAAATGCAGGAAGCGCGACGGCGAGAGGCCTGCTTCCGCGGCGCAGCTTGCGGCTGTCACCGGTTCGCCGCAGAATCGTCCGATCTGCAGTATCGCGCGCGCCACACGTGGATCGAGCACGCGTTGCGGGAGAGCTTCGCCAAGGCACAGAAAGTCGAATTCGGTGCTGGAGAAATCCTCGCCCGCATGATGCTCGCGCAAGGCGAGATAGGCGGCGCGGATGCGGTCGGCAAAGGCTTTGCCTTCAGGCCCCGACAACCGCGCGGCGAGGTCCTCGAGCACGCCGGGACAAACGCTTTCCGGCTCGATCACGACGCTCAGCACCGAACGATAGTCGCTGGCGATGGTATGCCCAGTGTTCGGCAGCACAGCGAACATTTCGGCATGGCTGTTCCGGCCATCGGCTGTAAGCCGCAACCCGCCTTCGATCGCGACATAGATGTTGAACGCACCCGAGCAGCGTTCCCGCGGCCGACCGAGCAGGCCCGCGTAGAACACGCGTTCCGGAGTGATCAGCATCAGATGGCCCGATTTGCGGCCCATGTCGTCCAAGGCGTCGTCCATGGTGCATCCTCCTCGCGCGGCTCTTGGGCCACTGCGATAGGGGCAACCATAGCGGAAAATGGGGGGCTGTCACCGACAGAACCGCTGTCATTCCGGGATGGTCCGAAGGACCAGACCCGGAATCTCGAGATTCCGGGTTCGCTTCGCGCCCCGGAATGACGGGGAGCGTCAGCCCCGCACCCGCGGCGCCACGTTCTGCTCGACGCCGGCCTTTTGCTCGGCGGCCACCGCCCGCTTATAACCGTCACGCGCCTGCAACCGGGCCCAATAGGCCGCGACATTGGGCCCGAAATCCTTGGCCAGGCCGATATTTCCGGCCAGCCGCAACGCATAGCCGTTGGCGATATCGGCGGCGGTAAAGCGGTCGGCGCACAGCGTTTCCGCCGTTGCGGTGGCGGCTTCCACGGCCCGCAGCCGGCCGAGGAACCATTTGGCATAGTCCCCCGCAACCTGCGGATTGCGGCGCTCCTCGGGCTCGAGCTGGCTGTATCTCAGCACCAGCGTTTGCGGAAAGGTCAGCGTGGCGTCGGAAAAATACATCCAGTTCAGGAACGCGCCATAGGCGGGCTCGTCGGGCCCGACGATCAGCGGCGTCGGGCCGTATCTGGTGCCGATGTAGTGGCAGATGCCCGACGATTCCGTCATTTTGGTCTCGCCATCGACCATGAAGGGAATGGTGCCGAGCGGATTGATCGCGAGGTATTCCTTGGCGAACACCCGCGGCGGAAACGGCAGCATCTTGAGCTCATAGGGCAGCCCGAGCTCTTCCAGCATCCAGAGCGGACGGAACGAACGTGCCCCGTCGCAGTGATATAGCGTGATCATCAGGCGTTCCCTTTGGTTCCCGGCAGCGTGCCCATCATCTTGCACAATACCGTCAGCATCACCTCATCGGCGCCGCCGCCGATCGAGGTCAGGCGGCTGTCGCGATAGGCGCGGCTGACGTGTGTCTCGTTCATAAAACCCATGCCGCCCCAGAATTGCAAACAGGCATCGGTGAGTTCGCGGCCGAGGCGGCCAGCCTTGAGTTTTGCCATTGTCGCGAGCCGCGTGACGTCCTCGCCCGCGATCAGCGCCTCGGCGGCGCGGTAGATCAGCGCGCGAAGCAGCTCGACTTCGGTCTGCATCTCCGCGAGCTTGAAATGGACCACCTGGTTGTCGAGGATGGTCTTGCCGAACGCTTTTCGGTTGCGCGTGTATTCGATGGTCTCGGCGATAATATATTCATGCGCCTTCAGGCACGCCGCGGCGCCCCACAGCCGCTCCTCCTGGAACTGCACCATCTGATACGTAAAACCCATGCCCTCCTCGCCGATGCGATTGCGCTTCGGCACCCGGACATTGTCGAAGAAAATCTGCGCGGTGTCGGAGGAGCGCATGCCCATCTTGTCGAGTTTTCGCGCGACCTCGACGCCCTTGGTTTTCATCGGCACGCAGATCAGAGACTTGTTGCGATGCACCTGCCCGTCGCTGGTATTGGCGAGCAGGCAGATCCAGTCCGCCTTTACGCCATTGGTGATCCACATCTTGCCGCCATTGATGACGTAATCATCGCCATCTGAGCGGGCATTGGTCTTGATCGAGGCGACGTCGGAGCCGGCGCCCGGCTCCGACACGCCGATGCAGGCCACCGCATCGCCCGCGATCGCGGGCGCCAGAAATTCGCGGCGCACTTCATCGGAGCCGAACCGCGCCAGCGCCGGGGTGGCCATGTCAGTCTGCACCCCGATCGCCATCGGCACGCCGCCGCAATGGATGGCGCCGAGTTCTTCGGCCATCATCAGCGCGTAACTGTAATCGAGCCCCTGCCCGCCGAATTCGACGGGCTTGTTGAGGCCGAGAAAGCCGAGATCGCCGAGCTTCTTGAACAGCGCGTGCGAGGGAAACTGTTCCGCCTTCTCCCATTCGTCGACGAACGGGTTGATCTCGGCGGCGATGAACTTTTGCAAGGCCCGGCGTGGTTCGTCGTGGTCGGTGGTAAAAAGCATGATTCAGTCTATCCTCGTCGTCATTCCGGGATGCGCCCACTTGGGCGCAGGCCCGGAATCCATAACCACGATCGTGAGTATGGATTCCGGGCTCGTGCTTCGCACGCCCCGGAATGACGCAAAATTGGTGGACATCCTCACAGCCCCATCTGCCTGCTTGCCAGATCCTTCATGATCTCCTCCGTCCCGCCGCCGATCGCGTTGACCTTTACCTCGCGGTAGATGCGCTCGACCTTGATGCCGCGCATGAAGCCGGCGCCGCCGAAAATCTGCACGGCTTCGCTGGCGCAGAACGCCATGGTCTGCGTGGCCTGGTTCTTCATCATGCAGATTTCGGCAACCGGGCTTTCGCCCTGGCCAAGCCGCCATGCCAGCATCTCCAGCATCGCCTGCGAGGCCGCGACCTTCTGCGCCATGTCGACCAGCTTGTGACGGATCACCTGGTGCTGCGCGATCGGTTTACCAAAGGTCTGGCGCTCCTTGGCGTAAGCGATCGCGTCCTCGACGCAGACGCGCGCGTAAGCCGTGCAGCTCGCCGCCATGCCCATCCGCTCGCTGTTGAAATTGTGCATGATCAGCTTGAAGCCCTGGCCTTCCTCGCCGAGCAGGTTTTCGACCGGAACACGGCATTCGTCGAAATGCAGCGTTGCGGTATCCGACGCCCACCAGCCCATCTTCTTGAGTTTGGTGCGCGAAAGCCCCGGCGTATCGCCCTCGATCAGGAGCAGGCTGACGCCGCCGGCGCCCTCGCCGCCGGTGCGCACGGCGACCGTGAGATAATCGGCGCGCATGCCCGAGGTGATGAATGTCTTCTCGCCGCTGACGACATAATGATCGCCGTCACGGCGCGCCTTGGTGCGGAGATTGGCGACATCGGAGCCGCCGCTCGGTTCGGTGATCGCCAATGCAGATATCTTCTGGCCCGACAGCACCTCGGGGAGCACCCGCGCCTTGATCTCGGGGCGGGCGGCGCGCGCGATCGGCGGCGAGCCGATGGTGTGGCTCATCAGGCTGGAGCTGACACCGCCGGCGCCGGCACGCGCGAGTTCCTGCGAGGCCACGATTTTCATGAACTGGTCGGCAGCGACGCCGCCATATTCCTCGGGGAAACCGAGCCCCAGCAAGCCGATCTCGGCGGCCTTGGCGTACAGCGCGCGCGGAAACTCGCCGGCTTCGTCCCATTCATGGGCATAGGGCTCGATCTCGCGCGTCACAAAGCGCCGCATCACGTCGCGAAACGCTTCGTGATCCGCGTTGTAAAACGGGCTGTTCGCCTTTGTCCGCTCCAGCATGCTGTCCTCCCGACGGAATCACGATGCCCTGAATCGGCCGGCCTAAACTTGCGTTGAGCGGCTGACGGGCCCCTCGCCAGCAACTCAACGCAAGACCGGTTCCCCGGCCATGCCCTAACCTTCTGCAAAAAAGCAATAACACAAAATCGGCAAAACGCCGGGGAGATGAAGCATGATCCGATGGAGCCAATCTGTCCCGGCCATTTTCCTCGCGCTGTCCCTCGCCGCTTCGTCAGCTGCCTTCGCGCAACAGCCCGGCATCACGCCTACCGAAATAAAGTTCGGCAACATCATGCCGTATAGCGGCCCGGCCTCGGCGCTCAGCGTCGTCGGCAAGGCCTTTGCCGGCTATTTCGACTTGATCAACGAAAAGGGCGGCGTCAACGGACGCAAGCTAAACATGGTCTCGCTTGACGACGGCTTCTCGCCGCCGAAGACGGTCGAGGCGACGCGGCGGCTTGTCGAAAGCGACAACGTCGCCTTCATGTTCGGCACCATGGGCACCGCGCCGAGCTCGGCGACCGCGAAATACCTCAACAGCGCCAAGGTGCCGCATCTGTTCCTGATCTCGTCCGCGTCGAAGTGGAACGATCCGGTCAACCAGCCCTGGCTGATGGCGCTGCCCTGGGCGCCGAATTATGTCGAGGAAGCCGGCATCGACGTGCGCTATGCGCGCGCCAAAAATCCCAATGCACGCTTTGCGATCCTTTACCAGAACGACGACGCCGGGAAGGATTACCTGCGCGGCGTGAAAGAGGCGCTTGGGGCCGACGCCGACAAGGCGATCGCGCTGGCATCGAGCTTCGAAGTCGCCGATCCCAGTGTGGATTCGCAGATCCTGACGCTCGCCAATACCAAGGCCGACGTTTTCCTGATCTACAGCGTGACGCCGCGTGCCTGCGCGCAGGCGATCCGCAAGGCCTATGAGACCGGCTGGCGGCCGATGCGCTTCATCTCCTCGGGCTGCGCCAACAAGGAAACCGTGATGGTGCCGGCGGGCTTAGAGGCCGCGAGCGGCATCATGTCGATCGGATCGCTGAAGCCCTATTCGGCCGACTCCAAAGATCCTGACCTGGTCGCCTACCGCGAATTCATGAAGGCGCGGGTACCGAACGTCGATCCGGCGAATTTCGCCGCCGGCTATGGCTACATGGTCGCCCAGGCGCTGGTGGTGGTGCTGGAGCAGTGCAAGAACGATCTGAGCCGCGAGAACATCATGGCGCAGGCCGCCAACCTCAGGGATGTGCAACTCCCGCTGCTGATGCCGGGCGTCAAGCTCAACACCTCACCGAAAGACTATCGGCCCATCAAGGACGGCTACATGGTCGAGTTTCGCGACGGCCAGTTCAACGTGATCAGCGAACTGCTGCGGGGTTCGTGAGTTCGAGACGCGGACCAAATGTGCGGCGACCCGAACGGCGACAGCCGTCAGATCTCCTGGAGGGTAACGGGCCGGGGCCGAACGCCTCTACCTTGTCAGGCGGTCTTTGATCATGTGAAGCGTGACGATGACGCCCTCCGCACTCCAATCGCACGAAATCGAGCCGCCAAGCTGGATCGTCATGCTGCGATTGAGCAGCTTGCTTCCATACCCGCTTTCACCAGTCGGCGCCGCGACCGGCGGGCCACCGCGCTCCGTCCATACGACGACCACTTCCGTATCGTGGGTGGCGCAGGATATATCCAGCGTACCGGTCGGGGAGGATAACGCGCCATACTTGAGTGAATTGGTGGCTAGTTCATGGATAACGAGCGCTAGCGTTGTAGCTGCTTGCTCGCCGACGCCCATGCGGGGAACTGAGACGCGGACGCGACCGCTAAATGCTCCCAGATCATCATAAGGCGCCAGCAGTACTGTCAAAAGGTCCCCCAAGAGCGCAGCTTTTCCACCCTGCCCCGGAAGCGGACGGACAAGATCATGGGCGCGGCCTAGCGCCGCCAGCCGAAGCGTAAGTTCCTTCGCCATGTCGGCAGTCGTCTTGGCGGACCGCGAGGTGATGGCTGTGAGACCGGATGCAATCGCTAACAGGTTCTTCACCCGGTGGCTCATTTCGCCTGCCAGCAACTCATGGCCTTCCTCGGCTTGCTTGCGTCCCGTCACGTCGATGAAAATTCCGTGCATGATGCGACCAACAATGCCCGCATCATTTCCCTGGCCGCGGGCCGAAACCCACCTGACCTCCTCGCCAACCATGATGCGGAAATCAATTTCATACGGACCGATGATCGCACGCGTGGCGGCAAACGCAGCTTTTACGCGATCGCGGTCGGCCGGATGAATATGTGACGACAGATCATCGAACGACACGTATTCATTCAACGGCACGCCCCAAAGATCGAACGCTCGCTCATCCATCGTAAATCGATTGGTGTCGACGTTCCACGACCAGAGCGCGACCCCCGCCGCCGAAATAGCCAGACGCAGCTGTTCCGCATCCCAAACTGGCGGGCCCGCCTTCTCTGCCGGGTCTGCGGAAAGCTTCGGGACAGGCACCGATTCTGCGACGCCAACACCTTGCGCTTCCATGTTTTTGCTCAGCATTGGTGAACCTTATCTGGCGCAGTCGATTAGATCAGCAACAACGCCAGGCAGAAACATGCCGTCAGAAACCTTGGATGGAGACCTGCGAATTGCAGCTATGGATACCAACTCCATGGGCCCTGAAAGGTTCAAGTCGGTTCCAAGGGCTTGCGACGCCAATACTCAGTTAGTTGAAGAGATTGACCGATGATTTCAGTAGCGAAACGAGCGGTCATCCTTGTTGTTGAAGATGACGTGTTGATCCGGATGGACGCGGCTGAAATGATTGCGGCAGGCGAGTTCGATGTGATCGAAGCAGCGAATGCGGATGAAGCCATTGATATTCTCGAAACCCGGTTAGACATCACGGTCGTCTTTACCGACATTCAAATGCCCGGCAGCATGGACGGTCTAAGACTGGCTGCCGCGGTCAGGGATCGCTGGCCTCCGATCAAGATCGTTGCCACTTCCGGCCAGGTCACAATCGGTCGTGACGATCTGCCCGACGGCGGGTGCTTTTTGCCGAAGCCCTACAGCCCTGCTCAAATCCTGAAAACACTTCGTGGATTGACGGCGCCCTGACTCGGCGCCGACGCGGAGAGAGCTAAGGGCGTCATCCCGCTTGGTTGTCCAATGCATCATGAGTCCCCGCCGGTGCCCACGTTGGCCGTGCTCTGATTTTCAGAATTCTTGGGCATTCCCTGCACCCTCTGTTTGGAGGGTTAAGGAAATTCGATAGCAAGCCTCGGTCGCTTCGCGACGCGACATCGCGAAGGTGTGTCTTCCGTGATTGCGAGCGAAGCGAAGCAATCCGTTCTTCCTTTGCGCGGCGAGATGGATTGCTTCGTCGCTACGCTCCTCGCAATGACGGTGGATGGAGCCCGTCGCCCGCCCGAATCGCCCCCACCCCAGCCACTCCACGCAAGACAACATCCCCCTATGACCGCTCATCTGCTAAACAGAATGCCATCAAGCAAAACCAGCGGCGCAAGAACCGCGCGACGTCAGGAGGAAACCTTGCCCGTCCGCTATTATGACTGGATCGCCCATTTCGGCCGCCGGACGCCGGATAAAATCGCGGCGATCGACCTCGCCAGCCAGCGCCGGCTTTCCTATGCGGAGTTTGATGCGCGAATCTCGCTGCTCGCCAACCATCTGCGCGACAAACTCAAGATCGCGCGCGGCGACCGGGTCGCGGTGCTGGCGCTGAACACGACCGATACGCTGGAGGTGCAGTTCGCCTGCTTCCGGATCGGCGCCGTGTTCCTGCCGCTCAACACCCGCCTCACCGTTCCCGAGCTGCAGTTCATTGTCGGCGATGCCTCGCCAAAAGTCATGATCCACGACACCGATCTTGCCGAGGTCGCGCTGTCGGTCGCCAAACTCTGCAACGTTTCATCGGCACTGCTGCTCGGTCCTGGTGGCTCCTATGAGGCGGCGATCGCGGCGTCAAAACCACTCGATCGCGCGGAGATGGTCACGCTCGATGACATCTCGACCATCATGTACACCTCGGGCACCACGGGCCAGCCGAAGGGTGCGATCATCACCCACGGCATGACGTTCTGGAATTGCGTCAATCTCGGCGGTCCCGCGTACATCTCGCCGTCGTCGGTGCTGCTCACGGTGCTGCCGCTGTTCCACACCGGCGGGCTGAATTGCTACACCAATCCTGTGCTGCACGCCGGCGGCACCGTGCTGATCATGCGCGCGTTCGATCCTGCGCTCGCGCTGCAATTGATCAGCGATCCCTCCCAAGGCATCAACCAGTTCTTCGGCGTACCTGCGATCTACCAGTTCATGTCGCAGCATCCGTCGTTTGCTGCAGCCGATTTCAGCCGGCTCGTGATCGGCGGTGTCGGCGGCGCGCCGATGCCGGTGCCGCTGTTGAAAATATGGGAAGCCCGCGGCGTCGCCCTGCAGCAGGGTTACGGCATGACCGAGACCAGGCCCGCGGTGCTGACGCTCGACAAGGAGGATGCCGCGCGCAAGGCCGGCTCCTCCGGCAAGCCGGTGCTGCATACGGAAGTCCGGATCGTTCGTCCTGATGGGTCGGACGCCGATGTCGGCGAGCTCGGTGAACTCTGGGTCAAGGGACCGAACGTCACGCCGGGCTACTGGAACAGGCCGGACGCCAACCAATCATCCTTCACCGACGGCTGGCTGCATACCGGCGACGCCACGCGCGTCGACGAAGAGGGTTTCTACTACATCGTCGATCGCTGGAAGGACATGTACATCTCCGGCGGCGAGAACGTCTATCCGGCCGAGGTCGAGAGCGTGCTGCATCAACTCAACGCCATTGCCGAAGCCGCCGTGATCGGCATCCCGAACGAGCAATGGGGCGAAGTCGGCATGGCGATCGTCGCGATCAAGCCGGGCCATACGCTCTCAGCCGACGAGATCCACGCGCATTGCCAGGCCAATCTGGCGCGGTTCAAATGCCCGCGGCTGATCGAGTTCGTCGAGGCCCTGCCGCGCAATGCGACGGGAAAGATTCACAAGCCGACGCTGCGAAAGAATTTCAGCGCGCTGAAGCCGACCGACAAAGAGTCGCTTGCTTCGTAGCCATGCGCGCACAAACGGAAAACGAAAAGCCCGCCGGTTCATCACCGGCGGGCTCTTGTCTCAGAGGCTGATTAAAGGATCCCAGTACATCCGTGGTAATCCGTAATCAGCAACCTTTGTTAGTCGACGCGAAGGTTCTCAGCGCTGGTCTTGCCGCGCATCGGGTCCTTCTTCGCTTCGAACGAAATCTTCTGACCTTCGTTGAGCGAGCTCAGGCCTGCGCGTTCGACAGCCGAGATGTGAACGAACACGTCCGTTCCGCCATCGTCGGGCTGAATGAAGCCAAAACCCTTGGTCGCGTTAAACCACTTAACTGTTCCGGTAGCCATGTAACTATCTCCAAGATGCGCAAATGCGCTTTGCTCACACGACCTCCGCGTGAGCTTGATCCGATTTCAACGATGTCTTGGGGATGGGCCGGTGTCGGCGTAGTCAACAAGGCAAACGACAATTCGAATAGACCGGATATAGGCGACGATTGCGGCAAATACAAGGGCGCAACAGTTAACCGGGTAAAAACATGGCAAACGGCTCGTCGATCGTCCGCCGCAGACGCTCGCGATACAGCGCATAATTGACATTATCGGACGAAATGCGCCCAAAACTCGGGTTTGCGACCATCTTGATCGGCACATAGGCGATCGGAGCAGCAATCGGCGTCAGCATGGAACCGCGCCCCGCCAGCAGCGTGGTGATGATGCCGTACATTTCACCGGATATCGCCACGCGCGCCACCGTGATCAGGCGATGCTGACCGTTCCGGTTGGTGACGAGATAGATGTGGCCGGACTGGTTCGGCACCGCGACTTCGCCGAATTGGGTGTACAGGGCATCCTGCCGCTCGCCTTCGTGGAATACGAGCGATGAGGCCGCATCGCTCCAGACAATCTCGGTGAGGTAGGCGAAGATCGCGTCCTTGTCGCCGAACGACGGCCGTATCGTGACATAAGCGCCTTCGATCCACGCCACCGCGCGGCGCGAATAGGCGCCCAACCCATCCGGCGCGATGTCGCCATTAACCGGTGCGGCCGGCGCCGGCGCGTCAGGGGTCTTGCGCAGGGCTACGCCGAGCGCCTGTTCGAGCCGCACCGTGGTCGCGAGCGTGAACGGACGGCGGCCCCCGAGCACCTTCTCCAGCGTCGAAAGACTGAGTTTTGCAAGCTCGGCCAGCGACTGGCGGGAGATGCGGCGGCGGGCGATCTCTTCCCGAATGGTATCGGCGATCTGCCGGCTTTGTTCGGCGGAAAGCTGCTTGTCCGGCGTCGGCATCGTCACCCCTGTTCGGCCTGTTTGGGCAGTCTACCAGACGCACAATCCATCACAAACCCGCACAAAGCCGCTCCTGCCGTGGCGCACGGCGCTGGCGTCGGGCTGAACAATGCCGATCATTCCGCTCGCGCCAGTCAGCGCGTTACCGGAGATTCCTTCCCACGACGAACACGTCGCACGGAGTGAAGGAAATGACGATTTGCGGTGAAATCCAGCCCGACAGGCGATCGCGCCTGTCGCGCAAAATGCGCGTAATACTGTTCTTCGCCTTTGAAGGCGCCGCCGCACTCCTGATCGGATTTGCGGCCTTATTTTTGAGTTTGCCGGCCTGGTCCGCCGAGCGCACGCAGACCGCCTTCCTGAAGCCGGGCGACGCCCGCTCCGGTTCGCTGCTGCTGAAGACCGAGGACGGCTACGCCGATGCCTCGCGGCTTGGCATCGATGTCGACATCACCGTGTCCGGCCCCACCGTCCGCGCCCGTGTCACGCAGGTTTTCCGCAACCCGACACAAGACTGGGTCGAGGCGGTTTACGTCTATCCGCTGCCATCCGGCGGCGCCGTCGATACGCTGAAGATGGTGGTCGGCGACCGCGTCATCGTCGGGGACATCAAGGAGCGGCAACAGGCCCGCATCATCTATGAGCAGGCGGCACGCAACGGACAGAAGGCCGCGCTGACCGAACAGCAGCGGCCGAACATCTTCACCAACTCGGTCGCCAATATCGGCCCCGGCGAAACCGTGCTGGTGCAGATCGAGTATCAGGAGCAGGTCGCACAGAGCGGCAATGAATTCTCGCTGCGGCTGCCGATGGTGATCGGGCCGCGCTATAATCCCGCACCTGTCGTGCAGAGCGTCGACTTCCGGCCCGGCGGCGGCTGGGGCGCCAACAAATCCGATCCTGTTCCGGACCGCGACCGCATCTCTCCGCACGTGCTCGACCCCGCGACCAACGCGCCGGTCAATCCGACCAGCATCACGGTGCGGCTGCAGGCCGGCTTCCCGCTCGGCGAGATCAAGAGCCATCATCACACCATCAAGACCGAAAGCCCCGACGGCAGCACGCGCATCATCAAACTCGTCGAAGGCGCGGTGCCGGCGGATCGCGATTTCGAGCTGACCTGGAAGCCTGCCGCGGAGAAAGCGCCATCGGTCGGCCTGTTCCGCGAACATGTCGGCGGCAATGATTATCTGCTCGCCTTCGTGACACCGCCTTCGGTCGAGCAGAACGACAAGAAGCCTCTGCCGCGCGAGGTGATCTTCGTGATCGACAATTCCGGCTCGATGGGCGGCGTCTCGATCATCCAGGCCAAGGCCAGCCTCACTTACGCGCTCGGCCGCCTGCAGCCCACCGACCGCTTCAACGTGATCCGCTTCGATCACACCATGGAGATGCTGTTCCCGGCCTCGGTGCCGGCTGACCGCGAGCGTGTCGGTCAGGCCACTTCGTTCGTCGGCGCGCTGCAAGCCAATGGCGGCACCGAAATGGTGCCGGCGATGCGCGCCGCACTCAGCGACACGACCCCCGGCGGCGATACCAACTATGTCCGTCAGGTGGTGTTCCTGACCGACGGCGCGATCGGCAATGAGCAGCAATTGTTCGAGACCATCAACGCGCTGCGCGGCCGCTCGCGCATCTTCATGGTTGGAATCGGCTCCGCGCCAAACACCCATCTGATGACGCGTGCCGCCGAACTCGGCCGCGGCGCCTTCACCCATATCGGCTCGGTGGAGCAGGTCGAGGAGCGCATGCGCGGGCTGTTTTCCAAGCTGGAGAATCCCGCGGTGACCAATCTCACCGCCAAATTCTCCGACGCCACCGCCGACATCACGCCATCGGCGATCCCGGACCTCTACCGCGATGAGCCGCTGATCCTCGCCGCCAGGCTCGACAAGCTCGCCGGCTCGGTCGAGATCAAGGGCCGGATCGGCGACCGTCCGTGGGTGGTGACGCTTCCGCTGGCGAATGCGGCCGAGGGCAAGGGCCTGTCGAAACTATGGGCGCGGCGCAAGATTGCCGATGCCGAGGTTGCGCGCACCACGCGGCAGGAGAGCCCGGAGGATGCCGACAAGACCATCCTCGCGCTCGCACTCGATCATCAACTGGTGACACGGCTGACCAGTCTCGTCGCGGTCGACAAGACACCGAGCCGTCCCGAAGGCGAACCGCTGAAGGTCTCGGAACTACCGATCAACCTGCCGGCCGGTTGGGATTTCGCAAAGGTGTTCGGTGAACGCCCGCTTCTGCCGGTCGCGCCGACGGAACGTCGCGCCGAGGCCGGCGAGGCCAGGGCTCAGGTTGCGGCATTGAAACGCGCGGCCCCCGCCGTCACCGCAGCGCCAGTCCAACTCCCGAAGACGGCGACCGACGCCGAGCTGAAAATGATCCTGGGTGTGATCTTCCTCATATTCAGTCTTGTCCTGTTCGCGTTCAATCGGCGCCAGGCGTTGATCCCCTGACGCCCCCTTGACGGAGGAGGCCCCCCAAGCTCCTCCCGAATGCGCGCGCGGCCCTCCGTCCCCCAGGGTCGCGCGCGCGACTTTTTTCCAAAACAAGCATCGTCGTTCCGGGGCGATGCGAAGCATCGAACCCGGAACCTCGAGATTCCGGGTCTGGTCCTTCGGACCATCCCGGAATGACGGAGGACTTCTCTTCTACAGAATGAAGAATCCAAATGCGCCGCATCCTCCCTCTCCTGCTCGCCGTCACCGGCCTCATCCTGTTCGGCCAGGGCGGCTACATCCACGCCAAGGCGTTGTTCGCGCAAATCCTGCTCGAGCGCGCCTTCACCGAAACCATCGCCACCGGCCGCGAGACAAAACCGTGGTCATGGGCGGATACCTGGCCGGTGGCCCGCATCGAGGTGAGGCGGATCCGTGCCAGCACCATCGCGCTGGCCGGCAGCAGCGGCCAGGCGCTCGCGTTTGGGCCGGGTCATCTCGAGAACACGCCCGATGCGGGCGAACGCGGTGTGGCCGTCTACTCTGCGCACCGAGATACGCACTTCCGCTTCCTGCAAAATGTCGCCATCGGAGACGAGATCGACGTCACGCGCCGCGACGGCAAGAAATTCCGATATCGCGCGGATTCGACCTCGATCGTTCGTTTCGACGCTTCGGGCATCGATCCGTTGCGCGACGGATATGGACTGGTGCTGTCGACCTGCTGGCCGTTCGAGGCGTTGACGCCGGGGCCGGATCGCTATCTCCTGCACGCCACCATGATCGGGCCTGTTCCCTGAGTTCATCCGCCCGTCAATCCCGCGGCGACGATGAATACTCCGCCTGCCGGGATATCGTGCGCTGCGCGAAGGGCGCTATCGGGTCAACGCGTGTTGCCACCCTCCTCAAGTCTCAATAAAAAGAATGAAAACGCATGGCCGAAGCGATCGCACGAGATCGCCGTTTGCCAAAGGAAACAACAAGGTAAGGGCACACTCCATGGAAGCTCGGGTAGTCAACGCGTCGCATTCGGCCGAAACCTGGTCGCCCTCGACCGACGCCAGCGACATCGTCAAGAGCATCCATGCGATGCTGCACCCGCGCAACATCGTGCTGGTCGGCGCGACCGACAAGCCCGGAAACTACGCCGAGCGCATCTGGAACAATCTGGTCAAGTACCAATACAAGGGCAACCTGTTCCCTGTTAACGCCAAGCGCGAAACGATCTGGGGCGTGCCCTGCTACAAGGATTTCGCCAGCCTGCCGGAGAAACCCGACCACGTGCTGGTGCTGGTGCCGGCCCGTTTCGCGGTGCAGGTGATCCGCGACGCCGCAACCGCCGGCGCCCGCTCCGCCACCATCGTCACCTCGGGTTTCAGCGAGTTGCAGGACGCCGAAAGCCAGCGGCTGGCGGTCGAATTGAAAGAGGCGGTGCGTGAAACCGGCCTTGCCGTCACCGGCCCAAATTGCCTCGGCAATCTGAGCGCGGGCGAAAACCTGTTCACCAATATCGATGACCGCATCGTGACCATGGAAGCCGGTCCCGTCGCGATCGCCGGGCAATCCGGCGCGATCGTGATGGCGATCCGCCAGGCGCTGGAAGATCGCGGCGTCGGCGTCGGCTACATGGTCACGACCGGCAACGAGACCGGGCTGGAGACGCCGGACCTGATGGCGTATTTCGCGGCCGATCCTTCGATCCGCGTGATCGTCGTCTATCTCGAAGGGGTACGAAACACCAAGGTGTTCCGCGAGGCCTGCAAGGCCGCGCGCGCCGCCGGCAAGCCGGTGATCGCGCTCAAGCTCGGCGCCTCCGAGGGCGGCCGTGCGGCTGCGATGGCGCATACCGGCGCGCTTGCCGGCTCGATCCAAACCTTCGACGCGATCTCGACCCGCGAAGGCGTGATCCGCGTTCGCGGCCTCGACGAACTGATCGAGACCACCGAATGTTTCGTGCATGCCGAACCGCCAAAGAGCAATCGCCTCGCCGCGGTGTCGCTGTCGGGCGGCAAGCGCGGCCTGCTGATCGACGCGTTCGATTCAGCCGGGCTCAACTTCGCGCCGCTGAGCGCGGACGCGACCGAGAAACTCGCAAAGATGCTCGGACCGGGCAGCATCGTCGGCAATCCGCTCGACGCCGGATTTGCCGCCGTGGTCGATCCCTCCGTCTACATGCAGTCGATCAAGATCATGATCGACGATCCCGACACCGATATCGTGATCATCGACGCCGAACTGCCGAAGGCGCCGCATGAACTGCGCGAGCGCAATCTGCGCATCGTCAACGACATGGCGGGCGCCGCCAGCAAGCCCGTGGTCTACATCAGCGCGATGTCGATCGGCTTTACCGAGTTCACCAAGGGCCTGCGCAAGTCGCTGCCGAACATCGCGGTCATGCAGGGCCTTGACCGCGCGGTGGGCGCGATCAAGTCGCTGATCGAATATGCGAGCTTGCGCAAAGTGGTACCGGAGATCGCGTCGAGTTCGAAGGCTTCCGCCCGGGCGGTGCTGGAGAAGACGCTAAAGAGCGCCAACGGCGCCGCGGCGCTCGACGAAGTCGCCTCGAAAAAACTGCTGAAGGCCTACGGCATTCCGGTCTCAAAGGAAGAAATCGCGCAGACCGCGGCGGACGCGGTGAAGATCGCCAAGAAGATCGGCTTCCCCGTGGTCGCCAAGGTGGTCAGCGCCGAGATCCTGCACAAGTCGGACATCGGCGGTGTGGTCCTGAACATCAACAATGCCGCCGAGGTGAAGAAGGCGTTCAACGACATCACCGCGCGGGTCAGGAAGCTGAAGAACAAGCCGAAGCTCGAAGGCATTCTGATCGCGCAGCAGGTCAAGTCGGACCTCGAACTCGTGGTCGGCGCCTCGCTCGATGCGGAGATGGGCCCTGTGGTGCTGTTCGGCACCGGCGGCGTCGATATCGAACTGATGAAGGACGTCGCGCTTGCCGGCGCGCCGCTCGATGCCGACGAGGCGAAGCAGCTGATCGGCAAGACCAAGGCCGGCGTCAAGATGAAAGGCTATCGCGGCAAGCCCGCGTTGCACGAAGCTTCCGCGGTGAAGGCGCTGGTCGGGCTATCCAATCTGATGGCGGACGCGGGAACCCGCATTGCGTCGATCGACGTCAATCCGTTCCTGATCAACAGCAAAGTCGGCGTCGCCGTCGACGGCCTGATCGTGCTCAACAACGCCGCCGCCAACAAGGCGGCGGGGCATTAGTCACTTGTCATGCGCGGGCTTGACCCGCGCATCCATCTAAAAATGATTCATGCAAAGAATGATGGATTGCCGGGTCAAGCCCGGCAATGACGGCCGGATCACAACCCCGCGCCCCATTGCCGCGCAGTCTGCACCAGCCAGTCGCGGTAGAGCGTCAGCGGCGTGACGCCGGTGAGCCCGCCGCAACCGGCCGAGCTATTGGGTCCCGTCGACCAGCTCACGACACCGATGATGGCCGGACCTGATGGCTGGTCCTCGAACACCGGACCGCCAGAGTCTCCCGTGCAGGCGCCGAGCCCGTCGCGCGTGCCCTGGCTCACGGGATCAACCAGCCGAATCTGCAGCGTCCCCGGCTTGCCGGTTGCGACCAATCCGGCGGCGCGAATGGTGCCGCCGCTCTTGCCATCGCCACGCATCGTGACGCCAATGCCGGCGATCGTAAAACGGCTGCCGACAAGAATTGGAATATTGGGCATGCCGAGCGTCGATGGCGTCTTGCCTTTGACGGGTGAACCCAATTGCAGCAGCGCCACATCGGCCGTCGCCCTATGCGCCAGCATCGCCTGCATCTTGAAGCCGGGATGAATGGCGACGCTCTTGACGTCCTGCAACGACGGCTGCTTGTCAGCGCCATATTCGACGATCTTGTAATCGGCACCGGGCTGCACGCAGTGTGCCGCGGTCAGCACGATTTTGGGCGCGATCACCGCGCCGGTGCAGAAATTGCCGCGGGAACCGACAATGGTGACGACCGAACGACCGACGCCGTCGGCGGATGGCGCGCCACCTCCCACGATGGCGTAAGCGGGCGCGACCACTAGCAGCGCAAGACTGGCAATTATTCGAGCGAGCACTTTCATGGCCGCATGCAATACCCCGCCCAACCGACATCGCCAAGCCGCGGATCGGACTGGCCCCGAAGGGCATTCCGTGTTAGCCGCTCCCCCGTCGCGTATTGATATGGCGGGGAAATAATGGTCGAGGCGGTGATCTGGGATTTCGGCGGGGTGCTGACCACTTCGCCGTTCGAGGCATTCTCGCGGTTCGAGACCGAACGCGGGTTGCCCGCCGACATCATCCGGCGCACCAACGCCGCCAATCATCTGGAAAACGCCTGGGCGAAATTCGAGCGCGCCGAAGTCGACATCGAAGCCTTCGATGCGCTGTTCGCCACGGAATCGACGGCGCTGGGCGCCGAGGTCCGCGGCAGGGATGTGTTGCCTCTGCTCTCGGGCGATCTGCGCCCCGAAATGGTCGAGGCGCTCAAACGCGTGAAGGCCAAATTCAAGACCGGCTGCATCACCAACAATCTTCCGGCCAACGCGATCGGGAGCCGCAGCGGCCGGTCGCTCTATGTCGCCGAGGTCATGGTGCTGTTCGATCATGTCATCGAGTCCGCCAAGATCGGCCTGCGCAAGCCCGACCCGCGCATCTACCAGATGATGATCGATACGCTGCAGGTCGATCCCAAAAACTGCGTCTATCTCGACGATCTCGGCGTCAACCTGAAGCCGGCGCGGCAGATGGGCATGACCACGATCAAGGTGCTCAATGCGGCGCAGGCGATCACGGAGCTGGAGGCCGCGACCGGGCTCACATTGCGCTAGGCGGAATTAGCCGAATTTGCCGCCGCCGTATGACCAAACGAGGCTTGTTCTTTGCCGGGAACGCAGGCAGAACACTCTGAAATCCCGTGAATTTCGGAGTTGAAACCCGTGGCTGAAAAAGGGCCGACCGCCTCGATCGAGGCAGTGGAAAGCGGCCTCGCCGCGCAGGGCTATATTGCGAGCCGGCAGATCGCGACCGCGGTCTATCTATCGCAACAAATAGAAAAACCCATCCTGGTCGAAGGTCCCGCCGGCGTCGGCAAGACCGAGCTTGCGAAGGCAATCGCGGCGTGGCGCGGTCTGAAGATGATCCGCCTGCAATGCTACGAGGGCCTGGACGAAGCCAAGGCGCTCTATGAGTGGAAATACGCCAAGCAGCTTCTGTACACGCAGATCCTGAAGGACAAGCTCGGTGAAGTGCTCGGCGGCGCCGAAACGCTGCATGACGCGCTGGCGCAATTGCATGATTTCGGCGACGTGTTCTTCTCCAAGGAATTCGTCGAACCGCGGCCGCTGCTGCAGGCGCTGGAACAGCCGGCCGGCTGCGTGCTCTTGATCGACGAAATCGACAAATCGGATGCTGAGTTCGAATCGCTGCTGCTGGAAATCCTCAGCGACTTCCAGGTCACGATTCCGGAACTTGGCACTGTTACCGCGGTCGCCGCGCCGACCGTGATCCTGACCTCGAACAGCGAACGCGATCTCGGCGACGCGCTGAAGCGGCGCTGCCTCCATTTGCACATCGGCTTCCCCGAACAGAAGCTGGAGGAGCGCATCGTCGAAAGCCGGGTGCCCGGCATCTCGCAGACGCTGCGCAAGCAGATGGTCGGCTTCATCCACGAGGTTCGCTCGCTCGACCTGAAGAAACTGCCGTCGGTGAGCGAGACGATCGATTGGGCACGGGTGCTGGTGCTGCTGCAGGCGCCCGAACTCGGCAGCGAGATCGTCAAGGATACGCTCAACGTGCTGCTGAAGTACGAGGCGGATATCGAGGCCACACTGCCCCAGGTATCCACCTTCATCGCCAAGACATCGCGGCAGAGCGTCGTCTTCGGATAAAGCGGATGAGAGAAAACCTGCATCGCTTCTTTCGTGCGGCGCGGGGCGCAGGCGTCAGGCTCTCGCCGGCCGAAAGCATCGATGCGATGCGCGCGGTTTCCAAGGTCGGCTTCAGCGACCGCACCGTGCTGCGCGACACGTTCCTGCTGACACTCGCGAAAACCCAAGACGAGAAGAAGGCGCTCGGCGACTGTTTTGATCTGTTCTTCGATCAGCCCGAACCGTCGCAGCCGCCCGAAGACAGCGAGACGGACAAATCGGACACGCCGGAGTCCGGTGCGGCATCCGATACGCCAGGCGACGCCGACGGCGGCGACCAGGCGCAGGATCTCGGCCAGCTCGCGCAGATGCTGCTGTCGCAGGACCGCAACGCGATGGCGGCTGCCATCGCCAACGCTTCGAATGCCGCATATCTGTCCGACATCCGCTACTTCACGCAGCGCGGCATCTTCTCGGGCCGCATTCTCGACCAGATGGGCATCCAGCGCCTGCGCGACGACCTCGACGCGCTGACGGCGACCAACCCCGCACTCGCGGAACGGCTGCAGGCAGCACTCGACGGCTTGCGCGACACCGTGCGCGAGACCGTCTCGCAGGCGCTGATGCTGTACGGCCGCGAGGAAGCCGAGAACCTGCGCAACGAGATTTTGCGCAACGCGCCGCTGTCCCGGATCGAGCCGCGTCAGGTCGAGCAGATGCGGCTTCTGATCCGCCAGATCGCTCGCCGCCTGCGCGAGCGTTACAGCAAGCCGCGCAAGCGCCAGCGTCGCGGCCATCTCGACGTGCGCCGGACCATCCGGCGCAACGCCGCCTGGGGCGGCGTGCCGTTCCTCACCGCATGGAAACGACGCCACCGCGACAAGCCAAAAATCATCGCACTCTGCGACGTCTCGGGTTCGGTGGCGCGGGTGTCCGATTTCTTCCTGCTGCTGATCCACAGCCTGCACGAAGTGGTCTCGGACGTCCGCTCGTTCGCCTTTTCCGGACACCTGATCGAGGTCAGCGACATCCTGGAATCCAAATCGCCGGAAGAGGCGATGGCCGAGATCATGTCCAAGGTCGGCTTCGGTTCATCGGATTACGGCAATTCCTTTGCCGATTTCGAGCATGAATGGATGAACGCTATCACGCCGCAGACCACGGTGATCATCCTCGGCGACGCCCGCAGCAACAATCTCGATCCTCGCGCGGATATCCTTCGCCGTATCGGCGAGCGATCGAAGCGGCTGGTGTGGCTTAACCCCGAAGGGCGCATGGCCTGGGGCTGGGGCGACTCGGAAATGCCGCGTTATTTGACCTTCTGCACTGTGGTGCGGCAATGTGCGACCGCGCAACAGCTGGAACGCGCGGTGTCGGATATCGTGGCGAGCTATCAGTAGTTCCACCCCAAGGCGCCTGAATCCTGTATTGTTCGTCTCGCGCACCCCGATTCCCGCCTGTTGACCCCGTTTTGAAGCCGATATGGAAGCAGCCCTTAACCGCAAGCCGGACAAAGCCCCTGACGCGCTGTCCGTGCTGAATTCCGTGTTCGGCCTGCCTGCCTTTCGGGGCGAGCAGGAAAAGATCGTCCGTCACGTCACTGATGGCGGCAACTGCCTGGTGCTGATGCCGACCGGCGGCGGCAAGTCGCTGTGTTACCAGCTGCCGTCATTGCTGCGCGAAGGCTGCGGCATTGTGGTGTCGCCGCTGATCGCATTGATGCGCGACCAGGTCGCCGGCCTGCTCGAGGCCGGCGTCAGGGCAGCGGTGCTGAATTCGACGCTGACGTATGAGGAAGCCAACGCCGTGGAACAGCGGCTGTTGGGCGGCGATCTCGACGTGCTTTATGTCGCGCCAGAGCGGCTGCTGACGCCGCGCTGCCTCGGTTTGCTTGCCCGCGCCAAGATCGCGCTGTTTGCAATCGACGAGGCGCATTGCGTATCGCAATGGGGGCACGACTTCCGCCCCGAGTATATCGGCCTATCCGTCATATCAGAGCGTTTCCCCGACGTGCCGCGTATCGCCCTGACCGCCACCGCCGATGACCTGACGCGCCAGGAGATCGCCGAGCGGCTCAAACTTACCGATGCGCCGCGCTTTGTCGCAAGCTTCGACCGCCCGAATATCCGCTATGAGATCGTCGACAAGCAGAACGCGCCCGCCCAGCTCAAGGCTTTCATCAGCGAGCGACATGCCGGCGACGCCGGCATCGTCTATTGCCTGTCGCGCGCCAAGGTCGAGGATACCGCCGCGGCATTGAACAAGGCCGGCGTGCCGGCGCTGCCGTATCACGCCGGCCTCGACGCCGGTCTGCGTTCCCGCAACCAGGATCGCTTCATCAACGAAGACGGCGTCGTGATCGTCGCCACCATCGCGTTCGGCATGGGCATCGACAAGCCCGACGTGCGCTTCGTGGCGCATCTCGACCTGCCGAAGAGCATCGAGGCGTATTATCAGGAGACCGGGCGCGCGGGCCGCGACGGCAAGCCCTCCAGCGCCTGGATGGCCTATGGCCTGTCCGATATCGTGCAGCAGCGCCGCATGATCGACGAATCCACCGGCTCGGACGCGTTCAAGCGCGTGTCGGTCGGCAAGCTCGATGCGCTGGTCGGCCTCGCCGAGACCGCGGGCTGCCGGCGCAGCCGCCTGCTCGGCTATTTCGGCGAAGCGGTCAGCGCCGGCAATTGCGGCAATTGCGACAATTGTCTTTCACCGCCACAGCTTCTCGACGGCAAGGTGATCGCGCAGAAAATATTGTCCTGCGCCTATCGCACGGGACAGCGCTTCGGCGCCATGCACCTGATTGATGTGCTGGTCGGCCGCATGACCGAGCGCGTCACGCAATTCGGCCATGACAAGATTTCCGTGTTTGGCATCGGCGCCGAACTCAACGAGAAGCAATGGCGCGCCGCGATCCGGCAAGTCGTCGCCATGGGCCACCTCCACGCCGACAGCGAAGCCTTTGGCGCGCTGAAGCTGACAGAAAGCGCGCGCGGCGTCCTGAAAGGCGAGACCGCGGTGATGCTGCGTGAGGCGCCGGAAGGCACCCGCGTTCGCGCGAGCCGTACCAAATCACGGCGCGGAGATCTGGCGCCACGGTCTACCGGAGAAGGTGCGCCCGCCGATGCCGGCCTGCAGGCCGCGCTGCGCGCCTGGCGCTCCGAGATTGCGCGCAAACGCGGCGTGCCGGCCTATGTCGTGCTGCACGATTCGACCATCGACGGCATCGCCGCCTCCCGCCCCGCGACGCTCAACCAGCTCCGCAACATCCCCGGGATCGGCGACAAGAAGCTCGAGCATTACGGCGATGAGTTGATCGCGCTGGTGAAGGACGCCGAGCGCTGAGCACTCCGCACTAGCCATTGCGGAACGTGTAGGCGTACCCGTTGATCGCGGGCGCGCCGCCGAGATGGGCGTACAGCACCTTCGATCCCTTGGGAAAATAGCCCTTGTTCACGAGATCGATCATGCCCTGCATGGATTTTCCCTCGTAGACCGGGTCGGTGATCATGCCTTCGAGTCGCGCGCAAAGCCGGATTGCTTCCTTGGTCTCTTCCGAGGGAACGCCATAGGCGGGATAGGCGTAGTCTTCGATCAGCACAACGTCGTCCTCGACGATCTCCTTGCCCAGTTCAACCAGGGAAGCCGTGTTGCGAGCGATGTCGAGCACCTGGGCCTTGGTCTGATCGGGCGTGAACGAGGCGTCGATGCCGATCACCTTGCGCGCGCGGCCGTCCTTGGCAAATCCGACCAGCATGCCGGCATGGGTCGAGCCGGTGACGGTGCAGACCACGATGTAATCAAAGGCGAAGCCGAGTTCCTTTTCCTGGGCGCGGACTTCTTCGGCGAAACCGACATAGCCGAGCCCACCATATTTGTGCACGGACGCACCGGCCGGGATCGCATATGGCTTGCCGCCCTTCGCCTTCACGTCTGCGATCGCCTCTTCCCAGCTCTGGCGAATGCCGATGTCAAAACCTTCATCCACCAGCTGGACGTCGGCGCCCATCACGCGGCTGAGCAGGATGTTGCCGACGCGGTCGTAGACGGCGTCTTCATGCGGCACCCAGCTTTCCTGCACCAGGCGGCATTTCATACCTATCTTGGCGGCGACTGCGGCGACCATGCGGGTATGATTGGATTGCACGCCGCCGATCGAAACCAGCGTATCGGCGTTGGAAGCGATCGCGTCGGGCACGATGTATTCGAGCTTGCGCAGCTTGTTGCCGCCGAACGCGAGCCCCGAATTGCAGTCCTCGCGCTTGGCGTAGAGTTCGACCTTGCCGCCGAGATGCTGCGTCAACCGCTCCAGCTTCTCGATATGGGTTGGCCCGAAGGTCAGCGGATAGCGTTCGAATTTTTCCAGCATGCGTCATCCCCGTTGATGTCTGATCTTGCGGGAACGCCTATCATCAGACGACGGAAAGGTGCTCTCTAAGTTGTTTCCGAATTTTGAGAGATTGGTTGCCAGAATCGCCACAGATGGTATTTTTCGTCCATTAATTGCCGGTTTTATGAGAGATTCTTCCGTGAGCACCCAACTGGACCGCATCGACCTCAAGATGTTGCGTTTGTTGCAGAATAACGGGCGGCTCAGCAATGCCGAGCTGGCCGAAGCGGTCGGGGTCAGCCCGGCTACCTGTCATCGCCGCACCCAGCGCCTCCTCGACGACGGATTTGTCAGCGCGGTCCGCGCCATGGTGGCGCCGCGCAAGGTCGGCAAGGGCGCGCTGGTCATGGTTGGCGTCGTGCTGGACCGCTCCACGCCGGAAAGTTTTGCGTCGTTCGAGCGGGCGATCGCGAAACTGAAGTTCGTTCTCGACTGCCACCTGGTGGCCGGCGATTTCGATTACTTTCTCAAGATCCGCGTCGGGGACATGGAAGATTTCAACCGCATCCATGGCGAGCAGCTGATCGCGCTGCCCGGCGTGCGCCAGACGCGAACCTTTTTCGTCATGAAGGAAGTCGTCGACAACGCGCCGCTTGATTTTTGAAAGCGCGCGGGATCACTCGCTTGATTTTTTCGCGCTCGCGCTCTGTTCGGTCGCCGTGCAGGAAATCAGCAGCGTGAACGCCCTTGCGTTGCGCGCGATGTCGGACGTCTTCAGCTCGGCCTTTGCCTCGACGGCGGTTTGGTAGGGCACGACGCTGTTGTCCAGAAAGTCCCGCAGCGCGCCAGTCTTGATCGCGAAATTGATGTTCTCGGGGATGTTGCCGGTGGCCCTGGCAACTTTCAACGCATTGAGTTTTGCCGCCACCATCCCGGCGATCGTGCCGCTGGTGTCCAGCAGCGGCCCGCCGCTGTTGCCGGGCTGAACCGCCGCGCTGATCTGCAGGAAGCGGGTATCGTTCATGATGCCGCTCAGGGAACTTACAATCCCGGTGGTGACCGTGAAATCGGAGGACAACAGGCCGTGGAACGGATAGCCGATGGCAACGACGGTGTCGCCCGAATGGATCGCCTTGCCCCGAATTGTCGCCACTTCCTTGAAGGCGCTCGGCGCCTGCAGCAGTGCGAGATCGTTGGTTTCGTCGCTCGAAACGAGACGCAGCTTGAGCGGAGCCTCGCCGGTCAAATTTCCGAGGATGTCGCCAACGCAGCCATTGATCACGTGCTGATTGGTGACAACGTGCCCGGAGGCGCTGACGACGAAGCCGGTACCCGTTTGGTTGACAGACCTGCCCTTCGGCGGCGCTGCGTTCGGTTGTGCCGGCCCGGCCGCCGCGACTTGCTTCGGGGCGACCGCGAACTCGCCGGCGGCAGCAACGCCGCCTTTCTTGACGGTAGCCACGCAATTGGCGAGCGCGGGCAACAATTGCGCGGTCTGATCGAGCTTGAACTGGAAAAGCTGCCCTTGCGTAAAGGCCGTCATCGTCTTGGCCTTGCGGAATTGCGCAATGAGCGCCGAGTTATCCGGCATCGGCACCTGGAGCAGTTTGCCGGAGAGCGGAACGCCATGGACATTGAACGGCGTCTGACCATCAAACGTCAGGACAATCGGAAATGCCTGTCCGTTCGCAAACGCCCATCCATCGTGGGCAAACCCCAGACTCCATCCCGCTTTATTGTCGATCGTGACGGCAAAATAGATGCCGCTGGCGTATTGCGCCCCCGCAGCGCAATGCGTGAAAGCGCCGCTCTGGTCGTGGGTATAGGCTCCGCCCTTCCAGTTACCGACATTGATCGTGCCATAGGGGCCGCGGGCATCCGAGGTTGAAAGCGTCGCAATCAGGCAGAACGCGGCAACAATTGCTTTGATTGCAAATTTCATTTCAATCCACTCAAATGAGCGTCCATCATAAGAGGCGTTGAAATCAAACCGCAAGCACCAGCGCCGCGTCACCGCGACCGGCGCGCGAAGTGAAGCCCAAAGCCCCGCAAGTTCCTATTTTGTTCTTTCAACTCCCGCGTGTCAATCCGGAAATTGGCCGCCTACAAGGCACAGGGCCCTACTTCGCTTCGCTCGCCTTGACGCCAGAGCTTTCAACGAGCTTTGCAACCCGTGGCAGGTCGGCGGCGAACAGGCGCGCATGCGCCTCGGGCGTCAACTCGTTCTCAGGGAATGGCAGGGTGCCGAGCTGCGTCAGCTTCTCTAGCAGGACCGGATCAGCGAGCGCCTTGCGGAGCGCCGCATTCAGCGCGCCGACGGTTTCCTTGGGCGTGCCCTTGGCCACATAGAGGCCATGCCACATCGTGTAGCTGACCTCGGGCATGCCGAGCTCGGCGGTGGTCGGCACGTCTTTCAACTGTTCAAGCCGCTTTGGCGACGTAATGGCGATGCCGTGCAGCGTTCCGGCTTGAATCTGCGGCAGCGCGTTGGTCACCTGATCCCACAGCAGATCGATCTGCCCCGCCAGGAGATCGCCGATCGCCGGCGCCGATCCGCGATAAGCCACGACGGTCGGTTTGAAGCCGAGCACATTGCCCATCATCACTGCGCACAAATGACTGTTGGTGCCGATGCCACCATGCGCGAAGTTCGCCTTGTCGCCCTGCGCCTTGATCCACGCCACGTAATCCTTGGGTCCCGCGCCGGGAATAGACTTGCGGCCGATCAGGACCATCGGTGCGTTGTTGACGAGGCCGACCGCCTCGAATGCGGTTGCCGTGTCGTAGCGCAGATTGATGAACAGGCTGGGCGCCGCCAGCAGCGCGACGTGATTGATCAGGATGGTGGAGCCGTCAGGCGCCGATCTGGCAACACGGTCGTTGGCCAGCGTGCTGCCGCCGCCGACCACGTTCTCGATGATGACGCTCTGGCCGAGTGTGCCCGACATCCGCTCGCCGATGAGACGTGCCACGGTATCGGTGCCGCCGCCTGCCGCATAAGGCACCACCAGCGTGATAGTCTTGGAGGGCGATTGCGCTTGGGCCTGCGTCACAAGCGCGCCAAGCAGGAGGCCAAAGCCCGTAAGCGCGCTTCTAAAATGCCGATTGATCACGACGGCGTCCCTCCCTGGTTTTTCTTGTCATGCCGCATGTTTGCGGTCGTGCACGCGTCCGCGAAATCGCACTGCAGCAACGCAGGCGGTATCGCGTGAGCTCAGATCATGCTGATTGTGCGTCAGCAAATCAAATACAAAGCGATGCGGGAATTCCTAGTGCGCCGGGCTCAATGCCGGACGCTGATAGCGAAGCCATATGACGGCGGCGGCGGCGGCCAGCATCAGCAGCACCGAAAACCAGTTGAGCGGATGCCAGCCCCAGCGATCCTGCAGAAACCCAGCCATGAAGCTCGACGTCGCGGTCGTGCTGAAAACCAGGAGATCGTTGAGCGCCTGGGTCTTGCCGCGCTCGCTCGGGCGGTAGCAGGTCGTCACGACAGTAGTGGCGCCGACGAACAGGAAATTCCAGCCGACGCCGTTGACGGTGAGCGCGATCCGGAAATTCCATTCGCTCAGCCCGGCGAGCGCGGCGGCAACGCCGGCCAGCATCAGCATGACGCCCCAGGCCATCACAGTCGTGGCGCCGTACCGGTTGATCAGATTGCCGGTGAAGAACGACGGCACGAACATGCCGAGCACATGCATGAAGATGACCCAGTGGGCTTCCGCATGCGGAAACCCGCAGCCGACGATGGCTAGCGGCGACGCGCTCATGATGAAGGACATCGTGCCGAACGCAAGCATGCCGGCGATGACAGACGCGATGAAGCGCGGCTGGCTGGCAATCACCCACAACGGACGCGGAGGCGCTGCGACCTCGGCTGCACCCGAGGCAGCAGTCGAAGCAGCGACGGAGGGGAAGGTGATGAAGGACATCACAGCAAAGACGATCACGTGCAGGCAGAGGATGGCTGCATACGTCGCAAGATACAGCGGCATCACCAGATCATGCGTCACGCGCACGAGGCTGGGGCCGATCACCGCAGCGGCGACGCCGCCGGCCGTGACCCACGAAATCGCCTTGGCACGGTAATGGATCGGCACCAATTCCGCCGCGGCAAACCGGTACATCTGCAGGCAGGCTACCGCGTAGCCGAGGATGAGACCGCCGGCACACATGACGGCAAAGTTCGCGGTGTATAGGCCGGTGCACATGATGATGGCGCCGGCCATGCCGAACAGCGAGCCGACGCGAAAGCCGATGCTGCGGCCGACCCGCTGCATCAAGAGCGCCGCCGGGAATACCCAGATCATGACGCCGAGGTGCTGCATCGTGACCGGCAGGTTGGCGAGCTCGGGATGGTGATAGAAGGTGATGACGGACAGCCCCGTCGCCGCAAACATCATGGTGTTGCAGGACTGGCCGACCGCCTGGCAACAGGCCAGCAGCAGGAGATTGCGACGTGCGCGCCGGTCGAGGTCCTGCGCCGGGTCGGCTTCCGGCTTGAGCCCTGATTGGGGGTTCAGTGCGTCCATTATTGTTTCTTGCCCAACTGACCTCGGGGGCGCCGCGCGTGACTGCCCGTCACCTTCTCTAGGAAAAACGACTTCTTCTCAAGGGCCGGGTGGAAGATTTTGCTGCCTGCAGCCGCATGGGAGGCATGAAAATCCCTTCGGCGTTGCTGCCCCCGCGAAATCGCGTAAGCTCCGTGGCAGGGGAAACGAATGTCCGATGATCTGAAATTCACGGTCCAGCGCCCGCCGGCCTATGGCGAATTGACCGATGTGCTGCCCGGATTGTTCTGGGTGCGGCTGCCGATGCCGACTGTCCCCAATCACGTCAATTGCTGGCTGCTCGACAACGGTCCGGGATGGACGCTGGTCGATTGCGGGCTGAACACCGACGACACGTTTGAAATCTGGGACAAGCTCTGGCGCGGGCTGTTGCGCGCCCGTCCGTTGCAGAACCTCACCTTCACGCATGCCCATCTCGATCATTTCGGCCTCGCCGGATATCTGGTGAAGGAAATGAAATGCGCGGTGCGCATGCCGCTCGCCGAATGGCTCAGCGGCTGGAAGATGTGGCATGAGCGCGAAGAGGGTCCGGACGAGCATTTTGCCGCCTTCATGACGCGGAACGGTGCCTCCGACGAGGACGCCGCCAGGATCATCCAGGCGCAGCGCCCATCGAAATATCCTGGCCTGCGGCCGCCGCGCGAATTCATTCGCATCCGGGACGGCGATGTGATCGCCATGGGGCAGCGCGAGTGGCTGACGATCACGGCGGGCGGCCATTCGCCCGAACATGCGATGTTCTATTGCGAGAGCGACAAGCTCCTGATCGCCGGCGACCAGATCCTGTCGCACATGGCGCCGTCGGTGATCGTGCCATCGGCGCAGCCGGAAGCCAACCCGATGAAGGAGTACCTGGAAGCGCTGACGCGGCTCGAGGCGCTGTCACCGGATACGCTGGTGCTGCCGTCGCACGGCCTGCCGTTTCGCGGACTGCATGCCCGGCTCGCCCAGCTGCGCGAACATCACCAGGCGCGGCTCGACGACGTGGCATCCGTCGTGTCAGGCAAGACGAATGCGTTCGCGATTGCGCAGGAAGTGTTTCCGCGGGTGCTGTACGCCAATCCGCGCCAGGCTTTTGGCGAGTCGCTTGCGCATCTGAACATGCTGGCTTCGATTGGCAGATTGACGCGCGATGTCGATGCTAATGGTGCGATCAGCTTCGCACCGGCGTAACACAACGTGCCATCAGCAACCGAGCCGAATCCTTCCAAACCATCAGCCGGCCTGCTCCACTCGAAGGGGTGGCAGATCGCGATGATCGGGCTGGGCACGGCGACGGCGCAGCTCGACACGTCAGTCAATATTGCCTTCCCTGCCATCACCCGCGGCTTCGAACTTTCGATCGGCGACATCCAGTGGGTGGTGATCTGCTACGTCTTGACCTACGCCAGCCTGCTGTTGGCGCTCGGGCGCATCGGCGACACCATCGGCCACGCGGTCGTCTACCGGGCCGGCCTGATCTGCAGCGCGGTGGCGTTGCTTCTGGTCAGCTGTGCGCCCAGCTACGGCGCGATGCTGGTGTTTCGCTGCCTGCAGGGGATCGGCGCGGCACTGGTGATGAGCTGCGGCGTGGCACTGGTGACGTCGCTCTACGGCGAGGAGCGACGCAGCCGGGCGCTCGGTATTTACACGATGATGATGGCATTGGGCTGGATGCTCGGTCCCCTGCTCGGCGGCGCTTTGACGGCGATCTGGGATTGGCCGGCGGTGTTCTGGTTCCGAATTCCGATCGCGATCGCGGCACTGCTGCTGCTCCGCGGCCTGCCCGCGGCCCCGCCGCGCCTGACAAGCGAACGCTTTGACATCCTGAGTGGCATCGCATTGGCGCTGGGCCTGGTGACCATGCTGATGGCGATCAACCGCGTCAGAGAGTTTTCCGCCGTCTGGCTCGGATTGCTATCCGTCATGGCGTTTGCAGGCTTTGCCTTCCGCCAATCCCGCGCGGCGCGACCGATCATCGCGATGGAAGTTCTGAAGCTGCCGGGCTTTGCGCTGCTCAACTTTGTCAGCGTGCTGGCCAATCTCGCAGCCTTTTCGGTCTGGCTGCTGGTGCCCTATTATCTGGCGCGCGTACCGGGCTATACGCTGACGGAGGGCGGCGCCATCCTGGCCGCGGGAGCGGCCGGCGCTGCACTGGCAGCGCCGATCGGCGGTCGCCTCACCGGGCGGCTATTCTCATCGGAGCGGCTGGCCATCGCAGGTGCCGCCATCATTGGCGCCGGGCTTCTGCTGCTGGGCGCATGGACGGCGCAGACCCCGACAGCGCTGCGGGTGACAGGGCTGATCGTGCAGGGTATCGGCCTCGGCCTGTTCCAGCTCGCCTATTCGGACATCGTGACTGCAACACTTCCGCTGACGGAGCGCGGCGTCGCGGGCAGCCTTGCGCTGCTGACGCGAACGCTGGGCACCGTGACCGCGGCGTCGGTTTTCTTTCTGGTGTTCGAAATCCTGCAAGCGACGCATGGCTTCTTTGAAGCCTTCCAGCAGACGTTTCAGCTGGCAGCGGTACTGGCATTTGTCGCGGCGGGGCTGTTGATGCTTGCACCGCGCAAGATCGGCAAGGCGTAGACACGCTCAATCCGGCGACACCAGCAGCCACGCCAAATAGCCGTAGTAGCCGACCGCGCCCAGCGCGATTGCGATCGCAAGGCCGGCGATGATATCGGTCGTGGCAGACTTCGACGCCCTCATCCGCCAATAAGACGAATGCTCCGGCGTTGGTTCCTCGGCATTGCCGGCGCATCGGAAGAATCAGCCCGCCGCTGCTCCGCAGCTATGGCGCGGCACCCACTGTCGCTTGCGCTCATCGGCGGGCATGCCGCGCCGAAGCGAAGGCGAATGGCGGAGAGAGTGGGATTCGAACCCACGGTACGGTTTCCCGCACACACGCTTTCCAAGCGTGCGCCTTAAGCCACTCGGCCATCTCTCCGGAGGCCTTCTCTTGAAGGGGCAGGACACATTTTGCAAGGGACCGCGGGCACGCGCGCTGAAATTTCCCCAATTGTTTGAATTTATTGGATAATTTGTCACTTATGTCCGCTGGGGCAACCGCTTCGCGCTGGGCCTTGAACCGGAATCAGGTTATGGCCGACGACCATGGGGGCAACCATGGGCGGAGAACGGCATGATGATCACGCGAGCGCTTTCATTCGCCACCCTGATAGCGGCGCTCGTCGCAGGCGCCGCGGTCCCCGCCATGGCGCAATCCTGCACCCGCCAGGGCGTCGATGTGAGTTGCGACGACGGAAGGCGCGGCATCCTTTCGGGCGAAGCGATCATCTGGGCCGACGGCACGCGCTCGAGCCTGGCCTCGCCGCATCCGAGCGTCATCATCGGCAACAAATCGTCCGTCATCGTCGGAAAAGGCGTGTTCGTCGGCAAGGGCAACGGCGTGGTGCCGATGGAGAATCCGAGCGATCCGCGCCGGGCACGCTGTCCGGTGCTGGATGGCGTCTCCTATTGCTACTGAGCTGTTCGTGGAAGTCTCTAATGATACCGCGCGCCGTTATTGACGGAGCGTAGCGGCAACCGGGTCGGCGTATCAGCCGTGACAGGTTCCAAAGGGCCACTATCGAGCTGGCTTTCCTGCAGCGCGTCGATGAAATCGGCAAACCATTGCTGGATCGTGCCGCCGCGCAGCTTTTCCATCATCGCCTCCCAGCGCATCCGCCGTTCGGTCAGCGGCATCGAAAGCGCCGTTGAGATGGTGCGGGCCATGCCGTCGATATCGTGCGGGTTCACCAGCAAGGCGGTGTCGAGTTCGTTGGCGGCGCCGGCGAATTTCGACAGCACCAGCACGCCGGGGTCGGCGGGATTTTGGGCGGCGACATATTCCTTGGCGACGAGATTCATGCCGTCCTGCAGCGGCGTCACCACGCCGACCTGCGCGGTGCGGTAAAGCCCCGCGAGCACAGCCTGGCCAAAGCCCTTGTTGAGATAGCGGATCGGCGTCCAGTCGACTTCACCGTGGACACCGTTGACGTCGCTGACGAGTCTCGCGACATCGCTCTGCAGATTGCCATAGGCTTCGATTGCGCCGCGCGACGGGGTCGCGATCTGCAGCAGCGACACGGTGCGCAAGAGCTGCGGATGCAACGCCCACATCCGGTCGAACGCCTTGATGCGGTTGATCAGCCCCTTGGAATAATCCAGCCGGTCGACGCCAATCGCGAGCTTCTCGCCATTCAGGCTGCGCCGCAGCCGCGACACATCCGGATGGGTCGTGGCCTTGGCGGCCTGCTGGGCGAATTTCTGCGGATCGATGCCGATCGGAAATACCGCGGCGCGCGTCCGGCCATGGCGCGAGACGACGACGCCGTCCTGCACGGCGAGCCCGAGATCTGACTGCGCATAAGCCAGGAAATTCTCGCAATCCTCTTCGGTCTGGAAACCGATGAGATCATAGGCCAGCATCGCCTCGATCAGATCGCGATGGTGCGGCACGCCTGATATCACCGAGCGCGTCGGCCACGGCGTATGCAGGAAAAATCCGATCGGCTGTGTCACGCCGAGATCACGCAGCTCGGCGCCGAGCGCGAGAAAATGATAGTCCTGAACCCAGAACGCGGAGTCCGGCTTTTTGAAGCGCAGCAATGCGCGCGCCATGAAGGCGTTCACTTCGCGATAGCTGACGTAATCGTCCTGGGAGGCGCGAATCAGATCGGCGCGGGAATGCAGCGCCGGCCACAGCGCCGAATTCGCAAAGCCCTCGTAATATCCGCCGTAATGCGCCGCCGGCAGATCGAGCATGGCAAGCGCGCCCGCGCCCAATGCTTCAATTTCGGCGAAAGGTTCCTTCAGGTTCCCGTCACGGACGCGACCGCTGGAACCGACCCAAATCGCCCCGGACTTTTCGACAACCGGCAATAAGGCCGCCGCGAGGCCACCGGTCATGGGTTCATTGGGCTTTCCGCGCGCAACGCGGTTCGAGACGACGACGAGGTTCACAGGTCCCCTCCTGTTGCTGCACTCGCGAATTAACAACCATTCATCAATATGGTTCCTGGCCAACCTTTCAACGAATTGAAACCAAATTCGGGCTGGCGCGGACGGAACTCACCTGAACTCACGAAAAAGAAAATTTTTCGCGAGATGATGGTGATGCGTCAGGGAACTGTGTTCTAAAACCGGCGCCATTTGCAAAATCGTGCGCGGATCATGGCAACGCCGCGTCTCTTTCGTCGTCGAGCAGGTGCGCTAGAAACTCTCTAACATCGCTCGGCGAATCGAAATGTCCCTGCACGCCTTGCGCGCGGCGACCGACAGAGAATGCGAGACCATCGTAATCAGGCATGATGCCGAACACCGTTTCGTCGGTGACGTCGTCGCCGATGAAGAGCGGACGGCGGCCCTTGAACGGTTCGCGCGTCATCAGCTCGCGCACGCCGGTCGCCTTGGTGAAACCGGAATGCTTGATCTCGCAGACGCATTTGCCCGGCAGTATCTCGATCGGCGCATTCGGCAAATCGGCGCGGATCAGCGACACCGCTGCATAGATCGCCTTCTCCGCATGCGGCGCCAGGCGATAATGCAACGCCAGTGAATAGCCCTTGTCTTCCAGCAGTATTCCCGGGCTGAGCTTGGCAATCGCCGCCAGACGGCGCTTCAATTCCCTGTCCATCGGCGGCGCATGGGAATCGACCGATTCGTTGTCGGGATCGATGCGCATTTCCGCGCCATGGCCGCCGACGGCCGGGAATTGATCCGGTGCGAAAATCAAGTCGATATCGTTGAGCGAGCGGCCGCTGACGAGCGCCAGCGCACCGTTGGTGCGAGCCAACAGCCGGTTCAGCGTCTTCGACAGCCCCGACGGCACCCAGACCTCGCGCGGCGTCGGCATCAATTCGAGCAGCGTGCCATCGATGTCGAGCAGAATCGCGGTTTCGCTCAAATGCGGTACCAGCGAGCGCGGCACCGGAACGGTTTCCGGCGCACCTTCCTCCTCGCCAACGATCTCATCTTCCAATGGCATTTCCAACAGATCCTCGTTCATCTCATCCTACTCCACAAAGGCTAGCGGTCGTGCAACAGTTTCGAGCGACTTGCGCTCGGCGGCGACGGCGTATCGCCACGCCACGGCTGCCGCAACGACCATCAATGCCGACCCCAACAGGTAGCCGGCGAAAACACTGGTGCGCGATCCCGTATCGATCAATGCACCAAACAAAGCAGGCCCAATTACGCCGCCAATTCCGGTGCCGATCGCATAAAACAGCGCGATCGCCAGTGCGCGCACCTCCAGCGGGAACGTCTCGCTGACGGTGAGATACGCCGCACTCGCCGCGGGCGAGGCAAAGAAGAAGATCACCATCCAGGCGATCGTCTGGGTCTGCGCGGTCAGGGCCCCGATCGAGAACAGATAGCCCGACAGCGCCAGCAGTACACCCGACACGCCATAGGTCAGCGTGATCATCTTGCGGCGGCCCAGCGTGTCGAACAGCCGGCCCAGCAGCAGCGGACCGAGAAAGTTACCCGCCGCGAACGGGAGGATATACCAGCCGACATGATTGGCCGGAATGCCGAAGAAATCGGTCAGGATCAGCGCGAAGGTGAAGAAGATCGCGTTGTAGAAGAACGCCTGCGCGACCATCAGCACGAGGCCAACCATCGAACGCTGGCGATAGACCGTCAACAGGGTGTGCGCGACTTCGCGCAGCGGCGTATGGCTGCGCATACGCAATCTGATCTTCGGCAAGACATCCTTCGTCTCATCCCGTACCTGCCCCGCCGACTTCTCGATTGCATCCACGATCGCGTGCGCCTCATCGGGACGGCCATGGATCATCAGCCAGCGCGGGCTTTCCGGAATCCACATCCGCATCACGAACACGACAAGGCCGAGGACGGCGCCGGTCATATAGGCGAGGCGCCAGCCCATATCGGGGCCGATCCACGCCGGATCGAGCAGCACGATCGCGCAGACCGCGCCGAGCGCAGCTCCGAGCCAGAAGCTGCCGTTGATGACGAGATCGGTCCAGCCGCGATAGCGCGCCGGCACCAGTTCCTGGATCGTCGAATTGATCGCGGTGTATTCGCCGCCGATCCCGGCACCGGTCAGGAATCTAAAGAGCGCATAACTTCCCACGCTCCATGAAAACGCGGTTGCCGCGGTCGCCGTGAGATAGACCGCGAGCGTGATGAAGAACAGTTTCTTGCGGCCGATCCGGTCGGTCAGCCAGCCAAAGCCGAGCGCACCGAGCACGGCGCCGGCGAGATAGGCGCTATTGGCCAGTCCGACATCGAAATTCGAAAACCGAAGCGTCGGGCTTTCCTTCAACGCACCGGACAAGGCGCCGGCCAGCGTGACTTCCAGCCCATCCAGAATCCAGGTGATCCCGAGCGCCAGCACGACGCGGGTATGAAATCCGCTCCAGCTGAGATCATCGAGCCGCGCCGGAATGGAAGTTTCGATGACGCGATCATTATCCTGCCGCACGGCTGCGGCGGCGGGATCATTCGCTGCCGAACGTTTCCCTGTCAGCTGCACACCCATGGGAATTGAACCAATGAAAAAACACCCGGAACGCCCCAGCCCCAAGGTTCTTTGGCCCGAATTAAGGCAGACGTGATGCCCGCCACGGGGAGACAACGTCCGCGTGGTGTCATGGTTCCCGCATTGCGGCAGGGGAGCCGTGCGGATTTAGCGCCGTGGTTCCCCCACGTCATTGCGCTTCTCAGCTCTCTCCACACGTCGTCCCGGCGAACGCCGGGACCCATACTCCGCGGCGTTCATTGTTTTAAGAAGGTATCTGACGCCAGCGCTCTCACGGATAGGCCGCGGCGTATGGGTCGTAAGTCTCGGTGCCTCGATTAAGATGGGGCGATCGAGGCGGGCGTTGCGGGGTTTATGGGAGGTCGTTGGCGGCCGTCGGGATCTCGCACCCCGCCTCGTTTAATTGAAGGGCCGGACACCCGGACGGTAGCAAGTGCTGGCCGCACGTTTGACGATCCAGGCACCGGCCCTGCCTCGTGAACAAGGCAGGAGCAGCATGACACTCTCTCATTTATTGGACAATACATTCGTCGGCATCGATGTCGGTGGTGCGGGCCTGGACGTGGCATGGCATCGGGGCGATAGCGCCCATTACGCAAATCGCCCCGATGCCATTGCCACGTTGGTCGAGCGGTTGCGGGCCGGGCCTCCCTTGACGCGCATCGTGCTGGAACCGACTGGCGGTTATGAGAAGCCGCTGGTGAAGGCGTTGCGTCAGGCGCAGCTGCCGGTTGAGATCATTCATACGACACGCTTCAAGGCCTATCGCCAGTTGGTAGGGGTCAAAGCCAAGTCCGACACCTCGGATGCCCGATTGCTCGCATCCTATGCTGCCGCTCCTGACGAGGTGCGCGGCCGCAAGGCCGGTCACGTCGAGTTGCCGGAAGATGCGATCCGCGAGGCGCTGTCGGAACTCGCGAGCCGCCGGGATCAGCTCAAGCATATGATCCATGCCGAGACCTGCAGGCTCGGCACGGTGCGGATGATCGAACTCCGCCAGGCGATCGAGAACCATCTTGAGACCCTTAAAGCCGAGGACAAGCAGGTCCATCGGATGATGCTGGCCTTGGTTCGTCAGCGTCTCGATTTGCAGCGTGATCAGCGCCTGCTTAAAACCATCAAGGGCATCGGCCCGAAGTCTGCGCTGGCGTTCCTTGCTTCTGTTCCCGAACTCGGCAGGATCGACAACAAGGCAGCGACGGCGCTCATCGGTGTTGCTCCCTTCGTCCGCAACAGCGGTACCATGAACGCACCGGCGCGAATCCACGGCGGGCGAGCAGCCGTGCGCAGTATCCTCTACATGGCTGCCGTCACTGCCAGCAGGCACAATCCGGTGCTGCGCCCCTTCTACGAACGCCTCATCGCCAAAGGAAAACCACCCAAAGTCGCCCTCATCGCCGTGCTTCGACGCCTCGTCGTCTTCGCAAATGCCGTAATCAGGTCCGGCCAGCCTTGGAAAGGTGCTACAGCCTCTTGACAGCTAACACGGTAGATCCCGGCCTTCGCCGGGACGACCAATCAGGCCACGCCCGCGCGCAGCAAATCATGCAGATGCACGATGCCGACCGGCTTGCTGGCATCGGTCACGATCAGCGCGGTGATCTTCGAGGAATTGAGGATCTCCAGCACCTCGCCTGCGAGCAGGTCGCGGCCGATGGTCTTCGGATTCTTCGTCATCACCTCGTCGACGGTGGCGGTCATCAGATCGGGCCGCATGTGGCGGCGCAGATCGCCGTCGGTGACGATGCCGACAATGTGGCCACGGGCATCAGTGATACCAACGCAGCCAAAGCCCTTCGACGACATCTCGACCAGCGCATCCGACATTTTGGTGCCGAGCGGCTTCAGCGGCACGGCGTCGCCTGAATGCATGAGGTCGCGGGTGTATTTCAACAGCGCGCCCAGCTTGCCGCCGGGATGCAGCACGCTGAAATCGACCGAGGTGAAGCCGCGGCCCTCCAACAGCGCGATCGCCAGCGCGTCGCCGAGCGCCAGCATCATCAGCGAGGAGGTGGTCGGCGCCAGATTGTGCGGGCAGGCCTCGCGCGCTTTCGGCAAGGTCAGCGCGACGTCGGCGGCCTTGCTCAGCGTCGATTCCCGGTCCGCGGTCATCGCGATCAGGGGAATGCTGAACCGGGTGGCGTAGGTGATGAGATTCTTCATCTCCGGCTGCTCGCCGGACCATGACAGCGCCAGGATGACGTCGTCGGCGGTGATCATGCCGAGATCGCCGTGGCTGGCCTCCGCGGCATGGACGAAGAATGCCGGCGTGCCGGTGGAGGCAAAGGTCGCCGCGATCTTGCGGCCGATATGGCCCGACTTGCCGAGCCCGGTCACGATCAGCCGCCCCTTGGCGTCGCCGATGCGATCGACGGCCGCCGCGAACGGCGCGCGGAGGTCGGACTGCAGCGCCGCCGTGATGGCGGCGATGCCGCCGGCCTCAACATCGAGCGTGCGCAGGGCCGACTCGATGGCGGCGTTGGCATGATCGGTGCCGGATGATTTTGCCATCAGCGGTTTCGGCTTGGCCATGTCTCAAGTCCAGGGAGGAGGGGCAAAGCCCCCGGACCCCTCCTTAGCATGGCCCAACCGGCGATGCGACGCGGGCCGCCGGCTCTCAACGGGTCATTAACCATAATTGTTTTAACTCCATTAACGACGTTTTCCCCGCGCGCTCGGAGTACGTCGAATAAGTAGCTGACGTTGTTGGAGTATTTTCATCGTGATGGCAGGTCCAGTAAGGGGCCAAAGCAGGCGCGCGACAGCTTTCCGCGCGGTATTGCCATGCCTTGCGCTGATCGTCCTGACCGGCACCATTGCGCAGGCCCAGACCGTCACGCCTGACCTGTTCAGCCCGACCCGCAGCAGCCAGCTGACGCCGGTGGATTCGCCGCTGCGCCGGACCAATGCCGAGGCCAACGACAAGACCAGCGACGACGCCAACGACGCCCGGGTTCGCGACAAGGAGAAGCCCGCGCCGTCGCGCATCGGGGCGATCCCGCGCTATGGCCTGCCTGCCGCCAGCGGCGCCTCCAGCTCCGGTTACGACTCGCTCAACCGCAAGCTTCAGAAGCCGAAATATTATCCGGGACAGGTCCGGCCGAAGCCGCCGCCGGGACCGGGCAGTCGGCCGCCGCTGCTGTCGAACACGCCGCTGCGGCTTTCGATTCCGCCGTCGCAGACCGCGAACAAGGCCCCGATCCCGCCTGCGATGGCCGGCACCGTGGTGGGCCAACCCGCGCGCAAGCGCCTGAAGATCGACGACGACCCGTTCGGCGCGGTCGGCGATTACGCCGGCAGCTTCCTGATCAAATCGGCGCTCGAACTGCGGGGTGGCTACGACACCAATCCCGCCCGAATCGCCGTGCCGCGAGGCTCGCCATTTTATGTAGTCGCGCCCGAATTCCTCGCCGTCTCCGACTGGGAGCGCCACGCGCTGGTGGCCGATCTGAAGGGCTCTTTCACCGGCTACACCAATACGTTCCCGCCGGTGGACGGTGTGGTGTCGTCGGCGCCGACCAATGTCGATCGTCCGAATTTCAACGGCCATGTCGATGGCCGTCTCGATGTCTCGCGCGATACGCGACTGCTCGGGCAAGCCCGGCTACTCGTCGCCACCGACAATCCGGGCAGCCCCAACATTCAAGCGGGCCTCGCCAGGTATCCCGTCTACGCGACGTTCGGAGGGACTTTTGGTGTCGATCAGAACTTCAACCGGCTGCAGCTTTCCGCCGGCGCAGCCGTCGACCGCACCGTCTATCAGAATTCACAGCTGACCGACGGCACATCGACCACCAATGACGACCGCAACTACAATCAGTTCGGCGGTCTCGGGCGTGTCAGCTACGATCTGATGCCGGGCCTGAAACCATTCGGTGAAATCGAAGGTAACGTTCGCTCGCACGATCTGCTGGTGGATCGCAACGGCTATCAGCGCAATTCCAACGGCGGATCGGTGCGGGCCGGCACCACCTTCGAATTCTCACGGATATTGACGGGCGAGCTCGCGGTTGGCTGGGCGGCGCGTACCTACGAGGATCCGCGGTTGCTGCCGCTGCAAGGGCTGCTAACGTCGGCTTCGCTGGTCTGGGTCGCCACGCCGCTGACAACGGCGAAATTTTTTGCCACCACGACGATCAATGAGACCACGGTGCCCGGCGTCTCCGGTGTACTGACGCGTACCTACACCGCGGAGGTCGATCACGATTTTCGACGCTGGCTGACCGGCATCGGCAAATTCACGTGGGGCACGCAGACCTACCAGGGCGATCAGCGCTTCGATCGCTTCTATTCACTTTCCGGCGACCTGATTTACAAGATGAACCGCAATCTGTGGATCACCGGCACACTGCGTCGAGACTGGCTGGATTCCAATCAGCCCGGCAACAGCACCGCCGCCACCATTGTTATGCTCGGCGTGCGCCTGCAGCACTGAAGTTCATCGCCTCGCTTGTGTGCTTAAGGCAAGGGGAGTGAATTGTGACACACCGCTAACGGTTGTGTGACGGTGTCACACCCACTATTGCTTGACCGCGGACCAAAGCGGCCCCAATCTGGTGGTCCTTACAGAAGGAGTTTCAATGGCCCAGGGCAAAACTGCCTCTCGCAGCATTTTATCACGTACTTTGGCTACGATTATTCTCGTTGGCATCTATTGTTTCAGCATCGTCGGTGTGACGGCGCTGATGGTTGGAGGATCGACGACGGCGGCGTACGCGCAGCGCGGTGGTCGTGGCGGCGGAGGCCGTGGTGGCGGCGGTCGCGGCGGCGGACGCGGCCGGGGCGGTGGTCGTGGTGTTGGCCGCGGCGGCGGTTATTACCGCGGTGGCGGACGCGGCTATGGTCGCGGCTACGGTTATGGCGGCGGCTACTACGCGCCTTCCTGCTACTGGGCTGGTCCCGTGCGGATCTGTCCGTAAGTCCAGCGTTCCGCAGGACTGATATCTACAAGAATGGTGCAGTGCGCTCCGGCGCCCTGCACCATTTTTGTTTTGCCGTTCAATTGCGACCGCCCCGCTTACCGCGGCAGCGTGGTCGATCCCATCAGATACTGGTCGATGGCGCGGGCGCAGAGGCGGCCCTCGCGGATCGCCCACACCACCAGCGACTGGCCGCGGCGCATGTCGCCGGCGGAGAACACGTTCGGCACTGACGTCTGGTAGTCGGTCAGGTTGGCGCGAACGTTGCCGCGCTGGTCGAGATCGACGCCGAGCGTCTTCAGCATGCCGTCATGGACCGGATGCACGAAGCCCATCGCCAGCAGCACCAGCTGCGCGTCGAGTTCGAATTCGGTGCCGGCGATCGGCTGGAATTTTTCGTTGACCTGCACGCAATGCAGCTTCTGCACCTTGCCGTCGACGCCGGAGAATTTCTGCGTCAGCACCGCGAATTCGCGGCGGGCGCCTTCGGCCTGGCTCGATGACGTTCGCATCTTCAACGGCCAGTTCGGCCAGGTCAGGCCCTTGTTTTCGTGCTCGGGCGGCGCCGGCATGATTTCGAGCTGGGTCACGGACTTCGCGCCCTGCCGGAACGACGTGCCGATGCAGTCCGAACCGGTGTCGCCGCCGCCGATCACGACGACATGCTTGCCATCAGCGAGGATGTCCGCGGCCGCCCCGAGCGGCTCGGAGGAGACGCGGCGGTTTTGTTGCGGCAGGAAATCCATCGCGAAGTGGATGCCGTCGAGGTCGCGGCCGGGGATCGGCAGATCGCGGCCGGCTTCGGCGCCGCCGGTCAGGGCCACCGCGTCGTATTGCCGGTGCAATTCGCGCGGATCGATCGCGCCCGGCGAAGCTCCGCCGACATTGACACCGTAGTGGAAGGTGACGCCCTCGGCTTCCATCTGCGCCACGCGGCGGTCGATGACGTGCTTTTCCATCTTGAAATCGGGAATGCCGTAGCGGAGCAGGCCGCCGGCCTTGGCGAATTTCTCGTAGACATGGACGTCATGGCCGGCGCGCGCGAGCTGCTGCGCGGCGGCAAGGCCCGCAGGCCCGGAACCGACGATCGCGACCTTCTTGCCGGTCCTGCTGGGGGCGATTTCCGGCTTCAGCCAGCCATTGTCCCAGGCGCGGTCGACGATCGCGCATTCGATGGTCTTGATGGTGACCGGGTTGTCGTCGATGTTGAGCGTGCAGGACGCCTCGCACGGCGCCGGGCAGATGCGGCCGGTGAACTCCGGGAAATTGTTAGTGGAGTGCAGATTGCGCGAGGCTTCTTCCCAATTGTCCTGATAGACGAGGTCGTTGAAATCAGGGATCTGGTTGTTGACCGGGCAGCCCGGCGTACCCGGCTGAACCGAGCCGGTGCCGTGGCAATAGGGAATGCCGCAATTCATGCAGCGCGCGGCCTGGTCGCGGGTGTCTTTCTCGCTCAGCGGAATGACGAATTCGCGATAGTGCTGCAAGCGGTCGGCTACGGGCGCATATTTGCGGTCGTGCCGGTCGATTTCCAGAAAACCTGTGATCTTGCCCATTAAACCCAACGTTCCTGCAACTTAAGCTTCGTCGTCTTCGTCGTGCTCGTCATCCCCAGGGTGCGCGCTCTTGCGCGCCTCGAAGGATGAATTGTCGTCCCAGCCGTCCTTCGAGGCCCGAGCTTCGCTCGGGCACCTCAGGACGACGGCGTCGCCCAGTCTACGCCCCGATCGCGATTTTCGGCTCGGCGTCGGCGTTCGCCTTCAATTCCTTCAGCGCGCGGCGGTATTCCACCGGCATCACCTTACGGAATTTCGGCAGCCAGGTCTTCCAGTCGGCGAGGATCTCTTCGGCCCGCTTCGAACCGGTCAGCTTGGCGTGGCGCGTGATCAGGACGTGCAGCCGCTCGACGTCGGAGTCGAGCAGGTTCTGGAACACGTCGACCCTGCCATGCGCTTCGAGATCGCCGGTGTGGTGATAGGTGTTCTGGTTGATCATTTCTTCCGAGAGCACCGGTTCAAGCTCGACCATCGCCATGTTGCACAGCTTGGCGAAATCGCCGGCCTCGTCCAGCACATAGGCGATGCCGCCGGACATGCCGGCCGCGAAGTTGCGCCCGGTCTTGCCCAGCACCACGACGATGCCGCCGGTCATGTATTCGCAGCAATGGTCGCCGGCGCCTTCGACGACCGCGACCGCGCCGGAGTTGCGCACCGCGAAGCGCTCGCCGGCGATGCCGCGGAAATAGCATTCACCCTCGATCGCGCCGTACATCACGGTGTTGCCGACGATGATGGACTCTTCCGGCACGATGCCGGAATTGCGCGGCGGCTTGACGATGATGCGACCGCCCGACAGGCCCTTGCCGACATAGTCGTTGCCTTCGCCTTCGAGCTCGAAGGTGACGCCGCGCGTCAGCCAGGCGCCGAACGCCTGGCCCGCGGTGCCCTTGAGGCTGACCTGGATGGTGTCGAGCGGCAGGCCGGCATGACCGTAGATCTTGGCCAGCGTGCCCGACAGCATCGCACCGGCCGAGCGGTCGGTGTTGTTGATCTCCTCGTCGATCTTCACCGGCGCGCCCCGGTCGATCGCGGCCTGCGCCTTTTCGATCAGGCGGCGGTCGAGAACGGCTTCCAGATGATGGTCCTGCCTCTCGGCGTGATAGATCTTCTGGCCGGGCTGTTCCTTCTGGCGCACGAACAGTTTTGAGAAGTCGAGGCCCTTGGCCTTCCAGTGCGCCACCAGCGTCGACTGGTCGAGCATCTGGGTCTGGCCGACCATCTCGTTGAAGGTGCGGTAGCCGAGCTGGGCCATGATCTCGCGGACTTCCTCGGCGACGAAGAAGAAGTAGTTGATGACGTGCTCGGGCTGGCCGGTGAAGCGCTTGCGCAGCACCGGATCCTGCGTCGCGACGCCGACCGGGCAGGTGTTGAGATGACACTTGCGCATCATGATGCAGCCGGCCGCGATCAAGGGCGCGGTGGCAAAGCCGAATTCGTCGGCGCCGAGCAGCGCGCCGATCACGACGTCACGTCCGGTGCGGAAGCCGCCGTCGACCTGGACCACGATGCGGCTGCGCAGCCGCTCGCGCACCAGCGTCTGGTGGGTTTCGGCAAGGCCGATTTCCCACGGAGAGCCTGCGTGCTTGATCGAGGTCAGCGGCGATGCGCCGGTGCCGCCCTCAAAACCTGCGATCGTCACATGGTCGGCGCGTGCCTTGGCGACGCCCGCGGCCACGGTGCCGACGCCGATTTCGGAGACCAGCTTGACCGAGACCTGACCGTCCGGATTGACGTTCTTGAGGTCGTAGATCAGCTGCGCCAGATCCTCGATCGAATAGATGTCGTGGTGCGGCGGCGGCGAGATCAGGCCGACCCCCGGCGTCGAATGCCGGACGCGCGCGATCACGGCGTCGACCTTGTGGCCGGGCAACTGGCCGCCTTCGCCGGGCTTGGCGCCCTGCGCCATCTTGATCTGCATCATGTCGGAGTTGACGAGGTACTCCGTCGTCACGCCGAACCGGCCGGAGGCGACCTGCTTGATCGCAGAACGCATCGAATCGCCGTTCGGCATCGGCTTGAAGCGATCAGCCTCTTCGCCGCCTTCGCCGGTGTTGGACTTGCCGCCGATCCGGTTCATCGCGATCGCCAATGTCGTGTGCGCCTCGCGCGAGATCGAGCCGAAGCTCATCGCGCCGGTGGCGAAGCGCTTGACGATGTCCTTGGCGGGCTCGACCTGGTCGAGCTTGATCGGCTTGCGCTTCTCGTCCTCAGCGGACTTGATCCGGAACAGGCCGCGCAGCGTCAATAGCCGCTCGGATTGCTCGTTGAGGATTTTGGCGAACGCCTTGTAGCGCTCCAGTGAATTGCCGCGCGCGGCATGCTGCAGCATCGAGACCGATTCAGCGGTCCAGGCGTGGTCCTCGCCGCGGGTGCGGTAGGCATATTCGCCGCCGACATCGAGCGCGGTCTTGTAGACCTGCGCGTCGCCGAACGCGTCGCTGTGACGGCGGCAGGTCTCCTCGGCGATTTCGGCAAGACCCACGCCTTCGACCCGGGTGTGGGTGCCGGCGAAATACTTGGCGATAAATTCTGCCTTCAGGCCGACGGCGTCGAAAATCTGCGCGCCGCAATAGGACTGGTAGGTCGAGATGCCCATCTTGGACATCACCTTGAGCAGGCCCTTGCCGATCGACTTGATGTAGCGCTTGACGATCTCGTAATCGTCGAGCGAGCCGGGCAGGCGGTCCTTCATCGCGATGATGGTCTCGAACGCCAGATACGGGTTGATCGCTTCGGCGCCGTAGCCGGCGAGGCACGCAAAGTGATGCACTTCGCGCGGTTCACCGGATTCGACCACGAGGCCGACCGAGGTGCGCAGGCCGGTGCGGATCAGATGATGATGCACGGCGGCGCAGGCCAGCAGCGAGGGGATTGGAATCCGGTCCGAGCCCGCCATGCGGTCGGACAGGATGATGATGTTGACGCCTTCGCGCACCGCGCCTTCGGCGCGCGCGCAGAGTTCGTCGAGCACCTGTTCGAGGCCCGCCGCGCCGAAGCCGGCATGGAACGTCGTGTCGAGCGTGCGCGACTTGAAATGGCTGTCGGCAACGCTGGAAATCGAGCGGATCTTTTCCAGATCCGCGTCGGTCAGGATCGGCTGGCGCACTTCGAGACGCTTGGTCGAAGCGAGGCCCTGCAGGTCGAACAGGTTCGGCCGCGGCCCGATGATCGAGACCAGGCTCATCACCAGTTCTTCGCGGATCGGATCGATCGGCGGGTTGGTGACCTGCGCGAAGTTCTGCTTGAAGTAGGTGAACAGCGGCTTCGGCCGGTCCGACAGCGCCGAGATCGGCGTGTCGTTGCCCATCGAGCCCGCGGCCTCTTCGCCGGTCGAAGCCATCGGCGTCATCAGGATGGTGACGTCTTCCTGCGAATAGCCGAACGCCTGCTGCCGGTCGAGCAGCGGCAGGTTGGAGCGCATGCCCTTGCTCGAGGCGTCGGGCAATTCCTCGAGCTGGATCTGGGTGCGATGCAGCCAGTCGCTGTAGGGATGGCTCTTGGCCAGATCAGCCTTGATCTCGTCGTCGGGAATGAGGCGGCCCTGTTCGAGGTCGACCAGCAGCATCTTGCCGGGCTGCAGCCGCCACTTGGTGATGATCTGGTCCTCGGGGATCTTGAGCACGCCCATTTCGGACGCCATCACGATGCGATCGTCCTTGGTAACGAGATAGCGCGCCGGCCGCAGGCCGTTGCGGTCCAGCGTTGCGCCGATCTGGCGGCCGTCGGTGAAGGCGATCGCGGCCGGGCCGTCCCACGGCTCCATCATCGCGGCGTGATATTCGTAGAAGGCGCGGCGCGTCTCATCCATCAGGGGATTGCCGGCCCACGCTTCCGGAATCATCATCATCACGGCGTGCGGCAGCGAGTAGCCGCCCTGCACCAGGAATTCGAGCGCGTTGTCGAAACAGGCGGTGTCGGACTGGCCCTCATAAGAAATCGGCCACAGCCTGGAGATGTCCTTGCCGTACAGTTCCGAATGCACCGAGGCCTGCCGCGCCGCCATCCAGTTGACGTTGCCGCGCAGCGTGTTGATTTCGCCGTTATGGGCGATCATCCGGTAGGGATGCGCCAGCGACCAGGCCGGGAAGGTGTTGGTCGAGAAGCGCTGATGCACCAGCGCCAGCGCGCTCTCGAAATCCGGCTCGTGCAGATCGGGATAATACTTGCCGAGCTGGTCGGCGAGGAACATGCCCTTGTAGATCACGGTCCGGCACGACATCGAGACCGGGTAATAGCCGGCAAGGCCGCGATCGCGGCGCTGATAGATCGCCTGCGAGATCGACTTGCGCAGGATATAGAGCCGGCGCTCGAAATCATCCTCGGTCTTGGTCGCGCCGTTGCGGCCGATGAACACCTGCATGCAGGACGGCTCGGTCGGCTTGACGGTTTCGCCGAGCGAGGAATTGTCGGTCGGCACGTCGCGCCAGCCGAGCAGCTTCAGGCCTTCGTCCTTGATCTGGTCGGCGATGATGCTCTGGATTACTTTGCGCCACGCGGTCTCCTTCGGCAGGAACAGCGCGCCGATGGCGTACTCGCCGGGCTTCGGCAGCTTGAACCCGATCTCGGCCGCCTTGCGCGTGAAGAACGCGTGCGGGATCTGCACGAGGATGCCGGCGCCGTCGCCGGCGCGCGGGTCGGCGCCGACAGCGCCGCGGTGCTCGAGGTTGCAGAGAATGTTGATCGCGTCGTCGACGATCTGATGCGACTTCCGGCCCTTGATGTTGGCGATGAAGCCGACGCCGCAGGAATCTTTTTCGAGGCTCGGATCGTAGAGGCCTTCAGCCGGCGGACGCCAGCTCCACTCGCGCTGAGGCTCGGTATGATACGCGGCGTCGTCCGGTTTCGAGATAGCGGTCGCCGACAGCGTTTCTGTCACGATGTTTTCGCGCTCGAATTCCGACCCGCTCATCTTAGTCCTCTCAATCAGGTCAAGGGCCTTAACTGCACCGGCGCACCTTGGGCGCTTGCGGCACCCACCGGGCCACCGCTCGTCCGCCGCGAGCCGAAATTTCCTAAATTCAGGTTTGGGCGTTCAACGTCCCTGAGGAACGGCCTTGCCTGTACTTGCCTGGAGCTCGAAGCCGCCAGCTTTCGTTGCAATCCCCGTGCCGGGAATGCCCACAATTGAGACAGTGATGCTGTCCTAACTCCCGACCATGCCAAATTTTTCTCTATCACACAAGCGCGTGAAAGTCCCTGCCTGCATGACTGATCCGTGCCTGTAGCCGTCGAAACACACTGCCCCGGCTTGCCGAAACATACTGCCCCGGATTTGGGGCAAACGCGCCGCGATCCGGCCCAAGGACCGCCGAATTTCACAATGAAGTTCGGTTCCGGGACGGCCGGGCAAGAGAGCGAACACGCTCCAGGCAGGGGCTAACAGGAGCAATGGATGATGAAGTTCTTCACAGGATGGGTTTTTGCGGCGGGGACGGTTCTCGCCACAACGGCCGCCCAGGCGCAGGTACCGGCGCCTTACGAGGCCGGACGCTCGCCCTATTATTCGGTATCCGACATTGGCGACCCCTATTATGCGCCGCCCCGTTATGCGTCGCCGCCGGCCTATCCCGGGCCGCGCTACGGCTACGGGCAGGGGCCGATGCTGCTGCCGCCGACCGAGGTCTACACGGTGGTGCGCGAGAGCGGATTTTCGCCGCTCGGCATCCCGCAGCAACGCGGCTTCGTTTACACGATTTCGGTGATCGACCGCGGCGGCGACGACGGCCGCCTGATCATCGACGCCCGCACCGGCCGGATCATCCGCTTCATACCGGCGCACCGGATGGGCGATAATTTCAACGACGATCTGACCATGAATTACGGCCCGCCCGGATCGCTGCCGCCGACCCATGCCAGGGGCGCGCCGCGGCCGCCGAAGCCGGCGCCGCAGGTCGCGAGCCACACTGTGCCGGTGCCGAAGCCGAGCCCGCTCACCGCCAAGCAGGCTATCGCCGAACCGGCCGCCAAAGCCGTGGCGGCCAGGCCGGCCACCGCCGAGCCTGCGGCCAAACCCGCAGCCGCGGCGGAACCGGTGCAGCAATCGGCGGCAGCTCAGCCTAAATCGGCTGAAGCGCAAACAACGCCGGCCGCGGCCGTGACGACAGGAGCGGTCCAGGCCAAGCCGGTACCGCAGATCGCCCCGACCCAGGAGATGCCCAACGTGCAGGGGCTGGAGTAAAGAAGCTGTCATTCCGGGGCGAGGCGAAGCCTCGAGCCCGGAATCCATAACCACGATCGGGAGTATGGATTCCGGGCCTGCGCCAAGAGGCGCACCCCGGAATGACGAAGGAGTCGGGGGAGCGAGAACAGCCCCAGCACCTATTCCTTATGACCCGCTGCCGCGAGGATCAGGTCGGCGATCTCCTTCGGATGCGACACCAGCGACAGGTGACCCGCGTCCAGTTCGACCGTGGTCGCGTTCATGCGCTTGGCCAGGAACCGCTCGAGGTCGGGATTTTGGTCTGGTCCTGCTTGGAGACCGCATACCATGACGGCTTGGAGTGCCAGGCGGCCACGGTGGTGCGTCCCCCAAACAGGGAAACGGCGGTCGGCTCCTGCACCGCGTAGAGCACCTCGGCCTTTTTCGGCGCCACGCCGTTGGCGAAATATTTCAGGAACGAATCCTCCGATAATTTGGTGAAGCCGTCATGTTCCCGGATCCCGGCGCGCACCGGCCCGGCCGGGAATTTTCCGGAGAGCGCGACAAAATCCTCGCCCGCATCGGGGCCGCGCGCGGCGACATAGACCAGCGCCGATACTTTCGGATCCGTTCCGGTCTCGCTGATCACGGTGCCGCCCCACGAATGCGCGACCAGCACGGTCGGCCCGTCCTGCAGTGCCAGCGCGCGGCGGGTCGCGGCGACGGAATCGGCAAGCGACGTCAGCGGATTCTGTACGGCGGTGACCTTCAGCCCCGCGGCCTGCAGATAGGGGATGACTTCCGACCAGCTCGAGCCGTCCGCCCACGCCCCGTGCACCAGCACGACATTGCGCGCCACCGGCGCCGCCGCCTCGGCCTGCGCCGGGAGTGTGCCAAGCGATCCCGCAAATGCCGTGACCGCGAGCGCCGTTACCAGTTGAACCATCTTCATCGAACCTGCTCCGTGATTTTTTCAGCGTGATGCGCTGCCCATGATTGGAGTTTCGATACGCGGGGCGTGACGTTACGGCGTTCACGGCAGTGTGAAATCACGAACATCGCGCACAAAAAAACGCCCCGGTTTCCCGGGGCGTTCTCGCGTTCAGCCAATATCTGCTGAAAGCCTGATCGCGCTCATAGCGTTTTCGAGCGAAGTGGACACCGGTTCGCGTGAAGAAAACGCGTCAAAACGAGAATCTAGAGCTTCGGTTCTGATCCGATCAGAACCGAAAATGCTCTAGGCCGCGACCGCCGAGCTGTCGACGACCCGCGGGGTCTGGGAGCCGTTGCTGATCGGAATGCTGCGCGGCTTCTTGGCCTCGGGAATCTCGCGGACGAGATCGACGTGGAGCAGACCGTGCTCGAGCGAGGCGTTCTTGACCTGCACGAAATCGGCAAGCTGGAAGGCGCGTTCGAAGGCGCGCGCCGCGATGCCGCGGTATAGCACTTCGGATTTGTCCTGGCCGTTCTCGTTGGCTGACTTCTCACCCTTGATCGTCAGCGTGTTTTCCTTGGCGACGATCGAAAGCTCGCCTTGCGAGAAGCCGGAGACCGCAACGCTGATGCGGTAGGCGTTCTCACCGGTGCGCTCGATGTTGTAGGGGGGATAACCGGGGCTGCCGTCTGACGCTGCCTGGTCGAGCAGGGAGAAGAAGCGGTCGAAGCCGACGGTGGAACGATAAAACGGGGCGAGATCGTAGGTACGCATAGGGTAGTCCTCCATTGAGCGACTGTTGCAGTTAACCCGCCCGCCATCGGGCCGGGCTTTCGTCCATGTGCAGCCTCAGATTTCGACTCCGAAACACCGGGGTATTCGGTTCCGAAACACTGGTAGCGGCCTGCACAGAAGTGATATGGGAGAGGCTGAACATCGTTCAAGAGGGGCCAAACCAGGTCCCTTTTTTGATACCCCGCCTTGATTTCCAGCCCGTTTCACCTAGCCGGTTCCCTGTCCATGACGCTCGTCTCGATCCCTGCCAATCCGGTTCCGGAGGATGTCGTCAGCGGCACCATCAAGACGCCTGACGGCGCCGAACTGCGCTTTGCGCGCTGGGCACCGCCGGCGGGCCGCAAGGGTACCGTCTGCGTCTTCACCGGCCGCAGCGAGCAGATCGAGAAATATTTCGAGACGGTGCGCGACCTGCGCGATCGCGGCTTTGCCGTGGCGATGATCGACTGGCGCGGCCAGGGTCATTCCTCGCGGCGCTTGCGCGATCCACGCAAGGGTTATGTCCGCGATTTCTCCGATTTCGAAATCGACGTCGAAACCTTCGTGCAGCAGGTGGTGCTGCCCGATTGCCCGCCGCCATATTTCGCGCTGGCGCATTCGATGGGCGGTGCCGTGATGCTGCGCGTCGCGCATGCGGGAAAACGCTGGTTCGACCGCATGGTGCTGTCGGCGCCGATGATCGATCTGCCGGGAAGCCGGACCTCGTTTGCGGCGCGCGCAATGTTGCGGGTGCTGCGGCTCGCAGGTCAGGGCGGCCGTTACGTGCCTGGAGGCAGCGACGCGCTGACCGGCACCGAATCCTTCATCAACAATCCCTTCACCAGCGATCCCGTGCGCTTTGCGCGCAACGCCGCGATCCTGGAAGAAGACCCGACGCTGGGCATCGGCTCGCCGACGGTGGCCTGGGCCGACACGGCGTTTCGCGCGATGCACGGTTTTCGCGCGTCGAACTACCCTTCCGAAATCCGCCAGCCGATCCTGATGCTGGCCGCCAGCAGCGACACCATCGTCTCGACCGCGGCAATCGAGGAATTCGCCTATCATTTGCGCGCCGGCTCGCATTTGGTGATTGCCGGGTCCAAGCACGAGATCCTGCAGGAGCAGGACCGCTACCGCTCGCAATTCTGGGCCGCGTTCGACGCCTTCGTACCGGGCACGCCGCTGTTCAAGTGATCAAATCCGAATAGACGCGAGTTTGAAAGGTTCTCGATAGCGATGGCATCGAGGATGACCAAATCGGCTCGGTCGAAAGTGCGGTCCCAACTACCAGGTGTGGTAGGCTCAAGTCCCGATTACGTCTCCGTTAAGTCGCGCCGGAGGAATGTGATCGCGTTGGCGATAGGGGAGGCAGCTTCATGCGTCTGTTGATTCTGGGCGGGAGCCAGTTTCTTGGGCGCGCGATTGCGGCTCATGCTTGCGCTGCCGGACATGACGTGACGTGCGCCGCACGGGGGCTTGCGGGTCCGATTGCGCCCGGCGCGAAATTTGTTGCCGTCGACCGCGACGTTTCAAATGGTCTCGAGCCGCTTGCCCGCCAGGAGTTCGATGCTGTCGTGGATGTATCACGTCATCCGGGCCAGGTGCGCCGCGCGGTCGCCGCACTCAAGCAGCAGACCGGGCACTGGACCTTCGTCTCGACAGTAAGCGTTTATGCGGACAATCGCACTCCCGGGCAGCGGGCGGACACCGCCCCACTGCGGGCACCCACCGCCCCGGAGGTCGAGTATAGTAGTGAAGAAATCTATGGTGCTGCGAAAGTCGCATGCGAGCAGGCCGTAGGCGAAAGCGCCTTCATTTGTCGGGCGGGTCTTATTGTCGGGCCGGAGGATCCGACGGGTCGGTTCACTTATTGGCCAGCGCGGCTTGCCCGCGGAGGCGAAGTGCTTGCGCCCGGGAGCCCGGAGGATACCGTTCAGTTCATCGACGTGCGCGACCTTGCCCAATGGATCGTTCATGCCGCGCAAGCCCGCCTGACTGGTGTCTATGACGGAATTGGGCCAACGCGCCCCCGCGGCGAACTGCTGGCCGAGTGCGCGGCGGCACTGGGTTCATCCTGTACGTTTACATGGGTAAATCGTGCCTTCCTGGAGCAGCACGACGTCAGACGTTGGGCGGGCCCTCGATCACTCCCTTTGTGGCTCCCTTTGCCGGACTTTGCCGGCTTTGCTACGCGCGACACGACACCGGCGCGTCATGCCGGCCTCACCTTGCGGCCTCTTTCGGAGACCGCGCGTGACACGCTTGACTGGCTGCGCACCACCAACGGCACAGTCGTCGGCCTAACCGCCGATGAAGAAAGGGAAGTGCTTGCCGCATGGCATGCGAGGGGCCAGCATCCTGGCAACTGACGACGACGTGATCAATTCTATGACTGCACGGCCTGGCCGGCTGGCGCCGGCAGCCGGTCGGTGATGCGCTTGGGCAGCTTGAGTTCGACGAACAAGGTGCGGACGTCGGCGACGCTGAGGTAGCGCGCCTCGCCGTCGCCCTTGCCGAGAATGTCGAGCAGGACCGGCCATTCGCCCTTCATCATGATCGGATAGGTCCAGCGCGCCTTATCGCCGTCGCGCTTCAGGTTGTCCGCCATGAAGGTCTCGATCTGCTTGGCGTTCAGCCCGGGCTCGGTGCCGCCATCGGGATTACGGTATTCCTGGCCGAAGCTCGCGAAGCGTTCGATCTGCTCCAGATTGACCTGTCCATTCACTTCGAGGATGCGAGAGCCGGCGCCATGCTTGTCGAGCGGGCCGTTGCGCAATTCATCGAGAATCGCGCCTGATGTCACGCTCCTCAAGGGGTGGCCGTTTGCGATCATCGCAATTCCGTAGGTGAGCACCTTCGCCCGGATCAAGCCCATTCCCGTTTTGCCGCTCGCCAGCCCGATGTCTTCGGTCAGCGTGCCGAGCGGCACGATGTGGCCGTCAACATAGCCGTTCGCGACCAGCGCGCGCAGGAACGGGCAGGGATTATTCGGAGAGACGGCGATCTGCGTGGCCGGTGCTTGGTCTGGCATGGATCCAATCCTGAAAAGGCAGCGAATATGAAAAAGACAATCGGCGTCAGTCTGAAGGGGAATGGATTCGAAAAGGGAATCCGCCGGTCGTGTACTACTTCAGGGTGCAAACGATTTTCGCCGGATTCGAAGCCGTGTCAACCAGAGGCCGAAGACGTGGCCGGCCGGGATGACAATTCGACGCAAAGGTGCGCGGCCTCTTCAGGTATCGGCGGCAAGCTTCGGCGCGGACTCGACGAGCGTCAATCTGGTGGAGGGGACGCCGGCCTTCAGCAGGCCGTCACGGTAATGGGCGATGTCGTCAGGCCGTTTCCAATGGAAATTGCTCAAATGGCGTTCGACGGTAAAGGTCGGATAATTGTGCAGCAGCACCTCGGTGGCGTTGGCTGCTTCCTCGGCGCGCCCGAGCTGGGCGAGCGAGGCCGCCCGGATCGCGAGCGCCTGAAGATGATTGGGATTGAGATACAGCTGTTCGCGCGCCCAGGACAGCGAGGCGTCATATTGCCCGATAAGGTAATGGCTGAACGCATTCACGCCCGCCCATTGATATCGGGGGTCGGAATTGCCGCGCTGCGCGGCCATTGAAATCAGTTCGATGGCCTTCCGATGTTCGCCCGCGTAAAAATAACAAAAGCCAAGAACGCCGCGGGCGCCCATGTCGTAGGGGTTCAGCCCGACCGCCCGGTTCGCGGCATCCATGGAAACCTCGTGATGTCCTTCCAGGGCGTGCAGATAAGCGACGATCTGGAAGGCAAAGGACGAGCGCGGATCGAGCCTGACGCTGCTCTCGGCGAGATCCATCGCCGTGGTCCACAATTCGCGCGTGCTCTTGATCCATCCGAACTGGATGCTCTGCATCATGATGGTGGCAAGATAGGCGCGGGCGATCGACAGCGTCGGATCGAGTGCGATCGCCTCCCTGAACAGGCCGATCGAGGTTTCGAAATCGGCCTTGGTCTGCAGGTAATAATAGGAAAGCCCTTTGAGGAAGCGGTCCCATGCGGTCAGGTCGTTCGACGACGGCCGGGGAGGGGCGGAAGCCTCGGCCCGGTAGATCTCGGCCGCGATCGCCGCCGACAGGCTGGTGGTGATCTCGTCCTGCATCGCGAACAGGTCGCCCATGTCACGGTCGTAGCGGCCGGTCCATAATTGCTCGCCGTTCTCGGGCGCGATCAGCTCGGCGGTGACGCGGATCTTGCTGGCGGCGCGGCGCACCGAGCCCTGGATCAGGTAACTCGCGTCGATCTCGCGGGCGATCAGGCGGGTGCTCAGGTTCTTGCCCTTGAAGGAGAACGTCGAATTGCGGCTCAGCACCCGGTAGAACGATTGCAGCGACAATGCGTGGATCAGGTCCTCGGTGAGGCCGTCGGAGAAATACTCGTCGGCGCTCTCGCTCAAATTGGCAAACGGCAGCACGCCGACGATCGCGGTCCGGTATTGCGCAGGCAGGTTCGCGGGATCCCTCGCCTCGCGGCTGCGGTGGTCCGCGCCTTCAGGCTCCCAGGTCCAGACGCTGACCGGCTCCTCGATGTTCTTGAAGCGATGCGGACCGGCATCGACCAGGGGAACGCTGAGACGCTTGCCGGCCTCGCCATAGGCCTTGCCCGACACCGCCACGCCGCCCGGGGCGGCCACCGATTCGAGCCGGACGGCGATGTTCACGTCGTCGCCGAACACCTCGTCCTCGTCGGCCATCACGTCACCCATATGGATGCCCATACGGAATTGCATCACGCGGTCGGTGGGCAAATGATGGTTTCGTTCGGCCATCATCATCTGCATCGCGACCGCGGCCTCGATGGCGCCGACGATGCTGGGAAACTCCAGCAGGAAGCCATCGCCGGTGTTCTTCACCAGACGGCCGCCATGATTGAGGATGATCGGGTAGATCGCGGTCCGGTGAGCCTTGAAAGTGGCGTGCGTACCCGCCTCGTCGGCTCCCATCATGCGGGAATAGCCGGCGACATCAGCGCAAACGATGGCGGCTAGCCGTCTTTCCATGTATCCCTAAAACTCCCGCGCTTGCATACCACTATGTGGTCGGCCAAGCGATTCCAATGATTATTAAATACGCTGTATCTGGCGGAAGGCCGATTCAGAAGTGATAGTAACGCAATCCAATTGCGATTGGCATGCGCTGGATCATGGATTGTCACGAGGGAACTGGTCAAAATCATGGGCGAACTGCTCGGCATAAACGAACTCTGGTTGTTCATCCTCTCGGGGGTGCTGCTCAACGTCACGCCGGGGCCTGATACCGCCTACATCATCGGCCGCAGCATCCAGTTGGGGTGGCGCGGCGGGGCGGCGGCTGCGCTCGGCATCAGCTGCGGCTGCCTGGTTCACGTGTTTGGCGCCGCGATCGGGCTGTCGGCGCTGCTGCTGACGTCGGCGGCCGCCTTCACCGTCCTGAAGCTGGTTGGCGCGGCCTACCTGGTGTTCACCGGCATCCAGATGCTGCTGTCGCGCCAGAGTCCGGTCACCGACATAGCCGTGCAGGACGATGCCACCCCGCTACGCCGGGTGTTCTGGCAGGGGGCCTTGACCAACGCGCTCAATCCCAAGGTGGCGCTGTTCTTCCTGGCGTTCCTGCCGCAATTCGTGGCCGCTGATTCGCCGCACAAGACGGCGGCCTTCCTGGCCCTCGGCCTGATCTTCATCTTCAACGGCACGCTGTGGTGCCTCGGTGTAGCGGCGTTCGCGTCGAAGGCCGCCGCCCGCATCCGGCACTCCGGGCGCGTGATCGCCTGGATCAACCGCGTGCTCGGCGGGATGTTCGTCTATCTCGGGTTTCGCGTGGCGATGCTGCAGACCCGCTGATCTGCCGCATTTGGGTGAGGCGTCTTTCAAGCCAGTTCGCGTCAGGAAAACGCGTCAAAGCAAAGGACCTGGAATCTGGTTCTGATCCAGCCAGAACCGGGTTCTAGCCATGAATTTTCAGAAACCCGCCGACGGCGAGATAGAGCCCGAGGAAAATCATCGCGATCAGGAACCAGCGGCGGAACACGTCCGGCTGCATCCGCGTGCGCACCGCCTGGCCGATGAACATGCCGGCAAACGACGCCGCCATCGCCACCGCGCCCGGCAGCGCGGTTGCGGCCGTCAGCAGACCCGCCGCGGTGATGTTGAAGGCGAGCGCTACGGTAGCGACCGTGAAGAACACGCCGAGCGCCTGCACCAGCTCGTCCTTCTGCATGCCGATCGCCTGCATGAACGGCATTGACGGGATGACCTGAACGCCGGTCGCGGCCGAGATCACGCCGGTGACAAGGCCGACGATGCCGCCGATCCACTTCTCGTCGCGGTGCGCGACCTTGAAGCTGAATTTGCACAGGCCCACGATGGCATAGATCACCAGCAGCACGCCGAGGATGACGGTGCCATAGGCCGCATAGGGCCCGGTCAAGAGCCCGCCATTGAGCCAGATGCCGATCACGGTGCCGACCATCAGCGGCCACAGCCGCCGCATGATGTCGCGCAAGTAAGGGCCGCCGAAGGTCTGCCAGATATTGGTGACGATCGCCGGAACGATCACAATCGCGATCGCCTGTCCGGGCGCCATCGTCAGCGCGAGCAGGCCCATCGACACCGTCGGCAAGCCGAGCCCGATGACGCCCTTGATGAAACCGGCGAGCAGGAACGCGGCCGCGATGAGAAGGAGCATGGAATCGATCATGCGGCCACATTGACCGATCGTGCTATCAGGCACAATCTGGAGATTACGGAGACAGCATTCGGCCAGGCCGAAGGCAGATATCGGAATTCGTGATGCGCTTCGATCTGGTCGATCTACAGCTCTTCATCGCCGTGGCCGAGACGCGCAGCATCACCAACGGCGCGAACCGCGTGCATCTGGCGCTGGCCTCGGCCAGCGCGCGCATCAAGGGCCTGGAAGCCGCGCTTGGCGTTTCACTGCTGCAGCGCGGCCGCCGCGGCGTCGAACTGACGCCGGCCGGCGAAAGCCTGCTCGATCATGCCCGCATCATCATGCACAATGTGGACGCGATGCGCGGCGATCTCGCCGCATTCTCGCGCGGCGTCAAGGCCACTGTCCGCTTCCTGGCCAACACCTCCGGCCTGTCCGAATATCTGCCGAAGGCGCTGGCCGCGTTCCTCAGCCAGCACCCGCATATCTCGATCGACGTCGAGGAGCGCGAAAGCGCCGACATCGCCCGCGCCATCGCCAGCGGCGCTGCCGATCTCGGGCTCGCCGCCGAACATGCGCTGCCCGACAGCATCGAGCGGATCCCCTACAGCGAAGACCGGCTGGTGCTGGTCACCGCGCGCCAGGACGAACTGTCGAACCGGCGGCAGGTCGATTTTCGCGAGGTGGTGGAGCGGGATTTCGTCGGCCTGATCACCTCGAGCGCGCTGCATGCCCATGTCACCGGCCACGCCGCGCGGCTCGGCGCGCGCTTGCGGTTCCGCGCCCGGCTCAACAATTTCGATGCGATCGGGCAGATGGTATCTGCCGGCATCGGCGTTGCCGTGATGCCTGAAGTGGCGGCCAGGCGCTGCGCGCGGTCGATGAAGATCAACGTCGTCAGGATCAGGGATCCCTGGGCCAACCGCAGGCTTGCGATCTGCGCCCGCAGTTTCCAGTCGCTGCCGAAGCCGGCGCAGCAATTGGTAGAACATTTGCGCAAGATGGCGCCGAAGTAATTTGGAGAAAGCAAATGCTCAAGGTCTGGGGACGCCGAAGTTCGTTCAACGTCCAGAAAGTCATGTGGCTGATCGGCGAACTCGATCTTGCCCATGAGCATATCGACGCCGGCGGTTCGGCCGGCGGGCTCGATGCGCCGGCATTTCTGGCGATGAATCCGCACGGCCGCATTCCCGTGATCCGGGATGGCGACGCCGTGGTGTGGGAATCGCATGCGATTCTCCGGTATCTGGCCGCGCGCCACGGCGCTGGTCGATTCTGGTCAGATGATCCCGTCGTCCGTGCCGCCGTCGACGGCTGGATGGATTGGTCACAAACCGCGCTGCAACCGGATTTCCTCACCGGGGTGTTTTGGGGGTTCTACCGGACGCCGGCGGACAAGCGGAACTGGCCGGCGATCAACGCGGCGCTGGCGCGATGCGCCAGGGATTTCGAAAAACTCGACCGGTTGCTGGAGGGACGAAGCTTCCTGCTCGGCGAGACCTTGTCGCTCGCGGACATCACGGCCGGGACGTCGCTCTATCGTTACTTCGAACTGGAAATCGACCGCCCGCCATTGCCGCAAGTCGAGCGCTGGTACCGTACGCTGCAAGCGCGCGACGCGTACCGGACCCACATCATGATTCCGTTCGGCGAATTGTTCGGGCGGCTGGATTATTGATGGGCTGTATTCATAAATTTAAAGCTCGGCCCGCAAGCCAAATCCGAGGGCGTGATGCAGGCGCTGCAATGCTGCCACAAGAATTATCCGGGCAATTTATGTGGTAGGGTGTGCACCCGCTCATCATGTTCGGAGGAAGCTCGTTGTGAGCGTTGTGGCAGCCCACCTGTACCGTCATGGCAAGAATGTCAAAGCCGTTTCGCTGGACGAGCCCATCGATTGCAAGGGCAAGTCCGAGTTTGTCTGGATCGGGCTATTCGAGCCTTCGAAACGAGAGCTTGAGCAACTCGAGAAGAACTACGGGCTTCATCCGCTCGCGATCGAGGATGCGTTCAAGGCAAACCAACTGCCGAAAGTCGACGTCTACGGCGACCAGCTGTTTGTCATGACGCGCACGGCTCATCTTGAGCAGGATCACATCGCCCATGGCGAAACAGCGATTTTTGTCGGAAAGAATTTTATCATTACAGTTCGGCATGGCTCGGCTCGGGCGCACAGCGAACTGCGCGCCCAACTCGAAGCGGCTCCCAGCTTGCTGGACCATGGTCCGGATTATGTCTTGCACGCCATCCTCGACTTTATCGTTGATGGATACCTGCCGGTGATCGAGACGATCGAGGAACACGTTCTCAAGATGGAGCAGAGCGCGCTCGACAGCTTCCTCAGTCGCGCAGACGTCAAACGGCTCTTTGGGCTCCGCCAGGAACTGATCCGCTTTCAGCGAATTATCGGCCCCATGATGGGGTCTGCGGCCGGCTCGTACACATTGATACACCGTGTCTTGACGCTAACGCCCGTCCCTATTTCCAGGACGTCCTGGACCACGTGCGGCGCGTCGAAGCGATGGTGAACTCGTTGCGAGACGTGCTGACTTCGGTTTTCGAAGTGAGCAATCTATTGGAGCAGCAGCGTCAGAGCGCGATTACGCGGCAGTTGGCCGCGTGGGCCGCGATCTTGGCCGTGCCCACCGCGATCGCCGGGATCTACGGCATGAATTTCGAAAACATGCCCGAGTTGAAAACGCAATACGGCTACTTTGTCGTCGTCGGCGTTATCGCCCTGCTTTGCGCGGTGCTTTATGTGCGTTTCAAACGCGCTCGATGGCTCTGATACGAGTTCGTGGCTCGCCGAGTCGGTGGCAATTGATCTGCGGCGCCCAACCTGGCGTAGCGAACCTGGCAACCGTCATCACTTCCTGCGCCAGATATCCAGCAGTGCTTCGGCCTTGGTTCGCAGCGGCAACCGTTCGTTGGTCAGCGCATCGAGGAAACCCGCAATGCGCTGCGACTTTGCAAGCGTATAGAGCGTGAGCGCGGCGAAAGCGGCTGCCGTTACGGCTACGTAAATTGCCTTTGCCGCGAGATGATGGTCGGTTGCGGCGATCAGGCTGCTCATGCCGAGGAAGCCGGTCGTGGTGGTGCCGATCAGGCCGATCATGGTCACGACGGTCAGCCTGAGGAAGATGTTCGACTGGCGACGCAGCAGATCGCTGTCGAGATAGGCGCCCATATCCTTCAGCTCTTCCCTGATATCGACGTACAGGCGATCGGTGCCGAGGTGTTTGACCAGGGCGTGGAACACCTCTCGCGTCTGCACGTGCTCCGATACATCGTGAAACCAGTAGCGGTGGGTGAAGCGAAGGAATATTTCGAGCAGGCCCCTGATCTCGGCGCGGAATCGTCGCACGGTTTCCTGCTGCTCGATATTAAGGCGCGTGACAGCGTGCACCAGGCGGTCGGACATCATCAGCAAGGCCGCCTTGTGCATGTGAGCGATCAGCGCCAGCAGAAAGAACTGATGACGGAACTGGCCAAGAACGCCGCGCTCCGCATCCATGAATACGGGCCTCGCGGCGTCGCCGACGATCAGGAACGCGTGATCGCAACACATCACGCGTGTGCGCAGCCGGGCGTCGGATTGCGTTTCGTCATAGTACCTGTCGTAGCAATGGTTTTCTTCGAAGCTCGCCAGATATTTCTCGGAATAGGGCAGCGCATGCCGGTCGCCGGGCGCGTTCGCGTACGCCAGCCGGGCGAAGTCTGCCCGCGTCAGCTGCTCCGGATGTTCGACGGCGAGATAAGCCATCAAAGGCATGCGATAATATTCGAGGTGGCGGAACCGCAGCGCGCCCGCCTGATCGGAGTGATGCGCCGCCATCGGGTTGAGCAGATATTGCCAGTGCGCCGCGAGCGGCGGCGCCCGCTCGCGGCACACCGATGCCAGATACTGCTTTCTGTCCTCGTAGTCCGACACCGCGAGCACGCGCCCGTCTGCCGCCAGCCATTCCACCTTGCGGGGGCAGTTGATGCCGTCTCCCTCTGCGGTCCAGCCCGCAGGATAGGCGCGGCCGAACCGGTGCAAGGTGTCCTGCACCACGTCGAGTGGCAGGTCGGAGCCGGACACTTCGACGGCGAGAATGACAAGGTCGACGTCATAGAAAAAGTAAAGATCGACATGCCGGACATCGAACACAACAGGTGCGACCCGGTCGGGGAAAAGGATCCGCACCGCTGCCACGTCGGTCCGGCGATAAGCCTTTATCGGGGATTCACCGTAGGCGGCCATGGAGCGGCGTTTTGCGCCTTCGCCGTAGAGAAGACGCTGCACATAGGGCAGGAATGTCACGAATTCGCGATAGTGCCGTTCCTGGAAGGCGTCGGGATCGGCGCAGAATTCATCATCCACTTCCTTCCAAACCCCGCCGGCCCCCTTCTCGAGGAGCTCCCAGTGATGATGGATTTGCGAGCCTTCCTTCAGCGGCAGCAGTTGAAGCGGCCAGAGCAGGATCTGGTGGAACGTGCGCACCAGCGGTGTGGATTCGAGCGTGGATTCGATCGGGTCCGATGCCAGGCGCGCCTTGGAGTCCAGCCCGCCGATCGTTTGCGACACCATGGCACGTCCTCGACATTCGGGTTGGAGGCCTCAATGCTGAACCATACCGCAAAAGCACCGGCATTGTCCGCGTTGCTGTCCCACGCTGCAAGCGCGACGCCAATTCCGCATTGCAGCGGGAATGACGCCATGACCAATGGACGACATTCTCGAAAGGAGTAGGCTAGCGAGCGTCTCATGCCTTTCTCAGGAGGTCAGACCATGACACGGCACCTTTTCTTTGCGATCACGCTCATAGGCACCGGAATGCTCCTCAATGCACAGGCTGAAGCACTGACAGCCTCGCGATGTGAGGATCGAGCCGCAAATTGCGTTGGCAGATGTGCCAACCCCACCGGTGGGGGCGGTGACTGGCGAGGGCATCAGAACAAATGCATGCTCTACTGCGACCGGCAGGTGAGCAGCTGTCTGATCCGCGCGCGATACTAGCCGCTACGCCCCGTGTTGGCGGAGGCACCAGGAGGATTTCGTTGCGGCGTCATTTTTGGCCCTCCCGCGCGGAAGCGAAAGGGGCCGCAAGGCGTGAGCACAGTGCCGTTCTTGAAGAGAATTGCGCTTGGAGAGAATTACTTCGCCGTCTCGAGGCCCGCGTCCTTGATCACCTTCGACCACTTCTTGATTTCAGAGTCGATGAAGCCGCGGAAATGCTCCGGGGTATCGCCGGCCACGGTGAGGCCCTGATCGGCGAGTTTTGCCTTGACGCTCGCGTCGGCCATCGCCTCGTTGGCGATGCGGTTCAGCTCAGTGACGATCTTCTCCGGTGTGCCGCCCGGCGCGATCATGCCGTACCAGTTCTCGATCAACAGATCCGGCATGCCGACTTCCGCCGTGGTCGGCACGTCGGGCGCGGTCGGTGCGCGGGTGGGGGAGCCCAGTGCAATTGGCTTCAGGGAGCCCGCCTTGATATGCGGCAGGATCACCGGCAGGTCGAGGAACGTCATCTGCACCTGCTGGCCGAGCAGGTCGTTGATGGCCGGCGCCGCGCCGCGATAGGGCACGTGCACGATGTCGAGTTTTGCGGTCAGCTTGAACAGCTCGCCCGCCAGATGCGGCAGGCCGCCGACGCCGGCGGAGGCAAAATTGAGCTTGCCGGGCTGCGCCTTGGCGAGGGCAATGAGTTCGGCCATGTTGTTGGCGGGAACGTTGCTGGCCACGACCAGCATTTCCGGCACGGTCACGACAAGAGTGACCGGTGCGAGGTCCTTGCGCACGTCGTAGGGCATTTTTTCCAGCGAGGGGTTGATGACGAGCGAACTCGCGCTGGTGATGCCGATGGTGTAGCCGTCGGGCGCGGCCTTCGCGACCGCATCGGTGCCCAGCACCCCGGCCTGTCCGCTGCGATTTTCGATCACGATCGGCTGCCGGGCCAGTTCCGACATGCGCTGGCCGACCACGCGGGCGATGATGTCGTTCGGCCCGCCGGCGGGGAACGGCACGATCAGTTTGATTGGTTTGATCGGAAAATCCTGTGCCGTGCCCGCGGCCGGCCATAGCAGCAGCGACAATCCGGCCGCCAGCGCCCCCCAAATCCTCATGCAAGCCCTCCCTGCGCAGATGTCTAAAGCGTCTGTCGCGTTGCGTGCTTATAGCAGATTTTTGTCCGGCGGGTTACGTTATCGCTGCGGTCAAGGCACGAGTTCGTCGGTGGCCGCGAGGCGGACGGGCTTTTGGGAAATGAGATTGCACCAGACCCAATGATGATGCCGCATGACGCTGACCGCATCGAGGTGGGGGCGGTTGCTCAAGGTGTGGGCATCGGTCACCACGACGACGTTGTGCTGGTTGGAGACGGCGGATCGGACGGTGGCATCGACGCACAGATCGGTGGCCCACCCCGTCACCAGCACGCGGTCCGGCGCGATCCTGCCGAGGCGGGCCTGCAACTCGGCCCCGGCGAAGGGGTCGTTCATGCTCTTCTGAACGACGCCATCGGCGGGATCCCTGATGAGTTCGGGAAGCAGCGCCCAGCCCGGCGATTGCGGTTCGAAATCGTCGCCGGCGTCGCCGCAGTGCTGAATGAAGATGACCATGCCGGACTGCGCGCGCACGCTGGCGGCGAGCCGGTTGATACGGTCGATGACCCCTGGCAGATCGTGCTTGGGATCGCCGCTCCGCAGCCCGACCTGCATGTCCACGATCAGCAGTGCGTCCATGCGGTTACCTCCGTCCGTGTACCGGTCATCCCCGGACGAACGTACTTGCGTTCGCTCGGGAGGTGCGAGCGAAGCGAGCCTCGAAGGATGCATCGGCCACAGGCGGGGCCGTCGTCCTTCGAGTGACGGGAGATAGTTCGAGTTAGCCTCTCAACCTAACTCAAATGCGCTAGCTGTTGAGTAGTTTCATCGCCGCTTCATGCACGCGGGCGTCGCCGGCGGCGATGATGCGGCCGCCGCTGTGGGCGGGCTTGCCGTCCCAGGTGGTAACGATGCCGCCGGCGCCGGTGATGATCGGGATCAGGGCCGCGATGTCATAGGGCTTCAGCTCGGTCTCGACCACGAGGTCGAGATGACCGGCCGCCAGCATGCAGTAGGAATAACAATCGCCGCCATAGCGCGTCAGCTTCACCGCCTCTTCGACCCGGCCGAAGGCGGCCCGGTCGGCGGCGTTCATCAACAGCGGGCTTGTCGTGTAGGAGGTCGCGTCCGCCAGCGAGGCGCAGCGCCGCACGGAAAGCTTCCGTTCGCCCGAGGGGCCGGAATAATGGGCCGAGCCGCTGTCGCCGGAAAAACGCTCGCCGATATAGGGCTGGTGCATCATCCCGAACACCGGCGTGCCCCGGTGCATCAGCGCGATCAGCGTGCCCCAGATCGGAAAACCCGCGATGAAGGATTTGGTGCCGTCGATGGGATCGAGCACCCAGACATATTCGGCGTTTTCCTGCTCGTTGCCGAATTCCTCGCCGACGATGCCGTGCTGGGGAAAGTTGCCCTTGATCAGCCGGCGCATGACAGCCTCGGCGGCGCGGTCGGCCTCGGTGACGGGATCGAAATCCTTGGCGCTCTTGTTGTCGATCGAAAGCGAGGTCCGAAAGAACGGCAGAATGGTTTCGCCGGAGGCGGTTGCAAGGCGGCCGATAAAGGCTGTGAAATCGATGACCGTCACGGCAGTTCCTTGAAAGGGCGGAGGGGTGTTCAAGCGTTCGCGTTCTTGCCTAGCTCAATCCTGCGATGGGCGCACGATTAACGGAATGTTATTCCCATCTCATCCGACTCAGGGCCCCCTTTGGGGTTTCGAATCGGCTTCGTTTAGGCATGCATTTTTGGTGACACGGCTATTCACAACATCGAGATTTGTGAATTGTGGCCGCTCCGTAACACCGGGTTCCCACGGAAATTTCTCCGTAAGACATTGAATATAAAAAGAAAAATAGTATTTAACTGACCTGTTGCATAACGGCCATCCTCGCCGGGATTACGCTGGGAAAGTTTCGAAAGGACTTGCGTTTTGTGCAGCGCGGCCGCATATTGTTGCGGTGCGGTAGGGCCTCGCCCTATCGCTGCCCTCCTTGGGCGTTTCCTCCCTAGACTTGGGCCGCTTGTTCATTCAAGCGGCCCTTTTTTCTTTTTGGAGTTGGTTTCTTACTCCGTGATTTGTGGAGTCATTCCGGGTTCGCTTCGCGCCCCGGAATGACGGAGCGATGGATTACTCCGCCGCGGCCTGGAACGGGCCAAGATCGCCGAGCGGCACCTTGGCCAGCGCGTCGGCCAGAACAGAGAAATCGGCCGCCACCTGCGCAAAGCGCGGTGAGCGCTCGCGGCGGCGTTCATCCATATAGATCGCGCGGTTGAGTTCGAGCTGCACGGTGTGCAATCCGCTTGCCGGGTTGCCGTAATGCTCGGTGATGAATCCGCCGGCATAAGGCTTGTTGCGGCCGATCGAATAGCCGAGCCCGCTCATGACGTCCTCGACGACGTCGGGCAGCAGTGCGGCGCAGCTGGTGCCGTAGCGGTCGCCGATCACGATATCGGGCCGCCGCGGCTCGTCGCGCGACACGCCGATCGACGGCATCGAGTGGCAATCCACCAGGATCACGGTGCCGAACGCCTGATGCGCCTTGTTGATCAGCCGCCGCAATGCGCGGTGGTAGGGCTTGTAGAGCGCCTCGATCCGGCCCAGCGCCTCATCGACATTGAGCCGCTCGCGGTAAATCTCCTGCCCGTCGCCGACCACGCGCGGGATGGTGCCGAGGCCGCCGGCGACCCGCATCGAGCGGGTATTGGCAAAGCTCGGCAGCCGGCCGGTGAACATGCGCGGATCGAGCTCATAGGGCTCGCGGTTCACGTCGACATAGGAGCGCGGAAAATTGACCCGCACCGTCGGAAAACCGCGATCGCTCAAATCGACGATCAGTTCGTCCATGAACGAATCCTCGGAGCGGCGCAATGCTGCCAGATCGATCCGGGAGGCGTTGAGGAATTCCAGCGGATAGACCGAGCCGGAATGCGGGGAATTGAAGATGATCGGCGCCCGCCAGCTGGCCGGCTCCACGATCTCGAACGGAGGCGACAGTTCGCCATCAAACTGGGTCATCGTCGGGCGCCGTCCCTTGGATCCGTGCTTTCCAGGCAGTCGATCAAGACAATCGATCAGGCCTCGCGATAGAGCAACCGATTCTGCCGGAAAACCAGAGATTTTATGAGAACGCATTGTCGGTAATCACAATCATTCTGCCAAGTGAAAAAAGCCGCAATGGTGCTGGAACACATCTCAAATGCGGAAAACGCCTGCCTTGATTGATCTCTGGCGCGTTCCGGTACAGAAATAGCGCCGCTCTACGTGAGCTGCACACTGCTGCCTTTCACCCGATCTTTACCGTCTGTCGGGCTTAGTGTGCGGACTGACCCTCCAAGCCGGATTCGACGACAGCGCCATGCACAAAATCCTCCTCGCCGAAGACGACAACGACATGCGCCGCTTCCTGGTCAAGGCGCTGGAAAACGCCGGATTTCAGGTCTCGCCCCATGATAACGGCCTGTCCGCCTATCAGCGGCTGCGCGAGGAGCCGTTCGAGATGCTGCTGACCGATATCGTGATGCCCGAAATGGACGGCATCGAACTGGCGCGCCGCGCCTCGGAACTCGACCCTGATATCAAGATCATGTTCATCACCGGCTTCGCGGCCGTTGCGCTGAATTCCGATTCGGAAGCCCCGAAAAACGCCAAGGTGCTGTCCAAACCGGTCCATCTTCGCGAATTGGTCAGCGAAGTGAACAAGATGCTGGCGGCCTGATTCGGACTATTCAAAAGCGTTTTCGAGCGAAGTGGGTACCGGTTCGCGTGAAGAAAACGCGTCAAAACAAGAAGTTTTAGCCCGAAATCACACCGGAAATTACCCAGAAGCGTCCTTGCGGGGGCGCTTTGGAGCCGATATACGGACCGCACCCAATACGATCAAAGCTGGAGCGGGATGGTCATCCCAATCTAGGGCGCGTAGCTCAGCGGGAGAGCACTACCTTGACATGGTAGGGGTCACAGGTTCGATCCCTGTCGCGCCCACCACGCTTCGCCCTGACGGGCTACGCGTGGCGCAGCCACGCGGAGACCTTCAGGTCGAAGCGTGTCCGGCGAAGCTTGAACGCAGTGAAAGCGAAGACGGACTGTCTCCGGTTCGGACTCACCGACGCCCTGCCGCCTCCACCACCAACCCCTCACATCCCCAGATTCTTCACCACCGCCGCCACAGCCGCGCCCACCAGCATGGCGCTGAGCGCGCTGCGGGTGACGGCGGCCACGATTGCGGCCGCCGCGACGGCCATCCAGATCCGCGGTGCCGCGGCCAGCGTTGTCGGGACGACGATCGCAATCAGAACCGATACCGCCATGTATTTGAGGAAGGCCTCGATGCGCGGCGTGATTTTGACGTAAGACATGATCCAGACGCCGCCGACCCGCGTCGCCATGGTGATCAATGTGAGCAGCAGGACGGCGGCAACCGCCGCAACCGTATCAACCATGGCGCCAGGTTCCGACGATCCCGCCGGCCAGGGCGCCCGCGATGATGTGCCAGCCCGGCGGCAGAACATAGGTCCCGATCACGGCGACCGCCGCCGCCGCAAGCCACGGATACAGGTCTTTGGCCCCCTTCCATTGGCCGACGACGACGGCCGCGAAATACGTCACCATGACCGCATCGAAGCCGAAGCGCGTCAGATCGCCGAGAAATGAACCCGCAAGGGCGCCGACCGCGGTGCTTGCGATCCATATCAGCCACATCGCGATGCCGCTGCCGAACAGAATGCCGGCGTCGACTTCTCCCCGCTCGCGGGCGGACATGGCGTACGCAAAGCTGCCGTCGCTGAGCCCGATCAGCGCCGCCAGCCGCCCCTTGATCGGGATCTGCAGCAGCCACGGCGCGAGCGCCGCGCCGAGGAGAATGTGCCGCGCGTTGACGGCGAGCACCGTGAGCGCGAGGGTCGCCAGCGGCAACGGCGCATACCACAGATCAAGCAGCGCGAATTGCGAGGCGCCCGCATAGATCGCGATGCTCATCAGGATGCTGACTTCCGGCGCGATGCCCTTCGCGGAAGCGGCGACGCCAAACGCGATTCCGAACGGGATGATGAACACGGCGATAGGTGCGATTTCAACGCAGCCACGCCACACGCCTTTCGCGGTGAAGCGTGGAATTTGTGCCCGGTCGGTTACCGTCGTTTGCTCCGCCATGCGGCTATTTGAAAGCGAAGCGTTGGTTTGGTCAATCACGCATCCGATACGACATACCCGAGCCGTGGAAAGTGAACGACGACCTCGCCGAGATCAGGATCGCGCCTGCGGATGGCGATGTGGTGTACGGAGAGCGAGACGATTTCCCCCTCGATCGGCGTCTTGACCGGCTCATCGGCCGAAACCTTCACGACGTCACCGATCCTCCAGCGTTCGCAATCGCGCGTCGCCTCCGGCGCGCGGGCCTCGGGTGTGGCTTTCGCCGCAATGGTGAGCGCGTCTTGCCCTAAGAGTTCGGTGCGGGTGCCGTGGCCGAGGATGCGGACCTGCTGCTCCCAGTCGCGCAGCCGCGGAAATTCGGCCAGCAGTTCGTCGGCGAGTTCAGGCAGGTTCGAGCGAACGTACCAGATGTTCATGTAGCAGCCGGCATCGGCGAGGCTGAATTCGCCGAGCAGGAACTTCCCGCCATGCGCGAGCTGCGCCTCGATCAGCGCTGCCTGGCTACGAAACTGGTCGCGATGATGCGGCAATGCTGCCGCCATCGCCTTCACGTCGAACGGCGCGCCGCGCAATTTGGTCCGGTCGTCGATGAAATCCTGCGGGACCTTGTCGCCCAGCGAACCGAACACCAGGAACACGGCGCTGCCAAAGAAGATCCGATCGGTCCACAAGCCGGTCATGTCAGGCACGCCGCCATTGCCGCCCGGAAACAGGGTCGGCTCGGGAAAGCGCTTCTCGATCTCGCGCTGGATGATCCGGGTGTCGCAGAAAATGTCGGCGCCGATCTGCATGACCGGCGTGCGGCGATAGCCGCCGGTCAGCGGCACAAGGTTTGGCTTCGGCATGATGCGCGGGATCAGCACCGACTGCCAGGCGATCTGCTTGAAGCCGAAGATCGCGCGGATCTTCTCCGAGAAGGGCGAGGCCTCGAAATGGTGCAAAATCGGCAACCGAGAATCCGTCATGCCGCTTGCCCCGCGATGTGCCGTCCCGCGATATACCCGAACGTCAGCGCCGGTCCCAGCGTGATGCCGGCGCCGGGATAGTTGCCGCCCATGATGCTCGCCATGTCGTTGCCGACGGCATAGAGGCCCGCGATCGGCTGGCCGTCGGCATCGAGGGCTTGCGCATTGGCGTCGGTCCGGATGCCGGCATAGGTACCGAGATCGCCGATCACCATCTTGATCGCATAGAACGGCCCATCCTTGATCGGCGCGATGCAGGGGTTGGGGCCGTGCAGCGCATCGCCCTGGTAGCGGTTATAGGCGCGCGAGCCTTTTCCGAATGCCGGGTCCTGTCCGTCGGCGGCGCTCTTGTTGAACTGCGCGACCGTCGCCTCGAGTCCCTTGGCATCGATGCCGGCCTGCGCCGCGAGCTCGGCCAATGTCGCGCCGCGCTTGAGATAGCCGGTGCGCAAGTGATGGCCGAGCGGCATCGGAAACGGCGGCACGCAGCCGAGGCCGTATTTGCGCAAGGCGCGGTGATCGCACAGCAGGAACGCCGCGATCTCCTCGCCGGGTTTTGCGACCTTCATCATGGCCTGCACAAAATCGTGGTAGGAATTGCCTTCATTGGCAAAGCGGATGCCTTCACGCGTCACCGCGATCACGCCGGGTTTGGCGCGGTCGATGAAATGCGGCATCACGCCCTTGCTGCCGTCCTTGCGCGTGGTGATCGAGACCGGCACCCAGGCCGCGGCGTTGGGCAGCGAATCCTCGGCGCGGCCGCCCGCGGATTCCGCCAGCCGCAAGCCGTCGCCTGTATTGCCGATCGGACCGGGCGAATAATGCTCGTTGCCGGTCGGCGCGTGCGGGAACATCGCCTTGCGCCTCGCCACATCATGCGGAAAGCCGCCGCAGGCGAGGATGACGCCGCGCTTTGCATGAATGCGAATCTTGCGCCCGTCGCGCTCGACGATGGCGCCACGCACCGCGCCGCTGTCGCTGATCAGTTCGCGCACCGGTGACGATAGCCATAATGGGATCTTCAGGTCGAACGCCGATTTGGCGAGGCGTCCGGCCAGCGCATTGCCGTTGGTGAGGTTCATGCCGCGGCCGTGGCGGATCACGTCGACCAGATGCTTCGACAGCCGCTTGGCGACAAACAGCGCCGAGGTCAGCGATTTCGTGGCGCGCATGAAGTGGACGATCTCCTTGCCGGAGCCCAGCATCATGCCGAACACGGTGAGTTCGGGCAGGGGGGCGCCGATATCCTTGAGGTGCTCGCCGAGTTCACGGCCATTGAACGGCCGCGTCACCATCGAGCGGCCGCCCTGCGTGCCGCCGGGCGCCTCGGCGTGATAATCCGGAAAGGTCAACGGCATGTCGAAACGCACCGCGGTCTTGCTGGTGAAGAAATCCACCGCTTCGGGACCGGAGGTCAGAAACGCATCGACCCGTGCGGCATCGAAGGAGTTGCCGGCTTCATGCCGCAGATAGGTCCGCGCCTGATCTGGACTCTCGACGATGCCCCAGTTGCGCGCCAGCGAGGTGCCGGGAATCCACAGCCAGCCGCCGGAACGCGCGGTGGTGCCGCCAAAGCGCAGCTCCTTCTCGACGACCAGTACCTTGAGCCCCTGATGTCCCGCAGTGACCGCCGCCGACAGGCCGGCACAGCCCGAGCCCACCACCAGCACGTCGCATTGATACGTTTCTTGTTCGTTGCCCGCCACGCGATCTCCCCGTGTTCTGTTTTTTGACAGCTAAGCAAGTTTCGGCGCCGCTGTCTTCACCTCGCCCCGCTTGCGGGGAGAGGTCGACGCGCATAGCGCGGCGGGTGAGGGGGTACAGGTCTATCGACAGACCATCGTGGTGGAGAGAGCCCCTCACCCCAACCCTCTAAGAGCGAGCTTCGCTCGTCTTGACCCCGTGAAGAACGGGGAGAGGGAGGAGAGCCTACACCTTTGGCCGCAGCGAGCGCTGCATGTCCATGGTGTAGGTGTAGCGTCCCTCCGGATGCGTGGTGACGGTGACCTCGAACAGTTCCTCGCGCAGGCCGTAGTAACGGCGCACCATCGTCAGCGCGGGTGAACCGGGCTTGACCCCGAGCGCCTTTGCCAGTTTCGCCGGCATGCCGCGCGCGAACACTTCCAGTTGCGCGTATTCGATGGTCTCGCCGAACATCTTTGCGATCTGCTCATGCACCGGGCTGCGGCCATGATCGCGCCGCTTCACGACGCCGGCGAATTTTCGCAGCACATAGATTTCCACCCATCCCAGCGGATCCGCGAATTCATCGGAGCGGCGGATCGCCTCGATCAGGAACCAGTGTTTGCCGGGCTCGCATTTCAGCAGGGCGGCGAGGTTGCGGTCGGCGACAACATCGCTGGAGCCTACCACCTGGCGATAGGTCTCGTTGGAATATCGCAGCCATTCATTGAGTGATTTGACGCTGTGCGTGAACAGCACCGGTGGTTCGGCCGCGATCACCACCGAGCCGAGCCCGGCCCGCCGAACGATCAGGCCCTGTTCGGTGACGATCCGCAGCGCCTCGCGCACGGTCTGGCGGCTGGCGCCGAACCGCGCCATCAATTCGGTCTCGGTCGGCAGCAACTCGCCGACCGGCGTCGAGCCGAGCCGGATTTCCTTCTGCAGCTCGGCGGCGATGTCGCGGTAGCGCGCCGATTTGCGCGGTTCTTTTTTAGCGGCCATGTTGACCGGCATTTTCTTGAAGGTTTTGACATTGCACGGGCAGGCCGGATTTCATCGACTGCAGCGCCGCCTCGAACGCCGACAAGGTCGCCAGCACCTCGGCTTCCCGCACCGGGAATGTACCCTTGTTCTCGATCGCGCTGGCAAAGGCGTCGAGCTCGGCGCGCAGCACGTCGGTAGCTGGATAGGTGAGCCGTTGCGGCGCAGCGCCGCTCTTTCGCAGGATCATGGTCGTTTCATCCAGCACCTCGGCGGAGCCGTCCGTTCCGAACAGGTGTACGCGCCAGTAGAACGGCGTTGCCCGCACGGTGGCAAGGGTGCCGGTGACGCCATTGACAAAATCCAGCGCCACGACCGCCGTATCGAGCGGCGGCGGGCCGGTCTCGCGCTGACGCAGCCGGGCATACACCCGTTCCACCGGCCCCATCATGCTGACGAAGGCGTCGAGCACATGCAGGCCCGCGCCGGTGAAGCCGCCGCCGGGCGATTCCTCCGGCGATAGCCGCCATCCGCTGGTGATTTTCTGCGAGTTTTCGTTGCTGTTGTGGCCCTCGACGTGAAGGATGGTCCCGAGCTGGCCGCTCGCCAGCGTTTCGTGCAGGGCGCGGATCGACGGCCAGAAGCGCCGGTTATGGCCGACGGCCAGCATGACCCCGGCGTCGCGGCAGGCGCCGAACATCCGCGCGGCGTCGGCATGCGTCAGCGCCAGCGGCTTCTCGCAAAAAATCTGCTTTCGCGCCCCCGCGCAGGCGATCACCTGCGCCGGATGCAGCGAATGCGGCGTCGCCAGCAGGACCGCGCCGATCGTGTCATCGGCCAGGACCGGATCGAGATCGGCGGTCAATTCGAGATCGTGTTGGCTGCAAAATTGCTGCGCCGCCTTGATGTCAGGCTCGACGGCGCGGACGATTTTCAGCCGCGGATGGCCGCTGGCGGCTTCGACCAGATTGCGGCCCCAGCGGCCGAGACCGGCAATGGCGGCACGGATCATCGCAAAACCCCAGCCAGCGCTGATGGCCGCCGGATCGCCTCGATGACCGCGGCGCTGTCGCGGTCCGGGCCCTCAAGCGCGATCGCCGCGCGCAGAAGTTCGGCCTGGATGGTGGTGAGCGGCAGATGCATGCCGCATCGCCCGGCTTCCTCGATGATCAACTCGGCATCCTTCAATGTCTGCGCGATATGTGACTGCGGCCGATAGTCCCGCGTCAACATCTTCTCTCCCTTGGAGTCCATCACACGGGAATAGGCGGCCGATTGCCGCGCCGCCGCCAGGAAGGCGTATCCGTCCAGCCCCATGCGCTCGGCGAAGGCGATTCCCTCGGCCAGGGCCGCGCGGTTGTTCTGCAGGATGAGATTGATCGCGAGCTTGGCCCGGCTGGCGTCGCCGATCACGCCGACGCGGAGGCTGCGCGGGCAGAGAACATTCAGGAGTCCGCGGACCTGGGCGATGACGCCATCGTCGCCGGCCAGCAGCGCCGTGGCGGTGCCGTCGAGCACCTCGGTGCTGGTGCCGGATATCGGCGCCTCCACCAGCGGCAGGCCGGCGCCCGATGCGCGCGCGGCAATCCGGATGATCTCGCCGGGTCCGCAGGTCGTGGTGCAGATCACGACCGGCCGCGCGGCGCCGGCGCCATCGTCGATTTCATCGAACAATGCCTCGACCTGTTCGCCGCTATAGACGGCGACGATGACTGTTCGGCAACGCCCGGCGAGTTCACGCACCGAATTCGCGACCATGCCGCCACTGGCCTTGAACATCCCGCATCTGACCGGGTCGATATCGAACCCGACCAGCGGGATCTTTGCGTCGATCAGCCGCGCCGACAGCGCGATGCCCATCAGGCCGAGGCCGACGATCCCGACCGGCGCGTCCGTTGTCATCATCCCGCGCCTATTTGGCTTCGATGCCGGCGGCCTTGGCATCCGCCGTCCATCGCGTGATTTCGCTGGCGATGAAGGCGCCAAATTCGGCCGGCGGCATCGGGGCAACGACCATGCCGAGGCTCGCAAGCCTTTCGCGCACCGCCGGCGTCGACAGGATTTTCTGGGTTGCGGTGTAGAGCCGGTTGACGACCGGCTCCGGCGTTTTCGCGGGCGCCAGCAGCCCGTACCAGATCGTCGCCTCGAAGCCCGGCATGGCATCGGCGAGCGGCGGCAGGTCCGGCGTCAGTTCGTTCCGCTTCGGCGACGTCACGCCGATGCCGCGCAGCGTGCCGCCCTGCATTTGCGGGATCGCAACCGAAAAATCCGCAAAAGCCAGATCGATCACGCCCGAGATCACGTCGGTGACCGCCAGCGGCACGCCGCGATACGACGCCGAGAGGATCGTCATGCCGCCCCGGCTCTGCAGTTGCGCGTTCGATATCTGCGAGGCGCCGGAGCCGTAGCCCGCGGTCAGGCTCGGACGGCTCTTGGCGTATTCCATGAACGCTTTGAGATCCTTGGCCGGGAAGTCCGGCTTCACCAGCAACACCATCGCGGTCGTGATGGTGCGGATGACAGGTGCAAAATCTTTTGCCGGATCGTAGGGCAGGGTTTTGAACATCGCGACGTTGCTGGCCTGGGTGGTGTTGGTTCCCATCAGCAGGGTGTAACCGTCAGGCGTGCTGCGCGCGACTTCCTGCGCGCCGAGACTGCCGAGCGCGCCGCTGCGGTTCTCGATCACGACCGTCTGCCCAAGATCCTCCTGCAGGCGCTGGCCGATCAGGCGCGCGACCTGGTCGGGTCCGGCGCCGGCGGGAAACGGCACGATGATCTTGATCTGCCGCGTCGGATATTCGTCGGCGGCGTTGGCCTGCGGTCCCGACAGTCCGAGCAGGACCAGACCGGCGAGAATGCGAAATCGCAGCTTCATCCTGTTTCCTCCAGCCATCATCGGCGAAATCTCTTTACGGATTTCTGTTCTGGATTTATACGGACAAATAGATATGGTGCAAGAGATCGTGACCTAAAATGGCTATTTTGGCGGTTCTAGCCGTTCGCGAAATAACCGTATAATTCAAGTCAGATTGCCAACGCCGCGTGGGGAGTTCGAATTGGACACCAGTGAACTGTACGCCCGAGGCCTGCGCCGGCGCAAAAAGCTGTTCGGCGAGGCCGATGTCGCCGAGCGCATGGCAGCGTCGGGCGAGTTCGGCGCGCCGCTGCAGAACATCATCAATGCCTATGTCTATGGCGACGTCTGGGAACGGCCGGCGCTCTCCGACGACGTCCGCAGCCTGGTGATGCTCGGCATGATGGCTGCGAGCAACAAGCCCGCCGAGTTCCGCGTCCACGCCAAGGGGGCGCTGGCGAACGGCTGCACCGCGGCGCAGGTGCAGGACGTGCTGCTGATGGTGGCGATGTATTGCGGCGTTCCGTCCGCGATCGAGCCGACGCGCATCGCCGCCGATATTTTCGGCGAAGCCGATCCCGCCACGAAGCCGTAAGCAGATGAAGCCGTAAGTAGATTCCGTCAATGAAATCCGTTCCAACCGTCGACGCGCACCATCATGTCTGGCGCCTGAATGATCTGCCCTGGCTGTCCGGGCCGCCTGTGCCGCGCATTTTTGGACCTTACAAGCCGATCTGCCGCGACTACTCGATCTACGAATACCGCAGCGACATCATGGACTGCGATATCGTCAAGTCGATCTATATCCAGACCAACTGGCCGGCGGGACGAAGCTACGACGAGGCGCGGTGGGTTCAGTCGATTGCGGATACGACGGGCTGGCCGCACGCCAATGTCGCCCATGCCGACATGGCCGATCCCGACGCCGGCAGTTTGCTCAAGCGTCTGGCGGCATTGCCGGCGACACGGGGCATCCGGCAGCAATTGCATTGGCATGAGAACGCGCAATACCGCTTCGCGCCGCGTCCCGATGTCATGAACGATGCGGACTGGCGTCGTGGTCTCGCGATGCTGGCCGATCACGGTCTGCTGTTCGAACTGCAGATCTTCGCTTCCCAGATGATGGATGGCGCGAAGCTGGCGCGGTCGTTCCCGGACATCGTGTTCGTGCTCGAACATGCCGGCATGCTGGAAGACATGTCGGCGTCGGGTTGGCAGCTTTGGCGCGACGGCATGGCGGCGTTGGCGCAATGCCCGAATGTCAACGTCAAGCTCTCCGGGCTCGGCACCTTCGTTCACGCCTGCCGCGCCGAATTGATCGGTCCGATCGTCAAGGAAACGGTCGCGATGTTCGGCGCGGACCGTTGTTTCTATGGCAGCAATTTTCCGATCGAAAAGCTCTGGACCGATTACGGCACGCTGTACCGCACCTTCCGGAGCGCCATCGCGCATCTCAGTGATGCCGAACAGGAGCCGGCTGTACCGGATCTGACGTGAGGTATCACGCTGGTTTTGTGTGACGTTTAGAGCATGAAGTCGGCTTGCGTCACCGTTACGGCGTTGCCGATGCCGACCAACCGGATCGTTTGGCCTGGGTCGCCGTCGATCGTGACGAGTGTATCGGCCCCGACGTCGGCAATTGTGACTCGCGTTGCAAAATTGCCGGGTGCTATCCCGAATGCCGAAATGTCGAGGAAGTCCTGCCCGCCGCTCGGGTTGGCGTCGAAAGCAATGATTCTGTCGTTTCCGAAGCCAGGTGCAAATACGAAGGTGTCGCTGGCGCCGACGCCATCCATCGTGTCATTGCCCGCTCCGCCGATAATGCGGTCGTTGCCGCCGCCGGCGTTGATGTTGTCATTGCCGTTGCCGCCGTCGATCACGTTCGCCGCGCCGGTGCCGGTGATCTGGTCGTTTCCCTGGCTGCCGATCATATTTTCAATGCCACCCAACGTATCACTGCCGATTTGGGCGCTTGTTGCGTTGCTGCCGGTGACGGTAGCCGCGGCCGTGGTGCCGGACAGGTCGATTGTATCCACACCGTTGCCGCCAAAGTAACTGTCATTGCCGTCGCCAATGGTCGCGACAAAGCGATCGTTTCCGTTGCCTCCCCTGATCGTATTGTTCAGGGCATTGCCGGTCCCGACAGAGTCCCCGGCTCCGATAAAGGTCAGGTTCTCGAGGTTGGCCACGCTGGCCAGCGAGAACGAATTGAGCCTCGTCTCGATTGTATCTGTGCCCTGGCCCATTGCTTCGGTCACCGTGTCGCCAAGACTGTCGACGACGTAGACGTCGTTTCCAGTGCCTCCGGTCATGGCGTCATTGCCTGTACCGCCATTAAGCGTGTCGTTGCCGGCCCCGCCGTTGATCACGTCGTTGCCAGCCAGACCATTGAGCGTGTCGTTGCCGCCCAGCCCGTTAATGACATCCTCCTCGCCCGATCCCGTCCGGGTGTCTGCTTTGCTGGTACCATTGATGGTAACGCCGGACACGTTCTGCACCGTGACCGATATCACCTGCGTGTCGATGCCGCCGTTGTCGTCCGAGACCTCCAGGGTCACGTCATAGACATTGTTGGGACCGACGTCGGCTGGAGCCTCGAAGTCAGGCGCCGTGACGAAGGCGAGCGCGCCGGTCTCCGAGTTGATCGTGAACTTGGTGGCGTCTGCACCGCCGGTGATTGAATAGGTCAACGTCTGCTCGACATCCGGATCGGTTGCGACAACCGTCGTCACCGCGGTGGCGTTCTCTGAGATGCTTACCGCCGCCGTATTGCCGCCGCCGTTCGACGTGATGGTCGGGGCCGCATTCTCATTCTCATTCTCATCGGTCACGGTGACCGATATCGCCTGCGTGTCGACGCCGCCGTTATTGTCCGTGACCTCCACGGTCACGTCATAGACATTGTTGGTACCGTCGTCGGCGGGAGCCTCGAAGTCAGGCGCCGTGACGAAGGCGAGTGCGCCGGTCTCCGTGTCGATCGTGAACAACTCGGCATCAGCGCCGCCAGCGATTGAGTAGCTCAGAGTTTGGCCAGCATCCGGATCGGTTGCAACAACCGTCGTCACTGCGGTGGTGTTTTCGGCTATCGAGATTGTTGCAGAGATTGCATCTGGCGCCGCTGCGCCATTCTCATACCCCTGTTGTACCTCGGCTTGCGACAATGCGCGGTGATGGATTGCCACACCGTCAAGCTGGCCATCGAAGTAAAAAGCTTCCTCGGACCGCCCGATCATCAGCGGCGCGGCGACATCTGGGATGGCTAATGTCGCTTCGGCCGAGCCGACAAGTTGCCCGTCGACATAAAACTGGTAGGACGATCCAGACTTGGTGAGGGCGAACGCGTACCACTGTCCGGGTGTGGGCTCAAATGGAGCGGCAATAAAGAAGTGCTCTCCAGCGGGGGTTGTGTTGACGTGGAAGCCGATGCCCCCGGAAAAGACTTCGAAGAACCATTTGTTCTGTGATCCGCCACCTTCATCTTGCCCTATCGGGACACCCCCTTGGCCGTCTCCCTGGCTACCATCGGGGACGGAATTGAAATTGGCCCAGAACTCGATGGTGAACTCGCTTCCCAGATTCCATTCGGGTGAATCGGGCACGCTGACATAATCCGACGATCCGTTGAACTGCAGGGCGTTACCTGTCACTCCCGGCACGTGAGTAGCGCCGATAATTGTCCCGTCGTGCAAGCCTTGCTGATCGTGCGCGATCGAACCGCCCGCTTCATCGAAGGGGTAGAAGACAGCCAACTCACCGTCGTTGGAGGTGATAACTGGAGCGTTGTTGGATCCGGTTGTGTTCAACAGCACTGAAACAAAGTCGCCGCTCCAATTGGCTGTGGCGAGATCCCGCTTGCCATTGCCATCAAGGTCGCCAACAACGAGCCAAGAAGGAAAGCCACCCACCGAATAGGTCTCTGCTCCTTGGAACGTGCCGTCTCCATTGCCAAGCAAAACGGCAACTTCGCTGTCACTATTACTTGCCGCAAGATCGGGCGTGTTATCCCCATTCAGATCACCAATGACGACCGCGGTAGGGCCATTACCGGCCGCGTAGGTTACCTGAGGTTGGAAACTGCCATCGCCATTTCCCAAGTACACCGAAACGGTCGTATCGCCGACGTTAGCAATAGCAAAGTCCAGCTTGTTGTCCCCGTTGAGGTCCCCAAGGGCGCCTTCCCACGGAGTAACGCCAGTTGCGTAGGTCGTCTGCGCTTGGAAGGTCCCGTCCCCATTCCCCAGGAGGACCGAGATCGTGTTGCTGCTCATGTTACCGACAACCAGATCGAGATTGCTGTCGGCGTTGAGATCACCAACCTTGATGGCGTAAGGGTTTGCTTCCGTTGCGTATGCCGTCGGCTGCTCGAAGCTGCCATCACCGGTGCCCAGGAATACGGAAACCGTGTTGCTTGCGAAATCATCCACTAAGAGGTCTGAATCTCCGTCTCCATCCACATCGGCGATAGCAACACCATGCGGGAGGCCGCCGGTCGTATATGAGGTCTCATTCGCAAAGGTGCCGTCTCCGTTACCCAAGAGGACCGAGACGGTGTCGTTTCCCTCACTGGTAGCGACAAGGTCAGGCTCTCCGTCTCCATTCAGGTCACCGATCTGAACCGAAACAACGCCAGAACCTCCCGTTGCGTAGGTGGCTGGTGTTTGAAAGGTCCCATCGCCATTGCCGAGCAAGACGGAAACAGTGCTGCTGTAATAGTTGGTTACAGCGAGGTCGAGCACGCCATCGCCATTGAGGTCTCCGATGGCGGCCCCGTAGGGGTTGGGCCCGGCAGGGTAGTCTGTTCTCGTAAAACTGAGTGCCATATCTATCTCCTCCTGCACGCAGTGGAGAGAAAGCAAAGCGCAGCACGGATACAAACACGAGTGCGGTTGGCATTCAGAAAGGCGTGAAGTATTGCGAGCCTGCCGATGGCACCAACGCTGCCACTTCGAATAAACGGAGCTTTCGGTACGTCGCCGTTTTACGGACAGCAGATGGCAAGAAATCCTTGCCTGCGGCGCCTAACCTACGCTCATGCCGTTTTTTCCCTCTACTGCGCAGCGGAGGTACCTCGGATGACCCGGAGCCGCGAGCGCAAGGAACCGGCCTTGGTTCCGATATTGGGAACCCGCTCTATTGTCCGGTTCAAATGAAGAACCGGCGCCGCCACCGCTGTGCGACCCGCGTCACCTCACTTGCTAAACGGGTTCTGCCAGCCGCCGCGTGCGGCGGGGGCTCGCGGCGGATAGGCGGCTTCGAGATAGCCCAACACCACGGCGCGATCCTTGTCGTCGAGTGGCGGCATGTTGTGACGCCTGATCATCAGGTTGATCGAGTCTTCCCATTGCGCGCGCGTCAAACCTTGCTGGGCCACGAGCTTGAAACCATGGCAGGCCGTGCAGGCATAGAAGGTCTCGTCGCGGCCGGCCCCGGGGCTAAATTCCTCCGGGCTTTCGTCACGCGGCGTGAAGGCGGTCTGGGCGATCGCCGGCGTCATCCACAGCAGTGCGGCGACAGCCATTCCCAAAGCTCGCAGCATCAGCCCACCAGCACCGCGATCCGGTGCATGGCGTTGCCGCCATAGCCCTGCGGATTCCAGAAGCCGGCCTGGTGCGGCTGCATCGCTCCCTTTGAATCGGTCGCGCGCGTCCAGATTTCAAAATAGCCGTCGGAAGCCAGCTTCACGCTCGCGGTCCAGCGCTGCCAGTCATATTTGTTCTTCGGCTTTTCCAGCTTCGCGCGCTGCCAGCTCGCACCGAAGTCGGTCGAGACGTCGATCTGCTTCACCGTGAGGTCGCCGGCCCACGACGCGCCGCGCAGCTTCAGCTCCTTCGTTCCGGCCGCGAACTTGGCGCCATTCGCCGGGCTGGTAATGATCGAGCGAACCGGCATCGACTCCAGGATCCGGAAGTTTGACGGATCGCCCTTGTCGCCCGGGATCATCGGCTTGATCGGGGTGCGATAGGAAAATTCGGTCATGCCCGGCCCGTCATGTTCCTTGTCGCGGATGGTGATGCGCGTCAGCCATTTCTGCGATGCCGAGCCGGGCCAGCCCGGCACGATCAGGCGCACCGGCCCGCCATGGATGTTCGGCAGCGGCTGGCCGTTCATCGCCCATACGATCAGCGTGTTCGGATCCATCGCCTTCTCGATGCGCACGCCGCGCGAGATCGTTGGCTTGGTTGCGTCACCAGACAGATGCAGATCGGCCGCATAATGCGCGGTGTATTTCGCGCTGGGTTTGAGCCCCGCGCTCTTGAGCACATCGGCAAGCGGCACGCCGGTCCATTCGGCGCAGCCGACCCCGCCATTGCTCCACTGGTTGCCGCGCGCCGGTGGCGAGAATGCCCCGCGACCGTTGCCGCCGCACTCCAGCACGATGCGCCGCGTCACCGTCTTGTATTTCGATTTCAACTCGCCGAGCGTGATCTCGATCTTGTTGTTGACCTCGCCGTCGATGGTAATTTTCCAGGCGTCGGGATTCTTCGCCTCTTCGGGCAGCTGTCCGTTGTTGCGGATGAAGAACTTCTCGATCGGCGTGGTATCGTCGTCGAGCAGGCTCTCCGGCGTCTCCGCCACCAGCGGCTTGTCGCCGAGCAGGACGAGCTTTTCATTCTTGCCGGGGAATTTCAGATATTGCGGCCCTTTCGGCGCGGCGGCCGCGGGCGCGGTGCCTTGTGCATAGGTGGCGGAAATGTCGGCGCCGCTGCCGGAAATCCCGAGGGTGACTCCGAAGGCAGCAAGACCCGTGCTCCCTAAGAATCTGCGCCGGTCGATCTGCATGCTGTTCTCGCAACTAGCGGCCTTCCGCTCCGTATGCGTCATAACGTTTCTCCCCCGGTCTCTGTTTCGTGCGGGTTCAACCGGAATCTTTCCCGGCCCGCTTGAGACGAGTATTTGCGCTTTGCTGCCGTGCCGCAAGGCCGCGAATATCGCTCGCCATGCGTCCATCCAAGGTCTGCCACCCGGTCGGTTTCCACGTTCGACCCTTGCGCAGCCAGCACATCGGCGGCACATTTGCGGGGCGACGCACTCGTTGCCAATAAAGACACTCAAGGAAACGCCATGGCGGCCACGCGGATCGACTGCGACATCCATCCCGCGGTGGGCGGAACCCGCACCACGCTGCTGCCCTATCTCGACGATCACTGGAAAGAGCAGGTCGTCAGCCGCGCCATCGACGGCCTCGATCTCAATTCCTATCCGCCGAGCATGCCGTTGTCCGGCCGCGCCGACTGGCGCCCTGCGACGGGCAAGCCCGGCAGCGACCTCGCGATGGTGCAGCGCGGTGCGTTCGACCAGCTCGGCGCCAGCCACGCGATCTGCAATGTGTTGTACGGTGCGCAAGCGGTGTTCGATCCCTATATGGCCGCAGCGTTCTGCAAGGCGATCAACGACTGGATCGCGGCCGAATGGCTCTCGAAGGACAAGCGGCTGCGCGCCTCGATCGTGGTGCCGATGCAGGCGCCGGATCTCGCGGTCGAGGAAATCGAGCGGCTTGCGGGTGATCAGCGCTTTGTCTCCGTGCTGGTGCTGGCGCAGGGCGATCAGTTGCTCGGCAAGCGTCACTTTTGGCCGGTGTATCAGGCCGCCGAGAAACACATGCTGCCGATCGCGATCCATGCCGGCAGCCAGTACCGGGGCGCGCCGAGTTCGATCGGCTGGCCGTCCTACCGCTACGAATTTTATTTGATGGAGGCGCAGGCGTTTCAGGCCCAGATACTGAGTCTGGTCTATGAGGGCGTGTTCGGCAAATTCCCGGGCTTGAAGGTGGTGCTGATGGAATCAGGCGTCAGCTGGCTGCCGGCCTTCATGTGGCGCGCCAACAAGACCTGGCGCGGCGTGCGCGTCGAGGTGCCCTGGGTCGAACGCGAGCCGGCCTCGATCATCCGCGACCATTTTCGCGTCACGATGCAGCCGTTCGATGGCCCGCCGGATGCGGCTGGCGTCGCAGATATCATCGAGCAGATCGGTTCCGACAAGATGTTCCTGTTTGCGTCCGACTATCCGCACTGGCAGTTCGACGGCAATGACGCGATGCCGCCGCATCTGCCGGCCAGTATCGTTTCGCGCATGTGCGCCGACAATCCGCTGGAAACCTTTCCGCGGCTGAAGCTTGCGGCTTGAACTACCTTATGAGGAGGATCGCATGAGCGACGTCATCGACCGCCCGATTTTGGAACAGGAAGCCGCCGCCAAGAGCCGGCTGCGCATCATCGACTGCGACGTGCATCCGAGCATCCATGCCCATAGCGACCTCGACCAGTTCATGACGAAGCGCTGGCAACAGCATTTCAGGGAATATGGCAGCCATTTGCGCACGCCCTATATCGGCACCACGCCCTATCCGCGCTCCTCACCCTTGATCGCGCGGCGTGATGCGTGGCCGCCGACCGGCGGGCCTCCGGGCTCCGATCTCGCCTTCATGCAGAAGCAGCACCTCGATCCCCTCGATGTCGAGTACGGCATTTTGCAGGTGCTCGACCTCTTCATCTTCTCGCAGCAGAATCTCGAATTCGGCGCCGCGATCCAGCGCGCCATCAACGACTGGCAGCTCGCCTTCTGGTCCGATCGCGATCCGCGATTGAAGGCTTCCATCCTCGCCGGCCAGGACGACACCGCGCTCGCGATCGCCGAAATCGAACGCTGCGCCAAGACCGGCCGCTATGTGCAGATCAACGTCTGCCCGCGTGCCAATGAACCCTTGGGCCGCCGCCGCTACTGGCCGATCTACGAGCGCGCGCAGGAACTCGGCCTGCCACTCGGCATTCACGTCGGCGGCTATGGCGGGCACGCGCCGACCGGCGGCGGCTGGCCGTCTTATTATGCTGAAGAACACCAGAGCAACGCGCATACCATGGCGTCGATGCTCTGCAGCCTCGTGCTCGAAGGAATCCCTGAACGTTTCCCGAACCTGAAGATCGTGTTCATCGAGGGCGGCTTCGGCTGGATCCCGCCTGCCATGTGGCGGATGGACCGGCATTTTGAGACCTTCCGCAGCGAGGTGCCGCATCTGAAGCGCAAGCCGTCGGAATATGTGAAGGAGCATTTCTGGTTCACGACGCAGCCGATCGACGAGCCGGATGAGGCAAAACATTTGCGCTCGCTGATCGAATGGGTCGGTGTCGATCGCCTGCTGTTCTCGTCGGATTACCCGCATTGGGACTTCGACGATCCGCGCTTCGCGTTCAGGACGCCGCTGTCAGAGATCGAGCGCCAGAAGATTTTCAGCAGCAACGCGCGCTCGGTCTACAAGCTATGATGGTTTAACCCAAGCATGGCCCGGCACATCGTCGCCCGCACCTCAGACATCCCGCCCGGCGGCAACAAGGTCTTTGGCGTCGAGGGCCGCGACATCGTCGTGTTCCACGTCAATGGCGAATTCTTTGCGTTGCTCAATCGTTGTCCGCACGCTGGTGCGCCGCTGGAGAAGGCGGCGTGCGTGGCGCGATTGACCTCGCCGGAGCCCGGTGTCTATCAGCGCTCGCGCGTCGGCGAGCTGCTGCGTTGCGCCTGGCACGGCTGGGAATTCGACATGCGCAACGGGCAATCCTATTTCGATCCGAAGCGCGTCAAGATCCGTTCTTATCCGGTTGCGATCGAACGCGGCGAAGAGCTTACTCAAGAACTTGCCAAAGGTCTTGAAGACCTCGAGAAGGGCCCCTATGTGGCCGAAACCTTTGCGGTCCATGTCGAGGACAGCTACGTCATCATCGAGACTTGAACCGCCGCAACATTTTTCTCTTTTCATCCCACCCGAAGGAAGAAGCATCCCATGACGCACGCCATCCGTTTTCACAAGACCGGCGGTCCTGAAGTTTTGACCTGGGAGGAAGTCCAGGTCGGCAAGCCTGGACCGGGCGAGGCGCGCATCCGCCACACCGCGGTCGGTTTGAACTTCGTCGACATCTACAACCGCTCGGGGGTCTATCCCGTGCAACTGCCGAGCGGGTTGGGCAGCGAGGGGGCTGGCGTGGTCGAGGAAGTCGGCAGCGGCGTCACCGATCTGAAGCCCGGCGATCGCGTCGCCTACGGTGCTTCGCCGCTTGGCGCCTATTCCGAGGCGCGGCTGATTCCGGCCGATCGCCTGCTGAAGCTGCCCGACGGCATCGATGACAAGACCGCGGCCGCGATGATGCTGAAGGGCCTGACCACGCAATACCTGATCCGGCAGACCTATCGGGTCAAATCCGGCGATACCATCCTGCTGCATGCCGCCGCCGGCGGCGTCGGCCTAATCCTCGGCCAGTGGGCCAAACATCTCGGCGCCACCGTGATCGGCACCGTCGGCAGCGAGGAGAAGGCGAAGCTCGCGCAAGCCCATGGTTGCGCCCACACGATTATTTACACCAAGGAGGATTTCGTAAAACGCGTCGACGAAATCACCGGCGGCGCCAAAGTGCCCGTGGTCTATGATTCCGTCGGCAAGGACACGTTCCTGAAATCGCTCGATTGCCTCGCGCCGCTCGGCGTCGCCGCGCTGTTCGGCGCGTCCTCCGGCGCCGTCGAGCCGCTCAACCTCGGCCTGCTGGCTGCGAAGGGATCGCTCTACGTCACCCGCCCGACGCTGTTCACCTACGCCGCCAAGCGCGAGAATCTTGTGGCGATGGCAAACGAATTGTTCGAGGTGGTGAAATCAGGCGCGGTCAAGATCGAGGTGCATCAGACCTATCCGCTGAAGGACGCGGCCAAGGCGCATGCCGATCTTGCCGCGCGCAAGACCACCGGGTCGACGGTTCTGACGGTGTGACGAACGGGTAGGGTGGGCAAAGGCGCGCAAGCGCCGTGCCCACCATTCTAGCCAATCGTGTAATGGTGGGCACGCTTCGCTTTGCCCACCCTACGGTTCTTGTTCTTCGTCATGGCCGGGCTTGACCCGGCCATCCACGTCTTTGGTGGTCGACCCAAGTAAGTCGTGGATGCCCGGGTCAAGCCCGGGCATGACGGCGTTCCTCGTTGGTCTGACCGACTACGTAAAATTTTACTAAAATCCGGCTCCACCTCCGCACCGCCCTTCAACGCCTCCTGTGTATCTCTGGCTTACGAGAAACTCAGGGGGCTGAGATGGCGGATTTCTGGATCGTCGGCGGTTTGATGGCGGGGGCGTTTGTCTCGCCGCTCTATTTTTTGGTGATGCGGTGGCTCACCAGATCGCAGCGCATCACTTTCTTTGCCCTGATTGGCGCGCTGCTGCTGGCGATTTCGGTCCAGATCTACAACAGCTCGATCGCGGGCCATGATTTGCCGCTGGCTGATATCCTGGCGAAGTTGTCGTTCCTGGCGCTGACGATGGGCTGGTTCGTGTGCGGCCTGTTCCATGCGCTCGCCTCCCTTGGACTTGCGTGGGCGCCGCAGGCGATGCCGGCTGCATTGCGAGGCTAGAGCGTTTTCGAGCGAAGTGGATACCGGTTCGCGTCAAGAAAACGCGTCCTAAGAATCTAGAGCCCCGTTCCGATTTGATCGGAACGGATATGGCTCTAGAGCAACTGCTCGATCGGCTTGACTGCTTCCTGCAACTCGAAATGAAGTTTTTTCAGGTCGTCACCCCATTGCTGAACCTGGGCGCGCTCCGGCGGGGATGTGGCTGCGGCCATCCGCGTGAAGATCGTGCTTCGTCCCAGGAGTTGCTGCCGGACGTTCTCGAAGGCATGCCAGTATTGCGCTTCAATGTAGATCTTGCCGGTTTTCGTAAGCAGAATGTACTTGTCGCCGTTGGGCGAAAGGTAAGAGTTATAAGTCGTGATTTCGTTCAAGGACGTAGTGATCCGATCCTGAAGGTTTTTGACGATCGACAGAATGTTGTTCCAGTCCTGCGGCGTCGGCTGGTATCGATCCATCGCGCCAAACAGCATGCCACCCTTGAGGTCGAGCACGGCATTGGTATCCACGAGCAGTGAGCTGATCCTCTCCTTGATTTCCTTGCGGCTGCTTAATTCGGCGATGTTGACGCAGCTGCTTTCAGCGCGCGTCGTGCCCGGCCAGCACCAGCCGTTCTGCGAGGCATTGACAGCCTGATACCCGCCGATCAAAAGCAGCGCCGGAATAGCCGCAAACAGGACGAACCGCAGCGGAAGCCGCAACAGTGCGAACCATGCCGGGCTCGCGGTATTCTCATCCCGATCGGTTGCGGAGAAATCGATCGGCAGTCCGGCGACCGCGGGAACCCAGTACTGGCGCACGAAGTCGCTCGCGAAATAGGCGCTGTGGCCCGAAGGGTGATAACGGTCGCGGACGTTTTGCACGCCAAAGCCGTATGTTCCGCTGGCGCCGTAACCCCAGCTTACCGAGCTTGCGAACACCGGCCAGACGTCACGGGTTCCGCACTCGTTGATGATCGCGTCGCGCTTGTCGTTATCCTTGGTGAGGATCTGGTCCTGCACGCGATCCCAGTCGAAATCCTCAGGCACGATCGATCCGCACAGGATCACCCGGTCGAACGTAAAGCGGGAGTTTTCCAGCAGGACGCGCGCCAGCGCATAGCTGCCGTAACTGTGGGCAAACACGACCAGCCTTGCCTGGCCGAAATTGTCGCGAATTCCCTGCAACTGCTTTCGCAGCCGCTCGATCGGACCGCGGCGGCAGAAGCCGAACGGGCACAGGAACCGGAACAGATCAAAATAGCCGTATTTCAAGGGGATGACCGTTGCGCCGAGCTCATCGGAAAAGATCGATGCGACGCGGCTTTGCCACCAGGCGGCGGTGCGAATGCCGTGGATCAGGATAACGACCGTTCGTTGCGGTCGATTTGGTTGAGCCGGCACGCTGACATCAGCGGTCGCGGTTTGCAGGAAGTCCTGTGCGCCTCTGGCGCTTGAACCTGTGATTTTCCCGGCGACAACGCTTATTCGTGTCAGATTTTCGTCGATCTCGCGCGTCAGTCGTTGCGCGCCCGATCGCGCATCGTCGATCTTGCCGTCGGTGATCTGGGTCGTCAGCCGATATACGGCCTCGCGGATGTCCGCCTTCAAGTCCCCTTCATGTTTCCGCAGGATCATCAGCAGCATCTGCAGCGAATGCCTGTCACCGGCGCTGTCGTCGGAAGCGCGTCTTATTTGCGTCTCTATCTGACCGTCGTGCTGGTCGGCGAGGACAGCCAGCTTGTCACAGATGCTGGCGACATCTCGAAACCATGTGCTGCTCGGGGCTTCTGCCAGGCGCTGCAGGACGCGATCTCGTTCCTGGCTCGTCGGGGTCAGCGAGAGCGCTATGACGTCGCTGAGGTAGCCGGAAAAACGTTCATAGGCCTGGTGACAGCATTGATTCACGGTCTCGACGAACGCCGCGAGCCTCTGCCCCAGAACTGGATGGCTTGCTTCCAGCTTCGCTAGCGACTCGACGCCTTTGCAAATGGATGTGAGAGCCCATAATTCCATGGCGCGTCCCTAAATGGTGCCCGCCTAGCGTCCAATATCCGAAACACGCAGTCAACCAATGGTTGATGAAAAGGCAGCACCCGTCCGCTCGAAAAATGGCTCAGTCCCGTCCCGCCGTCAGCCCCTTCACCATCGCCCGCACGATAACCGCGATCTCCGCGCGCAGCGCCTCGACCGGCACCGCGATCAGCTTCTGTTCGAGGCCGAGCAGCACCATGCCGTGCACGGCGGAGAACAGGCTGCGCGCCGTGACGCCGAGTTCGCCTGGAGATCGTGACGCCAGCAATGCAGCGAGCGGCTGGAAGATGTGGCGAAACAGATCCATCTGCTCGCTGACCGCCCATTCCGGGATCGGCTTGCCCGGCGTCATGCGGTGTTCGAACAGCGCGCGCCAGAGTTCGAGATTTTCGGCGGCGAAATCGCAATAGGCGACCGCAATCCGCACCAGCGTCTCGGTCGGCGAGGGGGGACCCGCGCTTTCGGCTTCGCTCAGCGCGGCATCGAGCCGTCGCAGCGTGCGCGATCCCACCAGCAGGACCAGTTCGTCCATATCGTCGACCAGATTATAGACCGCCCCATTGGCGCAGCCGATCTCCCGCGCCAGTTCCCGCGTCTTCAGGGCCCCCAAACCGCCCGTGGAAATGCTCCGTTCCGCCGCCAGGATCAAGTCCTCGCGTAATTTAGCTCGTCTTTCCAGTGCCTTAGACATTTTTCTCATTTTTCTTGAGCGTTGCTCAAAATTGTTCTTGAGCAATGCTCAAGATGTGCTACAACTGATTCATGAGCAATGCTCATAACACAGGGAGCTGCAAATGTTCAAAACTGTTTTGACGCTTTTCCGGGGCAGCGTGGCTGCGGCGGGAGAAGAACTGGAAGACCGCTCGGCACTTCTGATCCTCGACCAGCAGATGCGCGACGCCGCTGCGGCCGTGGAGCGCTCCAAGCGGACACTGGCGCTGGCGATCGCCGGCGATCAGCAGGAGGGCCGCCGGCTCGACGCCACCAACGCCCGGATCGCCGATCTCGAAGTGCGCACCACCGCGGCGCTCGATGCCGGCCGGGAAGATCTCGCCCGCGAGGCCGCGCAAGCGATCGCCAATCTCGAAGCCGACCGCGACGCCGCGATGACCGCGCGCACGCTGTTCGCGTCCGAAATCACGCGGATGAAGCGCCAGGTCGCCGGTGCGGAGTCCCGGATCACAGAGCTCGATCGTGGCCGCCGCATCGCCCGTGCGTCGGAAGCGGTTCGCGCCATGCGCCGCGGCGGGGTGGAGGCGACGCGCCCTTACGAATCCACGCTGCCCGAAGCGGAGCGGACCCTGAAGCGCCTGCGCGAACGGCAGATGGAAGCCCAGGCCGCCGACGAAGCCCTGATCGAACTCGACGCCGCCTCAGGACCTTTGGCGACCGCCGAAAAGCTCGCCGAACAGGGCTTTGGCCCGCGACTGAAAACGACCGCTGATGACGTGCTCGCACGGCTGAACGCCAAGCGCACGCAGACGACCTGAACGACCCGTTGAACCAAGCCTACTGAGGCAAGCCGACTGAACCGAGCCTTCGATTAACACCCAACCTCAAACGTCCACACACAGGAGACTATCATGAACCAGAATGTCCAACCCCACAGCAATGCCTGGGTCACCTTCACCTATGTATCGTTCGCCGCCTCCGTCTTCATGGTCGCCGTCGGCCTGTTCTACCTGCCGATCGATCTCTGGATGAAGGGCTATCTCACGATGGGCATCATCATGATGGTCCAGTGCTGCGTCACCCTGACCAAGACCGTCCGTGACATGCACGAAAGCGGCAAGCTGGTGAACCGCATCGAAGATGCGAAAGCCGAGCGCCTGCTGATGGAAGTTTCGAAGGCCGCGTAAACCTGTGGCGCGTGCTGGCGAAGGCGGGCGGCGGGTGTTTCGGCATCCGCCGTTCGTTTCTCCGGGGGGGCGCTCCGGCTCATCTACAATCGCCTTAGAGCGCCACCCCGCGAACTCCAATTTACACGGCAAGAGAAAAGGTGAGGACGATGCATATCTCTTCCGAGAATCCTCTCGAAAATGATGACGGTCGCGACGTGCCGGCATGGGCCGATCCACCCTCGCTGCGACGGGCGCTCGTGTTCCTGTTGCTGGGTCCGATCCTCGGAGTTCTCGTCGCCTTGTCACCCGACGTTGCGAGCGGCGGACTTAACGCCTGGCTCGTGCTCATCGGCAAGCAGGTGTTTGTCATCGCCCTGCTGGTATCGGCAATCACCGGGCTCGTCGACGGCATCCTGTCCCGCACCTTGTCGATCTTCTTGCGCGCGCCCCTGGCCGCGCTCGTCGGCGCGGTGGCCGCCGTTGGTCTGCCGGCCGCTTTGCTCGGACCGCTGCCGCAGGAGATGTCGATGGCGCTTGCGATCGGCGGCGCATTCTGCATGGGCGTGTGCTCAGTGCTGTCGCACGAATATGGCCGTACGAACACTTGAAAGCCGGCATCCGCTGTTCGCTTCTCCGGGGCGCGCCGGTTCATCAACGATCGCGTTAAGCGTCCACCACGCCAATGGGCGAAGTCATGTTACAAGGTGAACACAGGACCAAGGGCAATGCACGTGTCTACTGAAAACCCTCCCGAAAATGATGCCGACCGCGGATCGCTGTTTACGGATCTGCCCTGGCTGCGACGCACGCTCGTGTTTGGGTTGTTGGGTCCGCTGCCCGGCGTCTTCGAATTGTTGGCATATGAGGCCGTGCTCGGCGGACTAGGTTACCTGCTTTCCGTCATCATGGGGGTGGTGTTTGTCTTCGGCCTGCTTGCATCTATCGTCACCGGGATCATAGACGGCGTGCTGTCCCGCATTATGCCGATCGCGTTGCGGGCGCCGCTGGCGGCGCTGTCAGGCGCGCTGCTCGCCGTTGGCCCGCCGGCCGCCTTGCTTGGGCCGATGCCGCTGGATTCCTCGATCGCGGTTGGGGCTGTCGGCGCACTCAATATGGCCGTGTGCTCGTTGTTGTCGCATGATTATGGCTGCAGTCGTCCGTCATGAAGGACTGACTTCCATGAATCGAACGCTGGTGTTCCTGCTGCTAGGTCCGTTATCGGTCGTTCTCACGACCTGGGTCGCGGTTGGAATGCCCTTTGAAAGCTTTGTCCTCTTCTTCGCGGTGCTGTTGTTTCTTGTCACCTTTCCGGTTTCGGCGATCGTGGGGGTCCTTGATGGACAGCTGGCCCGCGCGATCCCGCTCCTGCTGAGGGCGCCCCTGACGGCGCTGGTCGGCGCGACGGCGGCCATGGTGCTGCCGCGCGCCGTGCTTGGACCGCTGCCGCAGGACATGTCGATACCGTTCGGAATCGGCGGCGCGTTTTGCATGGGCCTGTGTTCGTTGCTTGCGCACGACTATAACGCCCAAAAAACCCGGCCCGGCGACATCAGCGGTTCCCGGTCATGAATCATTTGACGTGGCCGCTCAATGTATCGTTTACCCTTGCGCAACCTGAGGGTGCTTTGATCATATCTCGTTAACTGGCGCGGGCGCAGGAGTCGGTGGCGGAGGTTCCGCAACGGGACACGTCACCGGGCCGGGACCGGTCCTTCGTTTCAGCCGCATCAGCAGGATGGCGCCATGAACCAGAATGTCCAGCATCACAGCAACGCGTGGGTCACCTTTACGTATGTCTCGTTCGCGGCCTCGGCCTTCATGGTCGCCGTCGGCGTCTACTTCCTCCCCGTCGATCTCTGGATCAAGGGCTATCTCACGATGGGCATCCTGATGCTCGTGCAGTGCTGCGTCACCCTGACCAAGACCGTGCGCGACATGCACGAAAGCGACCGGATGGTGAACCGTCTGGAAGACGCCAAGGCCGAGCGGCTGCTGATGGAAGTTTCCAAATCCACGTAATCGGTCCACGTAACGTGAGCGCCGTGGCTGGCGAAGGCAGACGGCGGGTGCTTCGGCATCCGCCGTTTGTCTGCCCGGCACGATGTCTGCCTTTGCGGATTGTTTGACGCCGCCAACACATCGTTTACCCTCTCGCCACCGCAACGTGCCGCACTCATGGCTCCTTAACGGGCCCGGCGCACAAATCCGGATCGGGTGCGGGCAGGTGGCATGGCGTCTTTCTGGAGCGGCAATTCGGCGATCCGTCATGGTTTCGGGCAGGTCCGCGCTGCAGCCGGACGTCTGCCCGGCTACGCGGCGTTCTGGCTGAAGGCGTTCTCGCAGGAAACCATCGATCTCACCTTGCGCACCCATACCGGCCTGCAGACGCGGATCGTCGAAAGCCCGGGCCTGTCGCTGCCGCAGGAAGATCTCGACCAGCTCGTTGCGGATCTGCGCACCGTCGCCGGCAAGACCCTGCCGGCCGGCAGTCTCACCTACGGCATCTTCTCCGGGAAACGCGAACGCCTGTCGCGCGCCATCGTTACGCTGATCCGTGAAGAAGCCACCGGCCGCCCGATCGCCTTCAACGCGCTGTCGGTGATGTCCGTCGAGCTCGACGGCGAGGAGCAGGAGGTCACCCATCTCGGCCTCGTGATGGTCGATCCTGACGTGCAGGGGCAGGGGCTGTCCTGGGTGCTCTACGGCCTGACCACGCTGGTGCTGTTCGCCCGCGACGGTTTTCGTCCCAAATGGATCTCGAACGTCACGCAGGTGCCTTCCGTGTTCGGAATGGTCTGCGACACGTTTTCGGATGTGTTTCCCTCGGCTGATGCCAATGCGCGGCAGAGCTTCGCCCATCTGCAACTGGCGCGCGGCATCATGCGCGAGCATCGCGCGGTGTTCGGCGTCGGTGATGAGGCCGGGTTCGACGAGACGCGTTTCGTGATCACCGACGCCTATACCGGTGGATCGGACGCGCTGAAGAAAACCTGGGACGTGGCGCCAAAGCATCGCGACGAGCAATACAACGCGTTCTGCCTGCGCGAACTCGACTACGCCAGGGGCGACGATGTGCTGCAGCTCGGCCGCGTCGATCTCGCCGGCGCGCGGCGCTATCTGCAGCGCGAGGTGCCGGCCGGCTCGATGCCGGCGCTGCTGGCGGCCTCCGCCGTGCTGGCGCTGCAACGCCTGGTGCTTCCGCTTTTGCATTGGCTGGACGATACGCGCGCCTTCGGTACCTTGCGGCCGCGAGGGAGCGGCCGATGAGCCCGATGTCATCAGGCGTGATCGCCGATTCCATCGTCAATCTCTGCGGCGCGCTCGGGCTTTGCGTCGCGATGTTCGCGCTGTACCGGCGTGATCCCAAGAGCCCATTGACCCAGCGCCTGCTCCTGCTGCTTGGCGTCGTCGCGCTGTTGTTCTTGACGCGCGGCGTGGCGTGGTGGACCGGCAGCGTGCTGCTCGACCGGCTGTCGCTGATTCCGGCGGCGCTGCTGCCGCTCGGCGCGCTCATTGTCACGGAAGGTATTTTGCGGCGTCACGCGCCGCGTGCGGCCAAGATCGCGGCATTGGCGGGCGCCGTCGTGATCGGCCTCGGCGGTGTGTTCGGGCTGGAGAGCTACACGACGCCTTATGCGATCGCGCTGGCGATATTCCAGCTTGCGGGATTTGTCATTTGCGCGTGGCTGTTGGCGACGCGGGACCGGACCTCGTTGCTGGCCTCCGAAAACCGCAGCATCGGCCGGCTCGCGGCCGGCGCGCTGATCGTGATCCCCTTCATCGTCACGGATTATCAGGCGCTCGCGCCTGATATGCCGGTCCGGCTTGGCGCGCTCGGTGCGCTATTGGTCGTCACCGCCGTGTTGATCGCGGGTGGCGGCAGCGAAACGCGGCGGCAGGGTATCCTGATGACGGCGCTGCGGCTGGTGAGTTCCGCTACCCTCGGCGCCGCTGCCGCCTGCGTGTCGCCGGATGTCGATGCCGCGCAAATCATGCGCTTCTGCGCGATCGCGATTGCGGGCGTGCTGACCATCGGCCTGATGACCGACACGCTGCGCGCGCTGTTCGAAGCCCAGGTGCCGGGTGTTTTGAATTCCGTCGCGGCGTCCGCGGCCCGTACCCGCGACGAATTGATCGCGGAACTGGCGCGCCATCCGATGTTCGAAAGCGCCCGGCGCCTTCGCGAAAGCGATCTTGCCGCCTACGATCCGCCATTGTTGCGGAAGGCGCTGTCGACGCGCCGGGTGTTGCGCCGTCCCGAAGCGCCATGGGGCCTTGCCGCGACGGATCCCGCGGTCGAACGGTTGATGTCGCTGATGAAGGCCGGCAATGCCACGCATGTGATTATTTTGTCGCATCAACCGGTCGATCTGCTGGTGCTGGCCGTTCCCGTTATTTCCGCCGATCCCGCCACCGAAACCGCACTCGCGCTGGTGCGGCGCATCCTCGCATTGACGCCGGAAGCGGCGTGACGGCCGACATCAAAATGTGTTAGGTGCCTGACATCTTACGCGGCAAGCGTTCTTCATGACAGGTGCGGCTGATGGACAAGCAAGCGATGCGCGAGGAGGCCGAGCGCCTGATCCGCGAGACCATGGAAAAGAGAAACCTGACCATCAAGCAGGGCAATACGCGAATCGAGACAACTTGCGGCAAATGTGGCGCGCCAAACCGTCTGCAGGCCGAAAAGGGCGCCACCCGCGTCAAATTCGCCTGCAAGCAATGCGGCCACAAGCAAGAGACGCTGTGATCCAACCCATTTGCGTTATGCCGTAGTTCGTTGCGGTGCGGAGTCTGGCCTGTTCCCCAGGGAACAGCGTGTCGGAAGGAAGCTCTCTAGGGTCAGGTCATCGGCGAAATGGTTCGCCGCCTCAGATACCCCCTGGAGATCATCATGTTTCGCAACACCATCATCGCTACCCTGACCGTCGCTCTGATCGCTGGCTCGACGATTGTCGCGCCGACCACCGCATCCGCCGCCAATGGACGCACTGTCCTCGGCGTCGCCGCCGCTCTGGTCGCCGGTGCGGTTGTCGCCACCGCTGCGGCCAATGCGCGCCAGGACCATGGATACCGCACGGGTGGCTACAACGACGACTGCTTCGAAAAGAAGATCACCCGCTTTGATCGCTACACCGGCGAGCACGTCGTCGCCTACAAGACGATCTGCCGCTGAGCCCAGCGAAGGATCCCATCAACGATCTCCAGGCCCCCGGCGTCGCCGGGGGCCGTTTCACGTCGTCGTGGAAATCGCCGCGTTCGCTCAGAACAGGCCCGGCAGAATCATGGCGACCCGCTCGCGATATTTGCGGTATTCGTCGCCGAAGAATGCGACGAGGTCGCGCTCTTCCAGCCAGATGCCGACGAAGATGTAGGCGGTAGTGACTGAGGCGAACAGCAGGTGTCCCAGCGTCATGACAGGCGTCGACCAGAAGGCGATGATAAAGCCGAGATAGATCGGATGCCGGATCAGGCTGTACAGCCCGGGCGTCCTGAACGCGATCGGCGCGGTCATGCGTCCGGCGAAATGCGCCACCACCTGCGTCAATCCGAACAGCTCGAAATGGCTGATCAGGAAGGTGCTGTAGAGCACGATAAGCCAGCCCATAAAGCCAATCGCGGTCACGACGCCGGCGAAGACCGGCCCTTCGATGTTCCAGACCACCGCCGGCATCGGCTGCCATTGCCAGAACAGCAGGATCAGGCTGAGGCTGGCGAGCAGGACGTAGGTGGAGCGCTCGATCGCCGGTGAGGCGAAGCGCGCGAACAGTCTTTTGAAGCCCTGCCGCGCCATCCCGCTGTGCTGCACAGCGAAGATCGACATCAGGATGAGGTTGATCAGCAACGCCGTCGACAGCGAAGAGGCCGGGCCGGTGTTGATGGTCTTGGGGACGACCAGTCGCGAGACGAAGCCGACCGCGTACAGGAATGTGCCGAGGAAAATCAGATAGGCGAGGCCGCCGTAGCAGAGGGCGAGCACTCGCATCGCAAAGGAAGGGATTGCGGCAGGCGTACCCGTTTGCATCGTAATCGACATCTTCAGTCTCCTTTGAAATATGCAGTTGCTCGGAAATCTCTTCGTTCAAGCCGGTTCAGGCGGCGCGCTTGCGCTGCCTCGCGGCTGCCAGGACCTGGTCGATCGGGCCGCAGTAGATGCGCGTCTTGTCCAGCCGGCGTTGATCGAGCTTTCGCTGCGCGATTGACGCGGCCTCTCGCTCATGGTGGGCGATCGCGGCCGCCACCTGGCCATTGAGGAATCGCCTCAGGCGCGCGGCCAGGACGAGGATCTTCCTCAGCAGGGTTGGCGTCGTCGTGGACTGGAACGGCGCAAGCGCCCGCATTGCATGATGCTGGCCGCGTTGCCGTGCGGCAACGGGCCGTCTGGCGGAATATCCGTAAGCGTGGAAATCAGACGAGCCGATCATGTGACGTCTCCGGTTGTATGATCCTTGACCCGTCTGTAAATTGAGATGCGCCCTCACGCTTGGCGGACTCCTTCAGGAGACGTTGGTTTTTCCTCCGCCAGAGGTTGATTTCGATCTGCAATGCTGAGGATTGTGGCGTGGCCTCCGCCGAGGTGGTAATGAGATACCGATTTTCCAATTTCGAGATCGACCTTGGTCAACACGAGTTGCGCCGCGAGGGCGTATCCGTCCACATCGAGCCTCAGGTCTTCGATGTCATTGTTCATCTGGTGCGCAACCATGACCGGGTCGTCAGCAAGGATGAGTTGATCGACACGGTCTGGAATGGCCGGGCGATCTCGGAAGCCGCGTTCTCCAGCCGCATCAATGGCGCCAGACGCGTGCTTGGCGACAACGGAACGGATCAGCTTTTTATCAGGACGTTGCACCGGCGTGGCTTCCGGTTCGTCGGCGATGTTCAGGCGGTCGCAGCGTCGGATGCCGATGCGGTCAGGCTTGCGCCAGACGATACCGCTGCGGCGGGTGTCGTTCCCGCGCAGGTCTCGATTGCCACCGACGTGTCTCATCTCGACGATGTCGTCTCGGAAGCGGTGAAGGCGGAAGCCATCGCGCGATCGTCGATCGCGGTCCTGCCGTTTGAGAACATGTCGAATGACCCGGAGAACGACTATTTCAGCTACGGCTTGACCGAAGACATCATCCGCCTGCTGGCCCGCAATCGCTGGCTTTCCGTGATCTCGCGCCACTCAACGGTCGGATTCGGGGGGCGCGTGGTCGATGCGCGTGAGGTCGGTGCCCAGCTTGGCGTGAGTTATGTGATGTCCGGCAGCGTTCGCAAGAGTCGCGACGCGGTCAGGATCACGGCGGAACTGGCCCGGGCTGCGGACGGAAAACAGCTTTGGTCCGACAAATACGATCTTCAGCTCGAGAATATTTTCGATATCCAGGAGGAGATGGCACGGCAGATCGCGGCCACGATCGAACCGGAGCTGTCGAAGGTGGAGCAGCAACTGGCTGCCCGCAAGGCGCCGGAAAGCCTGGATGCCTGGGATTGCTACCAGCGCGGCCTATGGAATCTATGGCGATTTACCACACCGGGGTTTGACCAGGCGGAGGCCTATTTTAGGCGCGCGATCGAAGCCGATCCGGATTTTGCCCGCGGCCATGGCGCGCTCGCTTACGTCAATGTTCAGCGCTCGCTGTATGACGAGCCCAGGGATCGTCCGGCTCGGCTGGAGACGGCGTTGCGCCAGGCGCGTGTCTCCGTGGCGCTCGACGACCTCGATTGTTTTTGTCACTGCGCCCTCGGCCGTGCGCTGTGCCTGACCCGTCAGAATGACGAAGCGCTGGCGGCGATCGACCTGTCGCTGGAACTCAATCCAAGCTTTGCGCAAGGGTATTTTGCGCAAGGATTCAATCTACTCTGGTACGGGCGGGAGATCGAAGCGGAAACGCTGCTCGATCGAGCGACCATGCTCAGTCCGCGCGACAGCCATCTTTGGAGTTTCCACCACGTGCGCTCCTGGGCGCATTTCTCGCTCGGTGAGTACGACATCGCCGTCGAGTTTGCCCGCAGGGCAACTCGGCAGCCCAATGTTCCGTATCGGGCGTTTGCAACACTGGCAGCCTCGCTCGGCCGTCTCGGCGAAAAGGCTCAGGCCGAAGCGGTGGCCGCCGAACTGCTGCAACGCAAGCCGGGTTACAAAACGGATACCGCGCGGCAGGAGCTCTTCTTCTGCAATGATCAGGGCTTCATCGACCGGTTCGTCGCGGGCCTGCGCGTCGCCGGCATAACCGGCGGCTAAAGCATGATCCGGAAAAGTGGGAACCGGTTTTCCGAAAAGATCATGCTCAAACAAAGAGCTAGAGTGGGATGACGAATCGAAGAGAAGTCATCACACTCTAGCCAGTGGCGTCCGCCTTGATTATTTCACCCGCAGCCGAAGCGGAATGACCTGCTTATCGGAGCAGGTCATGGTGCCGTTGTAGCCATCGGACAAGGGTCCGCTGGCCGTGCATTCGGTGCCCGGCATCGACAATGTCGCGTTCAACTGGGACGAGGCCGAGATCTGCAGGCGCATTTCGCCCTTTTTCTCCACCGGGCCATCCTGGGTGCACAGCCCAATATGCTTCAGCACGAGCGGGCCACGGTAGTCCCTGATGCGCCCGGATGCCGTTTCGGTGACCGTGGCAGTCACTTCCCATTCCCCGAGAAAGCCGGAAGTGCCGCTCACCTCGAGCGCGCGCGCCGGCGACAGCGCCGCGATGACGCCCAGCATGACAGCCAGACCAAATGCTTTCACAACCTGCTCCCGTGCGAGTTGGCCAGCCACTCTTATCACGACTCTCTCCGCCCGTCATTCCGGGGCGCGCGTAGCGCGAGCCCGGAATGACAGCTTGATTTGGATGTCGTTCTCTCCGTGTCATTGCGAGCGAAGCGAAGCAATCCATGGCGCGCCAGCCGAGGAATGGATTGCTTCGCTGCGCTCGCAATGACGGTTGAGTGCGACAAAGTAACCCGACGGCCGCGCCCTTCGTAGCCTTGGCGTAGCCGGGGCAAATCACTTCCGATTTACGGAAGTCGTGTCAAGCCCCGAAATAAAAAATATTTCTGTTTACCAGAACGCAAATCAGGGGCATATATTCGCCCATCCCGTCCTACTCAGAAGGGCGTCGGCCGTCGTCACGGACGTTGGGCGGGTTGCGGTGGACGCTGGTTTACGCCTCGACGACGGCGTGGATAAGCGTACGGCAAAACCGTGTGGTCCTGGCGCCCGTTGCAGGCGTCAAGCTGTCGGAGAAGCGCAAGCGGGAACGGC
>NZ_JAFCLX010000040.1:0-66888 GCF_018130205.1 Bradyrhizobium sp. AUGA SZCCT0222
AACGGCCCGGAATTACCGGGCCGTCGTCACTCTCGCAGCCATCGTTCTGTGGATGCGCTAGTGTCCACACCACCTAGCCGGTCTTGCGCGTGGACTCGATACCGTTGATGACGTTGCGCCCGACCAGCGCAGCGTATTGCCCGATCGGCAGGGGTTTGCCGATGAAATAGCCCTGCACCGCGTCGCAGCCCTCTTCCGACAGGAAGCTGAGTTGTTCCTGGGTTTCGACGCCCTCGGCGACGATCGACATTTCGAGGCCGTGGCCGAGGTCGATGACGGCGCGCACGATCGCGGCCGATTGCGGGTTGCGCCCGAGATGCATGACGAAGGCGCGGTCGATCTTGATCTTGTCGAACGGGAACGCCTGCAGGTAGCTCAGCGAGGAGTAGCCGCTGCCGAAATCGTCCATCGAGATGCGCACGCCGAGCGCCTTGAGCCGCCGCAGCAGCGCCAGGCCACGATCGAAATCCTCGATCAGCACGCCTTCGGTGATTTCGAGTTCGAGCCGATCGGGAGCCAGCCCCGTTTCGAGCAGGATCGAATGCACCAGACTGACCACATCGCCGTGCATGAACTGCGCCGGCGACAAATTGACCGCGATCTGCATCGGCACCGGCCAGGAGGCCGCCTCCCGGCAGGCTTCGCGCAGGATCCATTCGCCCATTTCGACGATCAGGCCGCTTTCTTCCGCCAGCGGAATGAAATCGCCGGGCGACACGAAGCCGCGTACCGGATGCATCCAGCGCGCCAGCGCCTCGAAGCCGATCACTTCGCTGGTGGCAACCGTCGGACCCGAAGCGGCCTGCGGCTGATAGTACAGCGACAATTCGCCGTTCTTGATCGCGACCGAGAGGTCCTGATGCAGCACGCGGCGGTCGCGGATCTGCTGGTCCATCTCGGGCTCGAAGACGCTGATCGAGCCGCGCGATTTTGCTTTCGCCCGGAACAGCGCCGCGCCGGAATTGGCGAGCAGGGCTGCCGCGTCCGACCCGTTGTGCGGAAATACCGAGATGCCCGTGGTGGCACCGGCCCGAACCGGCTTGCCGTCGATCTGGAATTCCTTCGCCAGCGCGATCGCGACCTGCTCGGCCAGCGCGATGCCCGCGGAGGGCTGTTTGCCGTCGATGATCAACCCGAATTCGTCGCCGCCGAGCCGGGCCACCACGCCGCCGCGGGCGCAGTCCTGCAGGCGCTGGGCGACCTCCGTCAGTACCTTGTCGCCCATCGCGTGACCGAACACGTCGTTCACTTCCTTCAGCCCGTCGAGGTCGATGCAGAGCACCGCGAATTCCTCTTCGGTACCCTCGCAGGCCTCGATCATCTGGGCCAGCGCCTGCAGGAAGGCGGCGCGGTTCGGCAGATCGGTCAGGCCGTCATGATAGGCCATGTGCGCCATCCGCGACTCGGTCTGACGGCGATCGGTGACGTCCTCATGGGTCTTGATCAGATATTGCGGCTCACCGGCATCATCGAGCACCGTCATCCGGCGGGTCAGGAACAGCCGCAGGCCGTCCTTGGTCGAAATCGGGTGCTCCTCGGTCAGAAGGCCGCGCTTCTTGATCGCCGCCTCGTCGCGCGCGATGATCAGCTTGGCTTCGCGCGGATTGAAGATATCGGCCGCCGTCAGTCCGGTGGCGTCCTCGCGGCGGCGGTTGAGGATGGTTTCGGCGCTGCGGTTGGCGAGCAGGTATTTTCCGTCCGAGACGCGCTCGACGATCAGCGAGACCGGAATGTTGTCGACCACGAGTTCGAGGAACTTCTTGGTACTCTCCAGCTCGCGCGACAACGAACGGCGGTCGGTGACGTCGTCGAACAGTGCGATCAGGAATTCAGGCTGGTTGTTCTCATCGCGTGCGATCACGCGGTTGGAAGCGAGGACGCGCTTCTCGGAGCCGCGCTCGACCTCGAACTCACTGCGGTGGTAACCTTCCGGCGCCTTCAGCGCCGACTGGTCCGCGGTGTCGATGGTGCGTGCGGTTTCGGGTTGGAATATCTCGTCGGCGCGCTTGCCGACGATATGGTCGCGCGAGAAGCGCGAGAAACGCTCGAACGCGCGGTTGGCGAAAATATAGCGGCCGTCCTCGATGTTCTTGGCGGCGACGCAGACCGGAACGTTGTCGAGCACCGATTCCAGGAACTGCGTGGTCGATGCCAGCTTGCGCGAAAGTTTGCGCTGCGCGGTGCAATCCTCATGGGTCGCGACCGACCCGCCATTCGGCAGGCGGAAATACTTGACCAGAACCGATTTGCCGTTTGGCAGTTCGGTGATCAGGCCGTCCGCGGTGGCGGCCTGGGCATAGAATTCGTCGACGCTGACATCCAGTGCGCCGCGCTTGCGCCGCACCTCCAGCAGTTCCGGCCCGGTCATGTTGCGGGGAATGTCCGCGCGGACCAGGCCATAGATTTCGAGATAGCGGTCGTTGCAGTAGATGATGCGCTGACGGACGTCGGTCATCACCACGCCCTGGCTGAGATTGTTCAGGGCTGAGCTGACGAACGCACTGCGCCGGAGTTGCGAACGCTTGACCCGGCGCAGCGCCGACAGCACCCACAGCCCGGCCGCTGCCAGAAATGACACGACCACGATGCCGCCGATCAGCATCTCCCAGATCATGTTGGGGTCGAGTTCGCCGGAATAGCTGGACGGCGCCGAGCCGCCGGAAACGGGCGGCGCGGCCCATGCCAACCCGTACGACGCAGAGGTGGCGAGCAGACACACGAGGGCCAGCGCCGGAATCGAATCCCTCCCGCCTGCCTGCCAATTCTTGCCAGCCATCATTCACCCGCGGATTTCCCGGTGGAGTGTCTGGCTTGACGGGTTTGGATCGGGTAAACGCCTACCCTTGCAACCGGAAAATGCGACTCAAATTACGGCAATTGCCCTGACATGATTAATGCTTCACTAACAGGATGGGACCTCAGGGCATATGTCGAGGCAATCCAACGGGTTGTTGGGGCATACTTCTGAACGAAACGATAATAAAACAAGCGCGTCGCGGGCGTGATCCCGCGCCAGATTTCCGGGCCTGAAGCGTACATGGACAAGGTTGATTGCGTCGTCATCGGAGCGGGGGTGATCGGGCTCGCGATCGCGCGGCGTCTCGCCCAGTACGGCCGCGAAGTCATCGTGCTGGAGGCGGCCGAGGGCATCGGCACCATCACCTCATCGCGCAACAGCGAAGTGATCCACGCCGGTATCTATTACCGCGCCGGCAGCCTGATGGCGCAGATGTGCGTCAGTGGCAAGCGGGCGCTCTACGACTATTGCCGCGACCACGGCATCCCGCATCGCAATTGCGGCAAGCTGATCGTCGCGACGACACCTGCGGAAACCGAAAAGCTGCAATCGATCCGCGCCCATGCCGAAGCCAATGGCGTCGACGACATGCAGCTTCTGACCGGCGAAGCGGCGCGCGCACTGGAGCCGGCGCTCAATTGCGACGCGGCCCTGCTTTCGCCGTCGACCGGCATTATCGACAGCCACGCCTACATGCTGGCGCTGATGGGCGATGCCGAGGAAGCTGGTGCCGCCTACGCGTTTTACACGCCGCTGCTGCGCGCCCGGGCAAACGCGGGCAGGATTGAAATCGAGACGGGCGGCGATGCGCCGATGGTTCTGGAATGCAATCTGTTGATCAACGCAGCGGGATTGGGCGCGCCTTCAGTCGCGCGCAGCATCGAGGGCATGCCGATCGAGCTGATACCGCCGGCGTATCTCGCCAAGGGCAATTATTTCAGCTGCAGCGCGCGGGCGCCGTTTTCACGGCTGATATATCCGGTGCCGGAGCCCGGTGGGCTTGGCGTGCACCTCACCCTCGACATGGCCGGACAGGCGCGCTTCGGTCCGGACGTGGAGTGGGTCGAGAGCATCGACTACGCCGTCGACCCGGCCCGTGCCGACAGGTTCTATCCCGCGATCCGGCGCTATTGGCCGACGCTGCCGGACGGGGCGCTGATGCCGAGCTATTCCGGAATCCGGCCGAAGATCGTGCCACCTGCGGTTGCCACGCAGGATTTCCTGATCCAGGGACCGCGCGCGCACGGCGTCACTGGACTGATCAACCTGTTCGGCATCGAATCGCCGGGACTGACGTCGTCCCTGGCGATCGCTGATCATGTTGGTGAACTGGCAGAGCAGTAAGCGATAAATACAAGATAATTTCGCAATACAACCTATGCGGATGAGCGCATCAGCGCCCATCCGACGGTGAATTACGTTTCGCTATTCTGCTGGAGACCGGTTTAGTGGACCGTATCGCTGGCGGTTTGTTTCAACCGCTCGATCTCGTCCTTGACCATCAACTTGCGACGCTTCAACTCGACAATGTGCAGGTCGTCTGTGGAAAGGTGCACGAGCGCTTCGTGCAATTCGTTTTCGAGGATCTTGTGTTTACGTTCAAGTTCAACAAGATGCGCCTGTAGAGCCATACGAAATCTCCTCGGTGGGTGAAACCTCAGATTCGATCCGGACGAAGGAGTGTACACCAGCCGCCGAATCTGTCGATGGCTATCCAGAATCGGGCCTCTCATTTTTTCGGATTTATCTGTAACCAATCGTGACTATGGAACCGGGTCAGCTTGCGGACCGGGCCCGCAGGGACGATATTTCGCTGGCGGCTTCGCAAACCGTCTACAACCTCATCGTGCTTTTGCAGTAAGCGTACGCCATGACCAACGAAGATGAGCGCGAGCTCGAAAACGAGCTTGCCCGGCTGCAGCAGGAGCATCGCGATCTCGATGCGGCGATCGACGCGCTGCATCAGTCGCCTGCGCCGGATCTGCTGCGGCTGCAGCGGCTGAAGAAGCGCAAACTGCAATTGCGCGACCGCATCGCCTTCATCGAAGACCAGATCACGCCTGATATCATTGCCTGATCGCAGGCTGATCACGCTGGCGCCGGAAGCCGCAGTGGACAAGCCGCACCACGATGAACAGCCGCAACCTGGCTGCCGCCGATCCGTTCGCCCGGCCGGTGCGAGTTTTTTTTCGGAACGGTGGGGCTATAGCCAAAGACCGCCCGCCTGCGGCAAATCCCTTTTCCCCGACATCCACAAGGCGCCGCGGTTGCCACGAATTTTCAGGGCCGCGATCGCGTCGCCGGCAGCCGGTTGAGCACGGGAAAACGAATTTTCGCGCACGCTCTTTGCTTGACTCTAATAGAACAAAAGAGGAACATATCTCCCTGCCGCCAGCAAAGGGAGTTTTGTCATGTCCGCACCACCGTCCCTGTCCGACAACAGCCGCTACGAGCAAGCCTGCGATCAGGCGATCGCGATGTGCGACGGCAATCTGCGCTCGACCATCAAGGCGCTGATCATGGCCAACGAATATCTGGAAGCCGAGCTGGAGGAACTGCAGGCGGCGATATCCGCCGGCTGCGTGCCAACCCAAACCTTGCGCACCAGCAGCACTGCTGCCTGAGCAGCAAAACCGGAGCGACAATGATGGCCGATGTCACCTATTACGTTGCATTGCCATTCCTGCAGGACGATGACGGCTCGCCGGTCGCTGGCGCTGCCGAGGAGTGCCAGAGTCCGACCACCGCGCTGCGCCGCGCCGAGATCCTGTCGCGAGCCCCCGGCAGCATCGGCGCAGTCGCGTTCAGCCGCAGCGGCGATCCCATGATCGGCGAATTCGGCGACGCGCAATTGCTGCGGAAGTTCGGCAACGTGCCGGAAGATTTGAGCGGGCTTTGACCGTTTGCGAGCATTCGTAGGGTGGGCAAAGCCAACGGGTCGCGCGAATGCGCGCCCGATGACAGGCTCCGCGTGCCCACCATTCAGTGCGATGATCAAAGATGGCGGGCACGGCGCAAGTGCGCGCCTTTGCCCACCCTACGAACTCCGTTCACGCCTCATGCCGCCGTTGCGCCTTGCGGACATACATCGCGCTATCGGCCTCTTCCAGCGTGCGGCCCAATTCCGCGTGAGGACCGAGGATCGCGACGCCGGCGGAGGCGCCCGCAGTAACGGTGCTGCCACCAAACACAAAGGTGAGGCGATCGATCGCCCCCTCCAGCAACGCCGCCTTGGCCCTGGCATCGGTTTCGCTGAGATTCCACAATAGCAGCGCGAACTCGTCGCCGCCGAGCCGGCCGATCACGTCAGATGCGCGCACGTGGGCCAGCAGCGTCTTCACGATGGCCTTGAGCACCTCGTCGCCGGCGGCATGACCGAAAGCGTCGTTGATCGGCTTCAGGCGATCGACGTCGAGCACGATCAGGGCGCCGCTCGCGTGGTAACGCTTGATGAAGGCGATCGCGCGGTGCAATTCGCGCTCAAAACCGCGCCGACTCGGAATATCCAGCAGGAAGTCGGTATCGGCCGAGGCCTGCAGCTCCTCGATTCGTGCCCGAGCCCGCGCCAGTTGCGTCTTGAGCCGGCGGATCGTCGATTTGGGGTCAACGGACGGAGCCGGGGACGGGCTTGCGGACTTGCGGATCCCGCGCGGCGCGGGTTTTCGTCCTGCCGGGGCCGTTTTCGGGCGTTTTGCGGTTCCCGCAGCCGCTGCCCTGGTTTTCTTCTTCATGACCTTCCCTGTGCAGGCATGCGTATCAAGGCTTGCCCGGATTCACCAAGACAGGATAGTCCATTCCTAATCCCTTGCCATGCCTTGGATGACGCCCGGGCCACCCCTATAATCGGCCTATGTTTCTGGATTCCCGATAGAACTGACGAAATGACCGCACCGATCGCCATCATTATGGGAAGCCAGTCGGACTGGGAGACCATGCGCCACGCCGCCGACACGCTGGCGGCGCTCGGGGTCGACTGCGAAAAACGCATTGTCTCGGCCCATCGCACCCCCGACCGGCTGTTTGCTTTCGCCAAGGGCGCCAAGGCGGCCGGCTTCAAGATCATTATCGCCGGTGCCGGGGGTGCGGCGCATCTGCCGGGCATGGCGGCGGCGCTGACCGAACTCCCGGTGTTCGGCGTTCCCGTCGAATCCAAGGCGCTGTCCGGCGTCGATTCGCTCTATTCGATCGTGCAGATGCCCGCGGGCGTCCCCGTCGGCACCCTCGCGATCGGCAAGGCCGGCGCGATCAACGCCGCCCTGCTCGCCGCCAGCGTATTGGCGCTGCACGATCCGGCGCTGGCGACGCGCCTGGCCGCCTGGCGCAAGGAGCAGACCGATGCGGTCAAAGAGCGGCCGGAGGGCTTGGCGTGACGGCTTCCAACAATGTGAAGCTGAAGCCCGGCGACACCATCGGAATTCTCGGCGGCGGGCAACTGGGCCGGATGCTGGCGATGGCCGCCGCGCGCCTCGGCCTTCGCTGCCAGGTGTTTTCACCGGATCCGGATTCGCCGGCCTTCGACGTGGTGCTGAACGCCACCTGCGCGGAATATGCCGATGTCGAGGCGCTCGAACTGTTCGCCAACGACGTCAACGTCATCACCTATGAATTCGAGAATGTGCCGGCCGCCACCGCCATGGTGCTGGCGGCGCGCCGTCCGGTGCTGCCGACCCAGAAGATCCTCGAGACCACGCAGGACCGGCTGGTCGAAAAGGATTTTGTGAAGCGCCTCGGTATCGGCACCGCCGACTATGCCGACGTGTCGTCGGTGGAAACCCTGCGGGCGGCGATCAAGAAGATCGGCCTGCCCGCCGTGATCAAGACCCGCCGCTTCGGCTATGACGGCAAGGGCCAGGCGATCATCCGCGATGGCGACGATCTCACCCGGGTCTGGGAAGACCTCGGCACCAAATCGGCGATCCTCGAGGCCTTCATTCCGTTCGAACGCGAGATCTCGGTGATCGCTGCGCGCTCGGTCGACGGCCAGGTCGAGAGTTTCGACGTCACCGAAAACGAGCACCGCGACCACATCCTGAAAATCTCGCGCGCGCCGGCGCAGATATCGGATGCGCTGGCGGCGCAGGCACGCGGCATCGCCGAGCAGATCGCAACAGCGCTGAACTATGTCGGCGTGCTCGCGGTCGAAATGTTCGTGGTAGCGGAAAATGGCGGGCCGAAAGTGCTGGTCAACGAGATCGCGCCGCGGGTGCATAATTCCGGACACTGGACGCTGGACGGCGCCTCGATCTCGCAGTTCGAGCAGCACATCCGCGCCATCGCCGGCTGGCCGCTCGGCAAACCGGTCCGTCATGGCGAGGTCACCATGACGAACCTGATTGGCGACGACATCCTCGGCTACGAACAGTGGCTGACGGTTCCCGGCGCCACCGTGCACCTTTACGGCAAGGGCGCGCCGAAGCCGGGCCGCAAGATGGGTCACGTCACCGAAGTGTCGCCGCGCAAGAAATAGCAGCAAGCCCGCATCACGCAGGCTTGCGCTAGGCGGCCTCGCGCTATGCCGACTTGCGGCCCTCGACGACGCCGGAGGGCTCCTCGCTGAGCCAGCGATAGATCACCCCGCCCAGCACGCCGCCGATCAGCGGCGCCACCCAGAACAGCCAGAGCTGCGCCAGCGCCCATCCGCCCACGAACAGCGCAGGCCCGGTGCTGCGCGCCGGATTCACCGAGGTGTTGGTGACGGGAATGCTGACGAGGTGGATCATGACAAGCGCCAATCCGATCGCCAGCGGTGCAAAGCCCGCCGGCGCCTTGCCATGGGTCGCGCCCATGATGATGAACAGGAACATCATGGTCATCACCACCTCGGTGATGAAGCAGACAACCATGCTGTACTTGCCAGGCGAATGCGCGTCATAGCCATTCGACGCAAAACCCTTGGTGACGTCGAAACCGGCAGCGCCGCTCGCGATCACATAAAGCAGCGCCGCCGCCGCAACGGCGCCGATCACCTGCGCGATGATGTAGGGCGCGATTTGCCCGGTTGGAAAGCGCCCGCCTGCGGCAAGCCCCACCGTGACGGCCGGATTGAGATGGCAGCCGGATACATGGCCGATCGCATAGGCCATGGTGACGACGCTCAGTCCGAACGCAAAGGACACCCCGACCAGTCCGATACCCACCTGCGGAAAGGCGGCGGCGATGACGGCGCTGCCGCATCCCGCAAATGTCAGCCAGAACGTGCCGATGGCCTCGGCGGCATATTTCTTCGTATCCATGGTTGTCTCCCCAGATTGTTGCTGCCGGGTTGCTCAAAAACTCCGGGAACAGCCTCGGTCTGGGCACATAACTTCCCAAATCAGGGCCGAACCGCGTCAGATTTGCCGCATTTCATGGCTTAACTTGGTCCGGCTGTTCGCTTCACAGGTGGACATCACAGGTTTTGTCTGGTAAATGCCCGCCTTCAGGTTAAGGGCTAGGCCTTTCGCCAGCTCTTCGCTTTACCAGAATTCCTATCCGATCAATTGAAAGAGGATGCCGCGTGCAGGTTCTCGTCCGCGATAACAATGTCGATCAAGCCCTCAAGGCGCTGAAGAAGAAGATGCAGCGCGAGGGTATTTTCCGCGAGATGAAACTCCGCGGCCATTACGAAAAGCCCTCCGAGAAGAAGGCCCGTGAAAAGGCCGAAGCCGTGCGCCGCGCGCGCAAGCTGGCTCGCAAGAAGCTGCAGCGCGAAGGTCTGCTGCCGATGAAGCCGAAGCCGGTGTTCGGTGCTGGCCCCGGTGGCGACCGTGGTGGTCCCGGTGGCGGTCGTGGCGGCCCGGGTGCAGGTCCGCGCGGACCGCGCTGAACGACCGAGCAGATTTGAATTGGAAAGCGCGGGCCCCGGCCTGCGCTTTTTTCTTTGGGTTTTTCTTTAGGTTTTTTGTTTGTCGATCCGAGGGCCTGACGGGTTCGGTCCGCCGGTTGCGGCTATTTTGACCGATGCATTTTGCGGTGTGCCGGGCTACCTATGCGCCATGAACGCGCGAGCATTCCGCCATATGGCCATTCCGGCCTCCTGTTCGTTTTCTCGTGGCGTGCGCCGTACGGTCGTACTGGTCGCGCTGCTGACGATGCCGCTTGGCGGCTGCTCGTTCGACCTGGGATCGTGGGGCGCGGACAGCCCAAAGCCGCAGCCCGTGGCGCAGAAACCGACCGACAATATCAGCGCGCGCAGCGTCAGCGACTCGCAAGGCTATGCCACCCGCGGCCAGGTGCTCGCCAAGTCCGGCAAGAACGAAGAGGCGTTGGCGGAATTCGATCGCGCCCTCGCTCTCGATCCGTACAACGTCCAAGCGCTCTACGGCCGCGGGCTGATCTATCAAGGCGAGAAACAGTACCAGCAGGCGATCGAGGATTTCACCGCCGCCAACGGCCTGACGCCGCAGAAGGTCGAACCGTTGCTCGGCCGCGCAACAAGCTATCTTGCGATCGACAAGGCCAAGGAAGCGGCCGCCGACCTCGACGAGGCGGTGCAGGCCGATCCCAATAGCGCACCGGCGTGGTCAGCCCGCGGGCAGGCCTATGAACGGCTCGGCGACAAGGCCAAGGCGGCCGCTTCCTATGGCCGCGCCATTGCAATCCGCCCCAAGGACGAAGCCGCACGCAGCGGCCTGGCCCGCACCGGCGGGTAGCGCGTTTTCCCGCGAAGCATGCCCTCGGACTTGATCCGGGGGTGTATACCGGTTCGCGTCGAGAAAACGCGTCAAATCAGGAATCCAGAACCCCGATCCGATTCAATCGGAACGCGGCTCTCGACGCAAAATCGCGAAAACAACCCCATGCAAAGCAGAGGCCCCGGTCGCGGCGATGCCTGCGTCCGGGGCACGAGAAGACACGATGGATTATTTCGGCAGGACGGCGTGAAACACCGACTTCGCCGCCGACAGCACGTCCTCGGCTACGGCCGTGGTACGCTCGCGCACCGACGGCTCCGGCACATCGGCCCGCAAATCGAGCGGACGCGAGACCGGAATTTCGGCCGGCGGCGTCGGGCGGCGCGGATCGACAGACGCATTGGCTGCGTAAGGCGGCCTGCCCTGATCGAAGCTCTCCGCTCCCGAAGGCGTCGAGACCGAGATCGGCGGCGGCAGCGGGCGAAGCGCCGGCGCGGCCGCGACCCGCGGCGTCTCGCTTCGTGGCGTCTCGATCCGCGGGGTCTCTACTCGCTGAGCTTCGGGCGTGCGCACCACTTCGGGTGCACGCGGCGAACCATCATTGTTGACCCGCAGACGCTCGATTGCAGCGCGCGCGAGGTCGTTGGCGTCGCGGCGATCATCCGGCACAACAGCGGTTTCGACCGGCGGCGCGGCAACAGGCGCCGGCGGCGCGGCCGCGACGGCCGGCGCCACGGGCTGCACCGGTGACGGCAGCACGACCCTGATCTTTTCCTTCTCGCGTTCGCGCGGCGCGGCGCGGGTGGCGCGCGGCTCGGCCGGAACGCTCGCGGTCTCGGCCGGCGCGTCGGCGGACTTCGCGTCAGCCTTTACATCAGGCTTCACGTCCGCCTTCACATCCGCTTTGGCTTCAACCTTCTCGACCACCGCCGGCCGTTCGGCCGCGGTCTTCTCGAGGAGGGCTTTTTCGGAAATCCCCTTAGCCCTGACGCCCGCCGTCGGCGGGTTGCCGGTTTCTGCGGCCTTGGCTGGAGCTTTGGGGTCGGCAGCCGATACGGCGGCGGCGACAGGGGCGTCCGTGCCCGGCCTGGTGACGATGTAATGATTGACGATGTAAGCCCCGATGACGGTCGCTGCCACCGAAGGCAGGATGTCGATCGTGAATTTCGAAATATACTTCTTCAGCATGCCGGCCACTCCCCGCGACCAGTTTGATGCGGGAACTTCTGGGCATATTGAGGGATCAACTGCGACGGATCGGTGGCAATTGTGCAGATCCTCATGAGGTTCCGTTTCTACCGCCCTAAGGCGACCCCGCCGGGCCCTTGTTGCGGGACGTTCCGGGAGCCGCACTATTAACGGCTTGTCAGGACCTGCGGCCGAAATGGGTCGGTTGCGGCGCTGCCGATAACGGACGGTCAGGGCTTCAGCTCGACCTCCAGGAACACGATCTCGGTTGCTGTTTCGTTGAGCACGTCGTGCTCGACGCCCGCCTTGCGGAAGTAGGATTTACCGACGGCGAGCTGCGCCTTCGAGCGTTCGCCGTTCGGCGCCACGATGGTCATTTCGCCCGCGGTCACCGGCACGATGACGTAGTCCATCCCATGGGTGTGGTGTCCGGTGGCGCTGCCCGGCGCCAGCCGCCACTCGGTGACGCGAACTTCCGGGGTGTCGACCTGAACGTCTGACGTGGCGCTGAGCATTTTGGATGAACTCCAGAGAACGACAAGGGAACTACGGCACGAATACCATGAACAGGAATACGGCGAACACCACCATGTGGACCAGCCCGAACAGGATGTTGGTGCGTCCGGTGCCGAAGGTGAGCATGCTGAGGACGAAGGTCAGCACCAAGAGCACCATCTCCTGCGTGTTGAGGCCGAGCACCAATTGCTTGTCGAGCGCGTAAGCGGCAACGGCGACGGCGGGGATCGTCAGCCCGATGGTCGCCAGCGACGAGCCGAGCGCGAGATTGATGCTCTTCTGCAGGTCGTTCTTGCGGGCGGCAGAAATGGCGGCGACGCTTTCCGGCAGCAGAATCAACAACGCCACCAGCACGCCCGCGAAAGCCGGCGGCGCGCCGACACGGGCGATGGCTAAATCGACCACAACTGAGAATTTCTTGGCCAACAGCACCACCGCCAGCAGCGCGAGCAGCAGCAGCGCAATGCTCAACGCCAGCATCCGGTTCGATAGCAGCGCCCCGTCGCCCGCGTCTCCCGTGGCATCGTTGATAAAATAGTCGCGATGCCGGATGGTCTGGGTATAGAGAAACACACAATAGAGAATGAGCGTGACGACGCTGACAAAGCCGAGCTGGGCCGCCGAATAGATCGGTCCCGGCGCCGTCAGCGTGTAGTTGGGCATGATCAGCGTGATGGTCGCCATCACGAACAGCACGCTGAGATACAGATTGGCGCCGGAAACCTGAAAATCCTGCTCGCGATAGCGCAGCCCGCCGATGAAGATACAAAGGCCGACCAGGCCGTTGCACACGATCATGACGACCGCGAACACCGTGTCCCGCGCCAGCGCCGGCACCGGTTTGTCGCCGAGCATGATGGTCGCGATCAGCGCGACCTCGATGATCGTGACTGCCAGCGTCAATAACAGCGTGCCGTAGGGCTCGCCGATCCGTTCCGCGATCACCTCGGCGTGATGCACGGCGGCAAACACCGTGCCGAACAGGATCGCCAGCAGCAGCGCCGCGAACAGCAAACCGCCGGCCGTCGGTGTGAAGGTCAGCCCGAGCGCGGTGGCGACCACGAACAGCGCTACCGCCAATGCGGGGAAAATCCACGACGATTTCGGCATCGGGCCGTGCGCGCTCATGCGGTCAAAATCCTCGAAATCATTGCGGTCCGACTATGCAGTAAACCATCGCCGTCGTCAGCCTTTTGCGGCGTTGATGAATTTTCGCGCTGCTGCCGTCGCGCCGTAAGCGTCGAGATCGTTGTGGCCACCGTCGGGGAACCTGACGAACGTCTTGGGCTCATGCGCGAGCGCGAACAGGCGCTCGCCAAATCGGATCGAGATGGTGGCATCTCGCGCGCCGTGCAGGATCAGCATCGGGGCCTTCACCCCGGCGATGCGCCGGTCGGAATGGAATGGATCTTTCATCGCCCAACGAACGGGGAAGATCGGAAATGCGGCAGCGCCAACGTCGGCAAGCGATGTATAGGGCGCCTCCAGAATGATCTTGCCGATCGGTTGTTCCGCCGCCAGCGCCACCGCGACGCCGGTGCCGAGCGAAAAGCCCCAGGCCACGATCCTGTCCGCGCTGTATCGCGCCGTCGTGAAGGCATAGGCCGCCGCCGCATCCTGCAGCAATCCGCGCTCGCTCGGTTTTCCGCTGGAGCCGGCATAGCCGCGATAGGACATCGCGACGACACCGGTACCGTCGGCAATCAGCTCACGAAAGCGGCCGAAGAAGCCGGCGAGGAAATCGCCGTTGCCGTGGAAATAGAGAATGACGGGACGGCCGGGCCTGGCCGGAACGTGCCAGGCGATGACCTTCTCACCGTCCGCGGTGGCCAGCACATGCTCTTCGGCTTCCGGAAAACCGGCCGCCTGCGGCGAGATGCGCTCGGTGGTGGGAATCGGAAACAGGAACGAGCGCTGCAAGAAGAACAGCGCGGCAAGCCCGCAGGCATACCCGACCGAAACGACAATCAGCAGCCATTTCAGGACGGTCATGACTTCCCGTGAGCGGGTTACATCCCCTTGACGATGTTCTCGGTCACCTTCTTGGCGTCGCCGAGCAGCATCATGGTGTTGTCGCGATAGAACAAGGGATTGTCGATGCCGGCATAGCCCGACGCCAGCGAGCGCTTGATGAACATCACGGTTCCGGCCTTCCAGACCTGCAGCACCGGCATGCCGTAGATCGGCGAGGTCTTGTCGTCCTCGGCCGCCGGATTGGTGACGTCGTTGGCGCCAATCACGAAGGCGATGTCGGCCTGGGCGAATTCGGAGTTGATGTCCTCGAGTTCGAACACCTCGTCATAGGGCACGTTGGCTTCGGCGAGCAGCACGTTCATGTGGCCGGGCATGCGGCCCGCGACCGGATGAATGGCGTACTTCACCTCGACGCCCTCCTTCTTCAGGAGGTCGCCCATTTCGCGCAGCGCATGCTGGGCCTGCGCCACGGCCATGCCGTAACCCGGCACGATGATCACCTTCTGCGCATTCTTCATGATGAAGGCCGCGTCGTCGGCCGAGCCGAGTTTGGCGGGCTTCTGCTCGCCACCGGCACCGCCGGCCACCGCGGTCTCGCCGCCGAAGCCGCCGAGGATGACCGAGATGAAGGAACGGTTCATCGCGTGGCACATGATGTAGGACAGGATCGCGCCCGACGAGCCGACCAGCGCGCCGGTGATGATCAGCGCGGAATTGCCGAGCGTGAAGCCGATGCCGGCCGCGGCCCAGCCGGAATAGGAGTTCAGCATCGAGATCACGACCGGCATGTCGGCGCCGCCGATCGGAATGATCATGAGCACGCCGAGCACCAGCGCGATGATCGTGATCAGCCAGAAGTCGAGCGCGCTGCCGGACCGCACCAGGCCGAAGATGAAGAACACCAGCGCCAGACCCAGCGCGATGTTGATGATGTGGCGCGCCGGCAGGATGATCGGCGCGCCGCTCATGCGGCCGGAAAGCTTCAGGAACGCGATCACGGAGCCGGTGAAGGTCAGCGCGCCGATCGCGACGCCGAGCGACATTTCGATCAGGCTCGCGGCGTGAATCTGCCCGGGCTTGCCGATGTCGAACGCTTCGGGCGCGTAGAACGCGCCGGCGGCCACCAGCACCGCGGCCATACCGACCAGCGAGTGGAAGGCGGCGACCAGTTCCGGCATCGAGGTCATCGGCACCCGCCGCGCGATCACGGCACCGATGCCGCCGCCGATGGCGATGCCAAGGATCACCAGCACCCAGGCGAGGCCGTCCGCCGGCGGATGACTGGCGAGCGTGGTCGCGACCGCGATCGCCATGCCGACCATGCCGAACAGATTGCCCTGGCGGGACGATGCCGGACTGGACAAGCCGCGCAGTGACAGGATGAACAGCACACCCGCCACGAGATACAATACTGCAGCCAGATTGGCGTTCATCTCAGGTCCCCTATTGTCTTCGCCACCCCGAGGTGCACGCCGCTCACTTTACCTTCTTCTTGTACATCGCCAGCATGCGCTGGGTGACAAGGAAGCCGCCGAAGATATTCACGCAAGCGAAGATCAGCGCGATGAAGCCGAAGCCGCGCGCCCAGCCTGAGCCACTCGAGATCATGGGAACGCCGACCGCGAGCAGCGCGCCGACCACGATCACCGACGAGATCGCATTCGTCACCGACATCAGCGGCGTATGCAGCGCGGGGGTCACCGACCAGACCACGAAGTAGCCAACGAAAACGGCAAGGACGAAGATCGACAGCCGGAACACGAAGGGATCGACGGCCTGTGCAATATGATCCATGGCGGCTCTCCTAGGCTGGCTATTTAGGCTGGAAGTTCGGATGGATGACGGCGCCGTCTCTGGTCAGCGCGGTGGCCTTGACCAGCTCATCGTCCCACTTCACGTCGAGCGCCTTGGTGGTCTTATCCACCATCGTTTCAATGAAGTTGAACAAATTGCGCGCATACAGGCTGGAGGCGGACTGTGCGACGCGGCCGGCGACATTGGTATAGCCGACGATCTTGACGCCATCGGCATCAACGACCTCGCCCGGTCTGGCGCCCTCGACATTGCCGCCGCGCTCAATCGCCAGATCGATCAGGACCGAGCCGGGCTTCATCGACTTGACCATGTCGGCGCTGACAAGCTTCGGCGCCGGGCGGCCCGGGATCAGCGCGGTCGTGATGATAATGTCCTGCTTCTTGATGTGTTCGGCGGTGAGGGCGGCCTGCTTGGCCTGATACTCTTTCGACATTTCCTTGGCATAGCCGCCGGCGGTCTGCGCGTTCTTGAACTCCTCATCCTCGACAGCGAGGAATTTGGCGCCGAGACTTTCGACCTGCTCCTTGGTGGCGGGCCGCACGTCGGTCGCGGTGACGACGGCGCCAAGCCGGCGCGCGGTCGCGATCGCCTGCAGGCCGGCAACGCCGACGCCCATCACGAACACTTTTGCCGCGGGAACCGTGCCCGCTGCGGTCATCATCATGGGGAAAGCACGGCCGAACGCCTCAGCGGCCTCGATCACCGCGCGGTAGCCGGCGAGGTTGGCCTGCGAGGACAACACGTCCATCACCTGCGCGCGGGTGATACGCGGCATCAATTCCATCGCGAAGGCAGACACGCCGGAGTCGGCGATGGTCTTGAGCGCCGCCTCGTTGCCGTAGGGGTCCATGATGGCGATGACCAGGGCGCCGCGCTTGTATTGGCCGAGTTCAGAGGCCTCCGGCCGCTTCACCTTGATGATGATGTCGGCATCAACAAGCGCGTCCGCACTGATGGTGGCGCCGGCCGCGATATATTCGGAATCCGGCAGGCCCGACTTGATGCCTGCCCCCGGCTCCACCACCACTTCGGCACCAATCGCCTTGAACTTCTTCACGGTGTCGGGAGAAGCAGCCACCCGCGGTTCGGACGGATCGATTTCCTTGGCAACGGCAATCTTCATGGGGCCTCCGGCGGCGCGAGGGCGCGCGCGCAAGCAAACTAGCGTTATTTCCGCTTAGTTGGATACCGGTTTCATGACCGGGCAACGTGCAAATTTTTCTGGTCACCGCCGCCCGGGCGGTGCAGCCGGCGACGCATCAGGTCAGGAAGTAGCCCATCAGGGCGACGATCACGACGACGGCCACGGTGCCGTATTTGACCAGCATGATGAACCCTTCATAGGTCTGCTCATGGGCCGGATAATCGTTGCCGTCAGCGGTCGTGTAGGCCACTTCGCTATGGTCTGCCATCGGTATCCCCAGTCAATCCACGATCTGGCGTGCAATTACCGCAAAGCCGCCAGCAGGGCAACGGGACAAAGCCTATCGGGTCATTCGGAAGGCCAATTATCCCGGATCCAGCGGGTCAGGCTTTCCTCGCTGACCTCGCCCGCGGCCAGGGAAAGGATGATGGCCGCCGCCTCCGCCTCCGGCACGACAAAGTCGATGCCGTTGACGCCGAGGAAGGTATACAGCGCCAGCAGCGAAGTACGCTTGTTGCCGTCAACGAATGGATGATTGCGCGCGATGCCGAAGGCATAGGCTGCCGCCAATTCGGCCAGCTCAGCCCGCTCGTATGACCATCGATTCTTCGGCCGGTCGAGCGCAGACTCAAGCATGCCTTGGTCGCGCAAACCGCTCGCGCCGCCGTGAATCGTGAGTTGCTCATCGTGGATCGCAACAACCATTTGGCGGGTGAGCCAAAACGGCTCGGTCATTTGGCAAGCTCGGCCAAGGCATTGTGATAGCGCTTCATACCACGCCGGGCGACTTCCATCGCCTTCTCGAAATCCGGGTCGTGCGGGGTCAGAATCAGGCCGCCGCCAGGCTGCTCAATTGGAAACAGCTTGTCGCCCTCCTTGAGATTGAGTCGGGCGAGCAGCTCTTTCGGGAGGATCACGCCGACTGAATTGCCGATCTTCCGGATATGCAGGACGGAATCTGCAACTTTGTATTCGCTGGAGGCTTCATTCAGGCCGCGAGGGGTTTTGGTCATGCTACCGACTCCGTTATACAGAGTGTATAACATGTCTTCGACGCCTGTTCAACAGATGTATTACAGCGCGCCCTAGCCGACCACGAAGTCGAACCGCCCGGCGAGCCATCCAGCGTTCTTGGCGGTCCGCACCAGCAACGCCTTGCGGAACAAGCTGTCGGAGCGGTTCTGCGATTCGCCCGGGAAATAGAGCTGGGTGGTCAGCACGCGGCCGCCGCGCGGCTGTACCTTCACATGGATGTGGCGGGTGCGGCCGGGATAAACGCCGGGCACGACGCTGCGCAATCGATAGCGCCCTTCCGCATCGGTGAACTGATGACCGCGCAGCCGGAAGCCGGAATTGTCATACTGCCCCCTGCCGTCGGCCTGCCAGAAATCCAGCAAAGCGCCAGAGACCGGCTTGCAGTCGCGGGAAAGGACAAGCCCGACCAGTTCGATCGGCTGCCCCGCCATCCCCTCTTCAAACAGTTCGATCCGCTCCGGCGAGGAAGGCTTGAAGTACGGCCCTTCGGTCTGCGCCAGCGTTGCCGCCTCGCCGTCGTGGCAGGCGGGCGTGGGTGGAAGCGGCGCCTGGGCAACACCGCTTTCGATCCCGAACAGCGAACCGGCCACGAGGGCGCCCGCTCCAAGCACTGCGCGTCGTGTCGGCGTGTCGATCATGAGCGCTCCACTCCTGACGTCGCCGTCATGATGGGATGCGACGACGGCCGAAGTTTGTCGCCGCGCCGCGTGTGTCAGCCCATCGTTTCCAGTTCGTCGATCATGCCTGATATGACCGACAGCCCGCCGTCCCAGAACTTGGGATCCTTGGCATCGAGCCCGAACGGCTTCAGCAGTTCGGAATAATGCTTGGTGCCGCCGGCCGCGAGCATCGCAAGGTAGCGCTCGGCAAAGCCGTCGGAGGCGTTCTCGTAGACCGCATAAAGCGAGTTCACCAAGCAATCGCCGAACGCATAGGCGTAGACGTAGAACGGCGAATGGATGAAGTGCGGGATGTACATCCAGAAATTCTCGTAGCCCGGACGGATGTCGATGGCCGGCCCGAGGCTTTCGCCCTGCACGCTGAGCCAGATCTCGCCGATGCGCTGGGCGGTCAACTCGCCGTTCTTGCGCTCGGTGTGGATGGCGCGCTCGAACGAATAGAACGCGACCTGCCGCACCACGGTGTTGATCATGTCCTCGACCTTGCCGGCGAGCAGCGCCTGACGCTGTTTCGCATTCCTGGTCTGCCCGAGCAGCCGCTTGAAGGTCAGCATTTCGCCGAACACGCTGGCGGTTTCGGCGAGCGTCAGCGGCGTCGGCGCCATCAACGCTCCATTTTTGGCGGCCAGCACCTGGTGCACGCCGTGGCCGAGCTCATGCGCCAGCGTCATCACGTCGCGCGGCTTGCCCTGATAGTTCATCAGCACATAGGGATGCGCCGACGGCGTGGTCGGATGCGAGAACGCACCGGGCGCCTTGCCCGGGCGCACCGGCGCGTCGATCCAGCGGTCGGTGAAGAAACGCTCGGCAATATCGGCCATCTCGACCGAGAAGCCGCGATAGGCCGTCAGCACCATGTTGCGGGCCTCGGGCCAGGCGATCGTGCCGGTCGCCGCGAACGGCAGCGGCGCGTTGCGATCCCAATGCGCCAGCTTCTTCTTTTTGAACCAGCCGGCCTTGAGCGCGTAATAACGATGCGACAGCCGCGGATAGGCCGACCTGACCGATCCGACCAGCGCATCGACCACCTCGCGCTCGACGCGGTTGTTGAGATGCCGGGAATCCGCGACATCCGCAAAGCCGCGCCAGCGATCGGAAATCTCCTTGTCCTTGGCGAGCGTGTTGGTGACGAGCGCAAAGGTCCGCTCATTCTCCTTGAAGGTTTTCGCCAGCGCCTGGCCCGCGGCCTTACGCTTTTCCGGCGCGCGGTCCTGCAGGAAATTGAGCGTCGGCTCGATCGCCAGTTCTTTGCCACCGACCTTGAAGCGCAGGCCGGAGATGGTCTGGTCGAACAGCCGGTTCCAGGCGGCATAGCCGCTCTGGGATTTTTCGTGAAACAACTGCTCGACGCGATCCTCAAGCTGGTACGGCTTGTCCTTGCGCAGATCCTCGACCCACGGGCGATAGTAGGCGAGTTCGGGCGCCTGCAGCGCGCGCTCGATCACGGCGTCGTCCACGCGGTTGAGTTCGAGCCCGAAGAACAGCAGATGCACCGATGCGGCCGTTAGCCGCTCCGAAACGTCGCCGTAGAATTTCGTGATCGCGGGATCGACGCTGTCGCCGGCGTGGACAAGGCCGGCATAGGAGCCAAGACGGCCGGCGAGGTCGTCGATCGCCTCGTAGCGCTTGACCGCTGCGGCGAGCCACTGCCCGCCACTATCCTTTGCAACGTTTTCGGCCAGTTTGCCTTTGTAGTCCGTCTCGAACGCGATGCATTCGGCATCCATCTCCTGCAAGTCACGCGCGACTTCGGGGGCGTCGATGCCGGAATAGAGGTCGGCCAGATTCCATTCCGGCAATTTGCCGGTCTTCGATTTGGCTGCGGTGGCCTTGCGGACGGCAGTTCCCTTGCTGATTGCGGTTTTGCGGGACGTCTTGCTGGCGCGGGATGTCGCAGATTTCGCGTTCATGAACACTTTCAAATTGGCGTGATGATTTTTGACGAGGCGATCAGGCGAACGCTGCCAGCTGCGGCGCGAGCTGCACCAGCAGCTCTTCGGTCTCCGCGATCATCGGCTCGAGTTTTTCGTGGAAGGCGCTCCGAATCGCACACCACAGCGTGATCGCCTTGACCATCAGCCACGACGTGGACGGGACCGCCGCCCTCGCATGCAGCGCGACGATATCGAGGTTTCGATGCTCGAACAGCAGCCGGCCCGATCCGTCTTCCAGAATATAGCGCGCCCCGATCCGGGACACACACAGCTCGCAGGCCTGATCCGGAAGCGGACCCAACAGATAGAACTGGGCATCGCCTTTTTCGGTGGTGCCGGTTTCCCATTCGCGGCCGGTCGACGGCGCGAGCGCAGCCTGCAATGCCGCGCAGATTGTATTGAGTTCCCGTTCGCTCCAGATGCCGGTTTCCTGTGTGCGCTCGAACGCAACCACGCTCATTTGCTTTCCGCTCCGAACAGCAGCCGGTGCAATTCCGGCTCGTAGTACATTAATAGATGCCTAGCGAACGCCGCCGGTTCAAGACCCAACTCGCTGGCCCACGCGCCCATGATTTCAGTCGGAACGCGGCTGAACCCGTTCTCGACCTGTGAGATGAACGTATAATATTTGAGACCGAGCCGCGCGGCGAGATCAGCCTGCGACAATCCGGCATCGGCCCTGCGCAGCTTGAGCCAATCCCCAGCCTGTTTCCGCAATTGCCGGGCTTCCGTGGCGACCTTGCCCGGCAGCTGTCCAGCGAAAACATCTTGATGTTTTGCTCGTTTCATGATTACTAAACTACCTAGATTGAATTCCGGAACAGCCAATGTTCCCTACCACAATCTCGCGGTTTCCCTCAGTTCGCGAGTCTTTGGGAGGACAATAATCCATGGCTATCGCAGATCGCAGTCAGATTGTCCGGACCAAGGGCCAGGAAAACACCACCCGTGGCAAGGAGCTGATGGCCGGCATCCTCCTGGTGGCACTGATCGCGACGCTCGGAATCCGCAACCTCGTGCCTGTTGATGCGCTGACGCCCGCGATTGTCACCCTGCTGTTTGCGATCGGCGCGACGACGGCCGGCTTCGCGCTGCTGTGCCGGCGCGACCGGTTCCGCACCATGTGGTTCGACCTCGCCGGCAGCCTGACTTTCATCGGCGTCGTGCTGTCCGTTCTGATCGAGCCGGACCAGATGATCAGGCTCATCGCGGACCAACCTGAGTAGCGGGAACAGTTTTTCCGCAGATCGACCTTTCGTCTTTTTTTGACTGTGCACGTCCAAGCCCGGGCCCCTCTGGCAGTTCAAGCGAACTGCGATGTCGGATTGGACTCCTGAACGGAGTGGCCCCGCATGCTGGACTTAATTACCTCGCAACACCTGACAGCGCTTTTCCAGGTCATCATGATCGACCTGGTGCTCGCGGGCGACAATGCGATCGTCATCGGGCTCGCAGCCGCCGGGCTACCCGAGGGTCAGCGCAAGAAGGCGATTTTGATCGGCATATTGGCCGCCACGATCCTGCGCATCGGCTTCGCTTCCGTCACGGTTCAGTTGCTGCAAATCATTGGACTGCTGCTCGCGGGCGGCGTTCTTCTGCTTTGGGTATGCTGGAAGATGTGGCGCGAGCTGCATACGTCGCATCAACCGAAGTTCCAGAGTTTGTCGTCCGCAGCGATCGATACACCAGCCGGTGCGGGCCGCCAGAAAACGCTTGGCCAGGCCGTCTGGCAGATCACGCTCGCCGACGTGTCGATGTCGCTCGACAATGTGCTCGCCGTCGCAGGTGCGGCGCGCGAGCATCCGATGATCCTGATATTCGGTCTGGGACTTTCCATTGCGCTGATGGGGCTCGCCGCCACCTTCATCGCGCGGCTGCTGGAAAAGCATCGCTGGATCGCCTATGTCGGCCTCGCCATCATCCTCTATGTGGCTTTCGACATGTGCTATCGCGGCGTTCTGGAGGTGTGGCCACACCTCAACGCCTAGCCGCTCTCACACAGGCCGCCCTCCAACAATTAAGTGTGCGTTAATCGCCATAGGCGACAGTGCCCCGATTCGATACAGTTGGCGTAACGTACGGGGTAAACCATGGCTGCTACCATTCTGATTGCTGATGACGATGCGGTGCAGCGCCGTCTGGTAGAAAACATGGTGCAGAAGTGCGGTTATGAGTCCCTCGTCGTCGACAGCGGCGACGCCGCCGTGGCCTTGCTGACCGCCCCCGACGCGCAAGCGATCGATGCCGTCGTTCTCGATCTCGTGATGCCCGGTCTCGACGGACTCGGCGTGCTCGCAAAAATTCGTGATGCCGGATTGACCGTTCCCGTCATCGTGCAGACCGCCCATGGCGGCATCGACAACGTGGTTTCGGCGATGCGCGCCGGCGCGCAGGACTTCGTCGTCAAGCCGGCCGGCTTCGAACGGCTGCAGGTGTCGCTGCGCAACGCGCTCAACACGCAGGCCTTGAAGGGCGAATTGCAGCGCATCCGTCACAGCCGCGAAGGCCGGCTGACCTTTGCCGATATCATCACCCGCAGCGAAACCATGGCAGGCGTGCTGCGCACGGCGCAGAAGGCCGCCTCATCGGGCATTCCGGTGCTGATCGAAGGCGAGTCCGGCGTCGGCAAGGAATTGTTTGCCCGCGCCATCCACGGCAGCAGCGAGCGCAAGGCCAAGCCGTTCGTGGCCGTCAACTGCGGCGCGATCCCCGACAATCTGGTGGAATCGATCCTGTTCGGTCACGAGAAGGGCGCTTTCACCGGCGCCACCGAACGCCACATGGGCAAGTTCGTCGAAGCGTCCGGCGGCACGCTGTTCCTCGACGAGGTCGGCGAACTGCCGCTTGCAGCCCAGGTAAAGCTGCTTCGCGCATTGCAGGAAGGCACGGTCGAGGCCGTCGGTGGCCGCAAGCCGGTGAAGGTCGACGTCCGCATCATTTCGGCGACCAACCGCAAACTGCTCGACCTCGTGAAGAACGGCGCATTCCGCGAGGATCTGTTCTATCGCCTGCACGTGCTGCCGCTGACCATTCCTCCGCTTCGCATGCGCCGGGAAGACATCCCGCATTTGTTGCGGTACTTCCTGGCGCGGTTCAGCGCCGAAGAGAACCGCACCATCACCGGCATCAGCGGTGAAGCCATGACGCATCTGGCGCAGCTCGATTGGCCCGGCAATATCCGCCAGCTCGAAAACACCGTGTATCGCGCCGTGGTGCTGAGCGAGAGCGACCAGCTTGGCCTGTCGGACTTCCCGCATGCCGCCGCCCACCATATCGTCCCGGACACGGACACCCAGGCTCTGCACGACGAACCGCTGATCGTCGGTCCGTCGACGGCTCCTGCGATGGTGTCGGGTAATGAGATACCGATTGCGCCGCTGAGCAACACCGGCAGTCTCGCGATGCTGACCTCCGCGGGCGAGGTGCGGCCGCTCGAGGAAATGGAAAATGAGATCATCCGTTTCGCGATTTCGCACTATCGCGGGCAAATGTCGGAAGTGGCGCGCCGGCTGAAGATCGGCCGCTCCACGCTCTATCGCAAACTCGATGAGGCCGCCGCCAACGATCCGGCTGAGGGCGCGCAAAATACCAACTGAGCAGCAATTGAGCTGCCACGGACGATTGTGGCGCTCCCGTGGCAAAGGCTTGAGCGCCATCGACGATTCGGGAACCTTCGCACCGTGGCTTGCCGGTGACAGACAAATGTCAGGGGGCATGGCAAAACCGCGCCACCCGAATTGCAACTGGTGGTTTGAGGTCAGTTTGTCGTGAGTTGCCCCCATGGCGCTGGCTGCATGAAGGGGGCACATGTATCGTCTGCGTTTGAATCGTTGCGTGCAGGCGTACCGACTTAAAGCGATCGAGGCCGGCGCTTTCGCGCAAGCTGTGACGAGCGATACCTGAAGGACTGCTCCATGCCGGGGCAGTTCCGCCCAAGGGGGGTGTGACGATGCGTGACTGTTCGACCAACCGTGCTGGATTTGACCGCGTGCTGATGGCCGTCGCGGCAACCTTCCTAGCGGTGTCCGCGACTGCTGCACTGGCGGGTCAGAGCGATACGCCCCGGGCCAGCGCTGCAGAGCTCGCAATCGATGCAGCAGTTCCGCGTCCCGAGCCGGCCAACGTTCCGCCACCGACCGCCAGCGATTTTAGGATCGACACCACCGCGTCAGTGCCCGATCCGGCCAAGACGGCAGCGCCCGCACCGAGCACGACCGCAACCATTCCCGATCCGAAGCCGGCCGAAACCGTCACCGCGCCGGCGGCCGACGCCCCCAAGATCGAAGCTCCCAAGGGCGACACCGCGACCACGACGCCTGCAACGCCTGCGCCCGCAACGGCTGCAGCACCTGCCGCGGAGCCGGTGAAGGCCGCGAGCAGTGTCGCGCCGGCGGATCAGCCGGTCGCCGACAAATTGCGCGACATGCTTGCCAGCAAGGCGCTGCGCACGTTCGATCGCAAGGGCGAGCGCGCCGCGGTCGAAAAATTCTACAGCGCCCGCGAATTTGCGCCGCAGTGGACGCAGGCCGGCAAACTGACCGCCGGCGCCAAGGGCGTCGTCGCGCGCCTGAAGGACGCTGCTGCCGACGGCCTCAACCCCGCTGACTATCCGGTGCCGGATTTTGCAGCCGCCACCTCGCCCGACCAGCTGGCCGACGCCGAACTGAAGCTGACCGCCAGCATGCTGGACTATGCACGCCAGGCGCAGAGCAGCCGGATGCACTGGTCGCAGGTCGCCGCCGACATCCTCTATCCCGAGCATCCGACCGATCCGGCCGAAGTTCTGGCCAACATCTCGACCGCCAAGGATGCTTCCGCAGCGCTCGAGGGCTACAACCCGCCACTCAAGCTCTACAAGGATTTGAAGGCCAAGCTCGCCGAACTGCGCGGTCAGGGCGAAGGCCCGGTGGTGCAGATCGCCGAAGGCGCTCCGCTCGCATTCAAGGCGGCGACCAAGAAACAGCCGGAGGCCGCCCCCGAAGATCCGCGTGTGCCGCAACTGCGCGCCAAGCTCGGCGTCACCGAAAATCCCGACGACACCAAATACGATGCCAAGGTCGCCGCAGCGGTACGCAAATTCCAGGAAAGCGCCGACCTCAAGCCGACCGGCGTGCTCGACGACAAGACCGTCAAGGCCATCAACAGCCCGAAGCGGGATCGCCAGATCGACACCGTGATCCTCAACATGGAACGCTTGCGCTGGCTGCCGCGCCAGCTCGGTGTGCCGTCGCTCAACAACGCCTATGTCATCCTCAACGTCCCCGACTTCACGCTCAAGGTGATGCAGGGCGGCGCCCAGGTCTGGACCACCCGCGTCGTGACCGGAAAGCCGGGAAACCACGCCACGCCGATGCTGACCGAGACGATGAAGTTCATCACCGTCAATCCGACCTGGAACGTGCCGCCGTCGATCATCTACAACGAATATCTGCCGGCGCTGCAGCAGGATCCGACGGTGCTGCAACGCATGGGATTGAAGCTCGAACGCAACCGCGACGGCTCGATCCATATCTCGCAGCCTCCGGGTGAGGCCAATGCGCTCGGCCGGATCCGCTTCAACTTCCCGAACAAGTTCCTGGTCTATCAGCACGACACCCCCGACAAAAACCTGTTCGCCAAGGAAGAGCGCGCCTTCAGCCATGGCTGCATGCGGGTGCAGAATCCGGATCAATACGCCTCGACGCTGCTCAACATCGTCATGCCGAACGACAAATACACGCCAGAAAAAATCCGCAGCATGTATGGCCGCAGCGAGATCGACCTGAAATTCCCGACCCCGGTCCCGGTCCACATCACCTATCAGACCGCGTTCGTGGATGATTCCGGCAAGCTGCAGTTGCGCAGGGACGTCTACGGCCGCGACGCAAGGATGCTGCCGCTGCTCAAGAATTCCGGGAGCAGGGACCTGGAGAACGTTGTGGCCCATGCCAACCCGAGCTACGTCCGGCCGAGCGGCGCGTCACTGCCCTCCAACGTCGCCTTCAACAATGATTTCGGCAGCTCTGGTCCTTCGTTCTTCGAGCGGCTGTTCGGCGGACCATCCGTCACGCCCCCCGCGCCAGTCGGCCGCCGGCCGCAAGCGCAACCCCAGCAGCAGCGGCGGGTGATCACCCGTTAATCCCCGGGGTCTTAATCCCCGGTCCGGGCCGCCTATCGAAATTTTTAAGTAAAATCAACGGTCTCGCCGCTTTGGCGAGATCGTTTACGTTAACCATTATCCATCTCGGTTTTGGCACAGGGCACTTTTTCGCCACAGTCAACGGGTTAGGTTAAGCCTAACTTGGGGGCGGGTCGGTAAACTTCGGTTAACCCTCCCGCTTTAATAAAGTGTTCACCCTCTTTCGCCGGGGTTTGCGAAAGAGATCCGTGATCGCTCGTCGACTGGGTGGGCTCATACGTGCTGACTGGTTTCGCGCGCCAATTCAATTCGCTTCGTCTGCCGAAGGCCGGATATCAAATCGGCCTGACTTCCCTGTTGCTCCTTGCCGGAGCCGGGTCGGTGCATGACGCGACCGCGCTGAACGAGACCCGCACGCTTTCTTTCCACCACACCCACTCCAACGAAGACCTCACCGTCACCTTCAAGCGCGACGGGCGGTACGACGACGAGGCGCTGAAGAAACTCAATCACTTCCTCCGCGACTGGCGCAGCCAGGACCAGACCACGATGGATCGTCACCTCTTCGACATCCTCTGGGAAGTCTACCGCGACGTCGACGGCAAGCAGCCGATCCAGATCATCTCCGCCTACCGCTCCCCCGCCACCAATGCCATGCTTCGCCGCCGCTCGTCCGGCGTCGCCCGCCACAGCCAGCACACGCTCGGCCACGCGATGGATTTCTTCATCCCAGGCATTGCGCTCGAGCAGATCCGCGCCGCCGGACTTCGCCTGCAGCGCGGTGGCGTCGGCTTCTACCCGACCTCGGGATCGCCGTTCGTTCATCTCGATACCGGCAGCGTCCGTCACTGGCCGCGCATGACGCATGATCAGCTGGCCCGGGTGTTCCCCAATGGCCGCACCGTCCACCTGCCCTCGAATGGTGGTCCGTTGAAGGGTTATGAACTGGCCCGCGCCGACATCGAGAAGCGCGGCAGTGGCGACGACGCTGCAACGGTGGGCAAGAAGCCCGGCCTGTTCGCCTCGCTGTTCAAGGGCGGCAAATCCAGTGACGAGGATGACGAGGGCGGCGCCCCCGTCACCGTCAGGAACGAGAAGCCCGCTCCTTCTGTGGTGGCCGCGGCCCCGAAGGCCGCCGACACCAAATCCGCCGAGATCGTGCCGACGCCGCGCGCAAAGCCGGTCGCGGCAACGATCCAGCTGGCCTCGGCTGATGCGCAGATCGTTCCGGCGCCCAAATCCAAACCGGAGCCATCCAAGCCGGCCGCGCAGGCTTCCGCCGACAAGCCAGCCGAGCCGAAACCGCAGACACCCGCCGACATCATCAACGCCCGCGGCTTCTGGGGCGATGCGCCGACGACGGCCAATCAGCCCACCCCCGTGCAGCTCGCGGCCCTCAGGGCCCGTCAGGCCGTCGGCGCCGCCGATCCGCAGCCGACTGCCAGCGTTGCCGAGGCTTTCAACAAGGCGCTGGCCTACGCGCCGGCCGCCTCCTCGCCGGTTGACCGCGCCAACGTGGTTGCCGCCTCCGCGCCGATCCCGCGCACCGTGCGGCCGGCACGCAACGCCGCCGCTGCCGCCACCGAAATCAACACCGTCGTCGCCAAGGGATCGCAAGGGGGATCGCAGGGCCAGGGCAGCGTGATTTCGACCTCGACGCGGCTTGCCGCCGCCAAGGGCAACGATGTCTGGATGCGGGTCGTGATGCTGGCACCGAGCGCGAGCAACGCGATGTCGACGACCGTGCTGGGCGATACCGACATGACGCTGATGCGCAGCTACTTCGTCAAGCCGCCGTACGCGATCACGATGGGCTTCTCGGAAGATCCGATGCTGGGGATGACCACCGACCGGTTTACCGGATCGGCGACCGCCAAGCTCACCACGCAGTCTTTCGTCGTGCGCACGGCGTCACTGCGTTAAGCGCGCACAACTTCCATCGGTCTCGAAATCATCCTCGCGAGAGCGCGGCCCCTACGCCGTGATCACCGTGTTCGTGCTCGGCTGCGTCAGGCCGGCAAGCCTGCCTTGAGCAGGCCAGCCTCATGACGCTGGCGATCGATGGCGTGCTTGTAATGCTGGGTAGCGAGGTAAACGGCCACCGAGAATGTCGGCTCCGACTTTAGAACTTCGGCCGCGTGCGCAGCGGCCGCGACCGCGTTGCCCATTTGCGCAAACGTGGCTGCGAGGAAGGCATGATGGGTGTAGTCGGGCCGCGTGATCCGCGAGAAGGCCTCGATGGCGTCGGCATATTTCTCGGCGCAGTAGCAAGCGCGCCCGAGGTGGCTCCAGAAGCGCTCCGGGTGGTATGGGTTGAGGCGCATCGCCTTCTTGATCCAGTCGATGCCTTCCTCCGGCCGCCCGAGCCAGGTTAGAAGCTCGCCCTGCTGCACCACGACAAGGTCGTAATTGGGATTGAGCGCGAGCCCTCGCTCCTGGTGATACGCGGCCTTGTCATGGTCGTTACGGTTCAGGTTCAGCGCGGCGAGAATCCGGTGCACGTCGCTGTCATTGTCGTCGAGCGCCAGCGTGACCTCCAGCTCCGCGGCCACCTGCTCGAAGGTCGCATCGCGATCGGCACACCAGCCATAGACCCACGTCTGGCCCAGCACGCATGCTTTCCAGGCGTGGGCATGCGCATAGTTCGGGTCGAGCGCGAGGGCGCGGTCGAGCAGGCGCTGCGCTTCAGCATTGTCCTCGCGCGTCGAGCGGTGGTGCCGCACCTTGGCAGCCAGCACGCACTCATAAGCCGCCATGCTGTCGGTCGGCTTGCGTTTTGCGCGGTCGTGCCTGGCGGCCTCGACCCTGCCGGGGAGCGTCGCGACGATCGCATGAGTGATCTCGTCCTGGATGGCGAATATGTCCTCAAGCTCGCGGTCGTAGCGTTCGGCCCAGACGTGCTGGTCGGTTTCTGCGTCGATCAGCTGCACGGTGACGCGGACGCGATCGCGCGCCTTGCGCACGCTCCCCTCGAGGACGTAATCGACGCCAAATTCGCGCGCGATCTCCCGCACGTTGACCGCCTTGCCCTTGTGCACGAACGTCGAGTTGCGCGAGATGACGAGCAAATCGCGGAACCGTGACAGCTCGGTAATGATGTCCTCGGTGAGGCCGTCCGCGAAGAATTCCTGCTCCGGATCGCCGCTCATGTTGGCGAGCGGCAGCACGGCAATCGACGGCTTCTTGGAGGCCGGCGCCGCCACCGCAGCGTCCTTCGCGCCCTCTGGCGCGGCTTCCGGATCGGCGTCGAGCCGAACCCGGAAGACGCGGATCGGACGGACGATGTTCTTGACGCTCTGCTCGCCGAGATCCTCGAATGCGACGTCATCCAGCCGTTGACCGACCTGATCGCGCACCGCGCCGGAGACACAGATGCCGCCAGGCTCGGCGAGCATTTCGAGACGCGCCGCCACGTTGACGCCGTCGCCAAAGATGTCGTTGTCCTCGACGATTATGTCGCCAAGATTGATGCCGATCCGGAATTGTATCCAGCGCGCCGGCGAGACGTCGGCGTTGCGCCGCGCCATCCGGCGCTGAATCTCGGCAGCACACAGCACGGCATCGGCGACGCTGCGGAATTCGACCAGCATGCCGTCGCCGGTGGTCTTGATGATGCGGCCATGGTTCTTCGTGATGACCGGATCGATGAGTTCGATCCGGTGGGTCTTGAGACGGGCAAGCGTCCCCGTCTCGTCAACCTCCATGAGCCGGCTATAACCGACCATGTCGGCGGCAAGGACCGCTGCGAGCCTCCGCTCTGGTCCAGGCACGTCCATTTCCAGGTTCCCTTGCGGGCAGCCTAACAGAGGCGGAGCCGTGGCCCAAGCTGGTTTCCCCGGAAGTGCCTGCTAGAGCGTTTTCCAGCGAAGTGGACGCCGGTTCGCGTCAAGAAAACGCGTCAAACCAAGAATCCAGAGCCCCGTTCCGATTCCATCGGAACGGGGCTCTAGCTGGCGCCTCACAGCATCCCGAGCGCCTGCATGTAGGTTTCCAGAATCGTCTCCTGCTCGGCGCGCTCATTGGCGTCCTGCTTGCGCAGGCGAACGATGGTGCGCAGCGCCTTGACGTCGTAACCATTGCCCTTGGCTTCGGCATAGACGTCGCGGATATCGTCGGAGATCGTCTTCTTTTCCTCTTCCAGTCGTTCGATGCGCTCGACGATGGCCTTGAGCTGGTCTTTTGCGAATTTCGTCGCGGGTTCTTCCTGGACGGCGGCGGCAGAGGTGGCCATCGGATACTCCTGAGTGGAACTGAATGGTAGGGCTGAAAGATCAAGCGCCGCACGCTTTACCGCGCGGCGCTTTCTGAGATTGACCCTCAAGAGTGCGGCGCCTTGCGTCAAGGCACCATCGCGCTCATCCACAGCGCGCCCACAGGAGACTCGTCATGCCCGGGCATAGCCGTCTGACGGACGGCGTCGCTTCCGCTCGCCTTTGCCGGGCATCCACGTCTTAACAAGTCTAGCCGCACGAAAGACGTGGATGGCCGGGACAAGCCCGGCCATGACGAAGAAATGAGAAAAGAAGACGACAGGTGGAAATCGTCAATGCCCGCTATGGGTTTTCTTCATCGCCTCCAGCTGCTCGGGACTGGCGGTGCCCTGAAACTTCGACTTCCAGGTCTCATAGGGCATGCCGTAGACCGCCTCGCGGCTCTCATCCTTGCTGATCGCCACGCCCTTGCCGTCGGCCTCTTCCTTCATCCAGTTCGACAGGCAGTTGCGGCAGAAGCCGGCCAGGTTCATCAGGTCGATGTTCTGGACGTCGGTCCGGGTGCGCAGGTGCTCGACCAGGCGCCGGAAAACGGCGGCTTCCAGTTCTGTTCTGGTTTTGTCGTCAATTGTCATGGCTTGGTCCCGCAGGGTTATTCCTGAGCATATTGATATCAGGTGGGAATTGTCACAGATTTTGCCATATCGGCGCGCAAACCATCGCGGATCGGGTTGAATCCGGACGTCCCGCATCGTGGGAAACGCGCTTGCCGGGCGTTGACAGCTCCCGCCGGGCAAGCGAAATCGTCAATGATTTGATATAGCTTCGCCATATGATCGGAACAGATTCTCTGCCATCACGCCCCTTCCCCGCTCGCCTGACTACCGGCCTCCTGCCGGCGCTGGCGTTGGCGGTGATGGGCCTGTGGAACAGTTCGGCGGCTGCTGACTTTCGCCTCTGCAACAACACCTCGAGCCGGGTCGGCATCGCGCTCGGCTACAAGGACGCCGAGGGCTGGACCACCGAGGGCTGGTGGAACGTCTCCTCGCGCAGTTGCGAGACGCTGCTGCGCGGAACGCTTGTCGCACGGTTCTATTATATCTACGCGCTGGACTATGACCGCGGCGGCGAATGGTCGGGGCAGGCCTTCATGTGTTCGCGTGACAAGGAATTCACCATCAAGGGTACCGAGAATTGCCTGGCGCGCGGTTTTGACCGCACCGGGTTCTTCGAGGTCGACACCGGCGAACAGAGAGCATGGACCGTGCAATTGACCGAAGCCAATGAACAACCCGCGCAGCAGCGCGTGCCGGGGATTCCGGGAACGGTCGGTCCCGGTGGTGTACCGGGCCTGTCGCCGGGCGGACCGCCGCAAGGCGGATCCGGGCAGCCGCCAGCTTCGGCGCCCAAGCAATGAGGCGCCTCCGTCGTATCAAGATCCTCGCCACCCTCGGCCCGGCATCGTCGGACAGCGCGATGATTCGCAAGCTGTTCGAGGCCGGCGCCGATGTGTTCCGCATCAATATGAGCCACACCTCGCACGACAAGATGCGCGAACTGGTCGCGACCATTCGCAATGTCGAGAGCAGCTACGGCCGGCCGATCGGCATCCTGGTCGATCTGCAAGGACCGAAGCTGCGTCTTGGCTCGTTCAATGAAGGCGCCACCCAGCTCAAGAACGGCCAGAGTTTTGTTCTGGATTCCGACAAGGCACCGGGCGACAACAGCCGCGTCCAGCTACCGCATCCGGAAATCCTGGCGGCGCTGCGGCCGGGTCACGCATTGCTGCTCGACGACGGCAAGGTGCGGCTGATCGCCGAGGAAACCTCGCCCGATCGCGCGGTGACGCGGGTGGTGATCGGCGGCAAGATGTCGGACCGCAAGGGCGTCAGCCTGCCCGACACCGACCTGCCGGTCTCGGCGATGACGCCGAAGGATCGCGCCGATCTCGAAGCGGCGGTGACGACGGGGATCGACTGGGTCGCGCTTTCCTTTGTGCAGCGCGCCGAGGACGTCAATGAGGCCAAGCGGCTGATCCGCGGCCGTGCCGCCGTGATGGCCAAGATCGAAAAGCCGCAGGCGATCGACCGGCTCGGCGAAATCCTCGAGGTCTCCGACGCGCTGATGGTGGCGCGCGGCGATCTTGGCGTCGAACTGCCGCTGGAGCGGGTGCCCAGTCTTCAAAAGCAAATGACGCGGATGGCGCGCCGCGCCGGCAAGCCGGTAGTGATCGCAACGCAAATGCTGGAATCGATGATCCAGGCGCCGGTGCCGACGCGCGCCGAAGTCTCCGACGTCGCGACCGCGGTCTATGAGGGCGCCGACGCCATCATGCTGTCGGCGGAATCCGCCGCCGGCAAATTCCCGGTCGAGGCGGTCTCGACCATGAACCGCATCGGCGAGGAAGTGGAGCGCGATCCGACCTATCGCTCGGTGCTGACGGCGCAGCGGCCGGAGCCGGAGCAGACCGTCGGCGACGCCATCGCGGATGCCGCGCGGCAGATCGCCGAGACGCTGGAATTGTCCGCGATCATCTGCTGGACCAGTTCGGGCTCGACCGCGATCCGCGTGGCGCGTGAACGGCCGAAGCCGCCGGTGGTGGCGATTACGCCGAACCTGGTGACGGGGCGCAAATTGTCCGTCGTGTGGGGCGTGCATTGCGTGGTCGCGGAAGACGCGCACGACCAGGACGACATGGTCGATCGCGCCGGCTCGATTGCGTTCCGCGACGGCTTCGCCAAGGCGGGCCAGCGCGTGATCATCGTCGCCGGCGTGCCGCTCGGCATCGCCGGCACCACCAACATGGTGCGCATCGCCTATGTCGGGCCGGAAGGCAAAGCGGATAAATGACGGCGTACCCTTAGCGCCGTCATTCCGGGATGGTCCGAAGGACCAGACCTCAGGGGCGCAATTGCGCCCCGGGGAATCTCGAGATTCCGGGTTCGATGCTTCGCATCGCCCCGGAATGACATGATCACTGCAGCGTCGCGTCCAGCGTGATCTTGGTATTCAACAGCTTCGATACCGGGCAGCCGGCTTTTGCCTTACCCGCGAGTTCCTCGAACTTCGCCTTGTCGGCGCCGGGAATTTTCGCATTCAACGTCAGATGCACCGAGGTAATGGCAAAGCCGTCACCTTGTTTCTCAAGCGTGACGTCGGCCTTGGTTTCCATCTGCTCGGCGGTGAGCTTGGCTTCACCGAGGATCAGCGACAGCGCCATGGTGAAGCAGGCGGCGTGCGCGGCGCCGATCAATTCTTCCGGGTTCGAGCCCGGCTTGCCCTCGAAGCGGCTGGCGAAACCGTAGGGATAGTCGTTCAGCGCGCCGCTCTTGGTCGAGATCGCGCCCTTGCCGTCCTTGATGCCGCCCTGCCATTTGGCCGAGCCTGATGTCGTCGTCATGGAATGCTCCTTCACCGCTGAATGACCGATCACGCCCAATCTGGCGGATGGTTGCGTCAGAGCGATGTCAATTGCCGGTGATATCAGCGCAAACGCGTTCCGCGTTTGCCGCGAGCGATCATGCCCTACGCGCCCACCAGCGCCTTGGCCGGCAGCACCGCCTGCACCACGAGGCCGCGGGCGCGGGCGTCCATGACACCGACCGCGCGCAACGCCAATAGCGTCACGGTCTGCACGGCGTCACGCAGTTTTGCGGAATCGTCCATATTGTCCGGGGCCAGCGGGCCGACCAGCGCCTCGTGCAATGCGCCGAGAAGCGCGGTGGCGGCGAGCGCGGTATCCTGCGCCGGCAGATGTCCGGCACGCACGGCCGCCTCGATCCTTGCTGCGATCTCGCCGGAGATTTCGCGGCGGCTGGCGAGCCGCGAAGCCGACACGTCGACATCGACCGGCTCCGCCAGAATCCCCCAGGCGAGCTTGCGCTGTGACAGCACGTGGACGGCAACCGTCGTGACCGCCGCGGCCAGCGCCGAGGACGGCCCGGGCGCCGCCTCCGCCGCGCGGCGGATCGCGGCCAATTCGTCGCGCGAGACTTCGGCGATCAATTCGGAAATCAGTTCGGCCTTGGACGGGAAATAGCGATAGACGGTTCCGGCCGCGACATTGGCGCGGACCGCCACGGGGGCGATCTGCACGGCCGCCATGCCGCCGTCCGCCGCAGCGTCCCGCGCCGCCGCCAGAATGGCGCTGCGCCGCGCCGCCAGCCGTTTCACCACTTGCTGGGTTCGCCGATAGACCATGGCGCGCTTCCCCATCCCCGGGCGCGTCCGCACCCGGGAGGGGTTGCAAGATCGCGCTGCGTCTTCAATGTTTTGAGCAATTGTCCCCAATCGCTTTGAAGAACTGAACAACTATTCAGGCCAGAAGACAAGAAGCAAATATGACGGTATGGGACACAAATGCCCGCTGAACGCAGCGTCTAATTGGTGGGCCGATAACCATAGCCGTTTCCCGAATATTAAGCCTTCCCGCGCAACTGTGCCCTACAACCTCGCAGGGTGCGGCATGGTCAATTCGAACGCTTTCACGGCCTGGCGGCTGTTTCAGCTGAACTGGATTCCGATTGCTGCCATGGGCGCCGTGGTGCTGCTCGGGGGCGCGCTCTGCGGTTTCACGATAAAACCGCTCGCGCTGGCCGTTACTCTCGGGATATCAGCGGCATTGGCGCTGATCGCCTACCTCCATGCCTTCGCCAAGGGCGATCAGGCGGATCCCAAGCTGATCTTTCCACTGGGGGCGATTTCCCAGCTGCTGTTGATCGCGACGATCATGGGACCGCTGACCTACGTCGCTGCTGTGACCAACTGGCCGCTGCAGGACCGCGCCTTGCTCGCGATCGATCGCGCCATGGGCATGGATCCGGAAATGATCGCGCGATACGTCAACGACCGTGAGTGGCTGGGCGCTTTGCTGGTGCGCAGCTACACCCTGATCAAGATCATCCTGGTCGCGATCCCGCTGGTCCTTGCCCTGACATCGCGTTTTGTGCGGCTGCAGGTGTTCGTGCTTGCGTTCAGCCTGACGCTGGTCATGACGCTCTTGATTTCGACGTTCACGCCGGCGGTCGGAACTTACTACGGCCTCAACATCGATCCTGCGCAATTCTCGTCGCTGGATGCCTCGATGTATCAGGCGCAGCTGCGCGACATCCTGGCGCTGCGCGACGGCTCGCTGCGGCATCTCGAATTGCTCAAGATCACCGGCATCGTATCCTTCCCGAGTTTCCACGCGGCTTCCGCCGTGCTCTACATCTGGGCGCTTTGGCCGGTGCGCTATGTCGGAGGGGCCGCCGTCGTCCTCAATATCCTGATGATCGCTTCGACGCCGGTGATCGGCGCCCATTACATGATCGACGTGTTCGGCGGTGTCGCGCTGGCCGTGATCGGCATCTGCCTTGCCAAATATCTCGTGAACATCGTGGTGCCCGCGTCGTCGAAGGCACAGGCCGCGCCGCAGGTAGCCTTGGTGCCGGCATTGGATTAGCCCGCCATCGTCGCGCTTTGCGATGGTAAATTCTGACTAAAACGCTTGTCCGCCCGGTTAACGGCTTCTTCGCCAAACATCGTCATTGTCAGGCGCGTGAGCCCGCAATTCACCAAAATGTATCGCGGCCATGGTCAGCTGGCGAAAGTTCCTGCGGCACGCCGTGCCTGTCAAACCAACGAGCCGGCCAAAATCCGATGTCCATTTCCTTCGCCAATCCGACTGTTAATGGCGCCAGTGTCCGCAGCCTCGGGCGCGTGCTGATTCCGCTGTTGACCGGGCTCGTCGCCTATCTGATCTTCCTGTCGCTCGGGGAAATCCTGCTGCGGGATTCCGACACGCTCTGGCAGATCAGGATCGGGCAATGGATCGTCGAGCATGGCGCCGTGCCCTACACCGACGTTCATACCTTCACCCGGTTTGGCGAGCCCTGGATGTCGAGCTCCTGGCTGTCCCAGGTGCTCTATGCCGTTTCCTATGAATCTTTGGGCTGGGCCGGCCCGGTCATCCTGACCTCGCTCGCGATCGGGGCGACGGTCACGATCTTCATGTACCTGTTCGCCGACTATCTCGACCCCACCCGCGCGATCCTGCTGGTCACGCTCGCGGTGCTGGAGTCGGCGACCCACTTCCTGGCACGCCCCCACATGCTGGCGTTCCCGTTCATGGTCGCGTTCCTCGGCGGGCTGCTGGCGGCCGCGGATCGCCGGAGCGCGCCGTCATGGTGGCTGCTGCCGGTGCTTGCGATCTGGGCCAATCTGCACGGCGGTTTTGTTCTCGGACTGGCACTGATCGGACCGATTGGCCTGGAAGCGCTTTGGACCTGCGAACGCAAGGACCGCGTCAGGCTGACGATTCAATGGGCGATGTTCGGTGTTGCCGCCGTCGCGGCGTGCTGCTGCACCCCCTATGGCTGGAACACGCTGATCGGCGCGGCAAAGATCCTCAGCCTCGGCAAGCTGCTGTCCATGATCTGGGAATGGATGCCGGCCAATTTCGCCACCTGGAGCTTTTTCGAATTCACGCTGCTCGGCCTGATCGGTCTCGGCTTCTATCGTGGCCTCTCATTGTCGGTGCCGCGAATCATCCTGCTGCTCGGCCTGCTCTGGATGGCGCTGTCGCATTCCCGGAACATCGAAATCTTCGCCTTCATCGCACCACTGGTCGTGGCCAAGCCGTTTGCCGAGCAGTTGGGAACGCTGCGCACGGCGATGGTGCCCGTTCGGGAAGGGCAGTCGCGGGCGCCTGTCGTGATGCTTGCCGCGCTCGCGGTGGCGGTGGCCGGATGGGCATCGACGCAAGTGTTCATCGCGCACCACCCGTTCTCGTTCCTGCCGTCCCAGACGCCGGTCGCAGCGGTGGACGTCCTGCAGAAGCGGCAGGCTCAGCGCATCTTCAGCACGTCGCCGTTTGGCGGCTATCTGCTGTCTCGCGACATCAAGGCCTTCATCGACGGCCGCGCCGAACTCTATGGCGAACAGTTCGTCCTTGACTATTTCGACGCGGTCACCGCCAAGGACGTCAACATACTGCTCGCCACGCTCGACAAGTATCAGATCGACGCCACCTTGCTGGGGCCGGATTTGCCGGCCACCAAGGTGCTGGATCATATCGCGGGCTGGAAACGACTGTACACGGATGACATTGCCGTCATCCACGTCCGCGACGATCAGCGCAGGGCCGCTCCATCTTCCGCGCCGGGCTCGTCGAACTGACGCCCGGCTCTCACTCCCAGGTCAGCGCGCCACCGTTCTGATATTCAATGACGCGGGTCTCGAAGAAGTTCTTTTCCTTCTTCAGGTCCATCGCTTCCGACATCCATGGGAACGGGTTCTCGGTCTCGTCGAACACCCGCGCCAGCCCGAGCTGCGCGCAGCGGCGGTTGGCGATGAAGTGCATGTAGGTTTCGCACAGCGCCGCGTTCAGCCCGAGAAAGCCGCGCGGCATGGTGTCCCGGCCGTAGGCGGCTTCGAGTTCGGCCGCGGTGCGCACCATGTCACGAACCTCGTCCTGGAACGCCTTGGTCCACAGATGCGGATTCTCGATCTTGATCTGGTTGATGACGTCGATGCCGAAATTCAGGTGAATGGATTCGTCGCGCAGGATGTACTGGTATTGCTCGGCAATCCCGACCATCTTGTTGCGGCGACCGAGCGACAGGATCTGCGCAAAGCCCGTGTAGAACCACATGCCCTCGAAGATCACATAGAAGGCGACGAGGTCGCGCAGGAATGCCTGGTCGGCCTCCGGCGTACCGGTCTTGAAGTCGGGATCGTCGAGATGCTGGGTGTGCTTCAGCGCCCACGCCGCCTTGTCGGTAATCGACGGCACCTCGCGGTACATGTTGAACAACTCGCCCTCGTCCAGCCCCAGGCTCTCCACGATGTACTGGAAGGTGTGGGTGTGCACCGCTTCCTCAAACGACTGCCGCAGCAGATATTGCCGGCATTCCGGATTGGTCAGATGGCGGTAAATCGCCAGCACGATGTTGTTGGCGACCAGACTCTCGGATGCCGCGAAGAAGCCGAGATTGCGCTTGATGGCGCGGCGCTCGTCCTCGGTGAGGCCGTCGCGCGACTTCCATAGCGCGATGTCGGCCTGCATCGAGACTTCGGTCGGCATCCAGTGATTGTTGCAGCCGGCGAGATATTTCTCCCACGCCCATTTGTACTTCAGCGGCAGCAATTGATTGACGTCGGCGCGGCAATTGATCATCCGCTTGTCGTCGACCGACACACGGCCACCGCGGCGGTCGATGGTACCGAGCCCGGTTTGATCGGCCTCGGCAGGAGGTGATGCCGCAAAGGACGGCGGCGCGTGAGATGCGGGCGCGGAAGGTTCGGACCAGTCGAGCATTTGATTTATTCCTGATATTTCTTGCTGCTTACTGGCAGGCTTCGCATTCGGGATTATCGATGGAGCACGCCACCGCACCGGACAGGTCCGGCGCGGTGGCGGCCAGCGGGACGATGATTGGGGCTGGAGCCATCATCGTCACGGAGGCGACACTGTTGAGCTTGCCGTCGGTGCCCTTGAGCGTGGACTTCTCGACATGCGTCGCGCTGCGCGAGCGCAGGTAATAGGTGGTCTTCAAGCCGCGGGTCCACGCCAGGCGATAAAGCGCGTCGAGCTTCTTGCCGGACGGGTTGGCGATATAGAGGTTGAGCGACTGCGACTGGTCGATCCATTTTTGGCGCCGCGCCGCCGCCTCGATCAGCCAGGCGCTGTCGATCTCGAACGAGGTGGCGTAGAGCGCCTTGAGATCATCAGGGATGCGGTCGATCGAGCCGACGCTGCCGTCGAAATATTTGAGGTCGTTGACCATGACCTCGTCCCACAACCCGCGCGCCTTGAGGTCACGCACCAGAAACTCGTTCACGACGGTGAAGTCGCCGGACATGTTGGATTTGACATAGAGGTTCTGGTAGGCGGGTTCGATCGACTGCGCGACGCCGCAGATGTTGGAAATCGTCGCCGTCGGCGCGATCGCCATCACGTTGGAATTGCGCATGCCGGTCGATCTGACGCGCTCGCGCAAGCTGCCCCAATCGAGCGTCATGGAGCGGTCCATCGCGACGCCGCCGCGCGCCTCCGCCAGCAGTTCGATCGAATCGATCGGCAGGATGCCCTGGCTCCACAGCGATCCGTCGAACGAGGGATAGCGTCCCCGCTCAGCGGCGAGATCAACCGAAGCCGAGATCGCGTAATAGGAAATCGCTTCCATGCTGGTGTCGGCGAACGTCACGGCCGCATCGGAGGCGACAGCGATCCGCATTGCCTGCAGCGCGTCCTGGAACCCCATCAACCCGAGACCGACCGGGCGGTGGCGCAGGTTGGAACGCCGCGCTTCCGGAATCGTGTAGAAATTGATGTCGATGACGTTGTCGAGCATCCGCATCGCAATCGTCACGCTCTTCTTCAGCCGCGCCTCGTTCAGGCGGCCGCCCTGGATGTGATTGAGCAGGTTGATCGAGCCGAGATTGCAAACCGCGGTCTCGTCGTCGGAGGTGTTGAGCGTGATTTCCGTGCAGAGATTGGAGGAGTGGATGACGCCGGCATGACGCTGCGGCGAACGGAGATTGCAGGGGTCCTTGAACGTGATCCAGGGATGCCCGGTCTCGAACAGCATGGTCAACATCTTGCGCCAGAGGTCAGTGGCGCGGACCTGCTTGAAGACGCGGATTTCACCGCGCGCCGCCCTGGCTTCATAGGCGGCATAGCGTTCGGCGAATTTTGTGCCGTAGAGGTCGTGCAGGTCGGGCGTCTCGTCAGGCGAGAACAAGGTCCATTCGCCGTCGGTTTCGACGCGTTGCATGAACAGGTCAGGCACCCAGTTCGCGGTGTTCATGTCGTGGGTGCGGCGGCGGTCGTCGCCGGTGTTCTTGCGCAGATCGAGGAATTCCTCGATGTCGATATGCCAGGTCTCGAGATAAGCGCAGACCGCGCCCTTGCGCTTGCCGCCCTGGTTGACCGCAATGGCGGTGTCGTTGGCGACTTTCAGGAACGGCACCACGCCCTGGCTTTCGCCATTGGTGCCCTTGATGTGGGCCCCCAGCCCGCGCACGCGGGTCCAGTCGTTGCCGAGCCCGCCGGAATATTTCGCCAGCAGCGCGTTGTCCTTGACCGACTTGAAGATGCCGTCGAGATCATCCGCGATCGTGGTGAGGAAGCACGACGACAATTGCGGCCGCAGCGTTCCAGAATTGAACAGCGTCGGCGTCGAAGCCATGAAATCGAAAGACGACAGCAAATCGTAGAATTCGATCGCGCGGGCCTCGCGATCGATCTCGCGGGTCGCAAGTCCCATCGCGACGCGCATGAAGAACGCCTGCGGCAGCTCGATGCGGTTGCCGCCTTCATGCAGAAAATAGCGGTCGTACAGCGTCTGCAGGCCGAGGAACTGAAACGCCAGATCGCGTTCCGGCTTCAGCGCAGCGGCGATTTTCTTCAGGTCGAAGCGCGCCAGATCCGGATCGAGCAACTCGGCCTTGATGCCGGTCTTGATATAGGCCGGGAAATATTCGCCGTAGCGGCCGGCCATATCGGCCTGCGAGGCGTTGGTCGGCACCCCCTGCACGTAGGACAGCACTTCGGTGCGTAGCTTGTCGAGCAGCAGCCGCGCGCTCACGTAAGCGTAATTGGGCTCCTGCTCCACCAATGTCCGCGCAGCCATCACGGAGGCGAGAGCCAGCTCGTCCTGGCTGATGCCGTCGTAGATATTGCGCTGGGTTTCCGCGATGACGGGCGCGGCGTCGACGCCATCAAGACCGGCGCAGGCCTCGCCCACGATCAGCGCGAGCCGCGCGGTATCGAGCGGCACCTTGGTGCCGTTCGCCAGCGTCACATGCAGCACGGGTCCTGCCGCAGGCTTGGCCGATTTGGCGGCCTCCTGCTCGGCGCGCTGCCTGGTGCGCTCGTCGCGGTACAGCACATAGGCGCGCGCCACCTTGTGGTGCTCGCTGCGCATCAGCGCCAGTTCGACCTGGTCCTGCACGTCTTCGATATGAAAGGTGCGGCCTTCGCTCATCCGGCGTGACAGCGCGCCGACGACTTCCGCGGTCAATTGTTCCACCACCTCGTGCACCCGGCGCGAGGCGGCCGCGGTGTGGCCCTCGACGGCGAGGAACGCCTTGGTCATCGCGACCGAGATCTTGCTGGCATCGAATTTCGAAACCGTGCCGTTGCGACGAATCACCTGCATCGGAAGTTCGGCTTCCGGCGCGGCGAGCGATTCGGGACGCAACTGGAACAAGGGAGCGGTTTTGGCTTCGAGAGAAATGAGACCGGAAGATTCGGACATCGGCAGACCCCGTGGTGTTGTTGAGGCCGGATGTCTTTGGGGACGCTGCTTCGCATGCGCGACGGCAAACGCCGGCATGGATCTGCAAGCGACCGCCGGGACACCCCGCCCGTGGACGTTTTTTTCGGTGTCGCGGCAGGTCTCCTGGCTCGCAGGTCGTCGTCGCTTCCTGGTCTTCCCAATGCGCGCCGGCGCATCAGTGACGTAAAAATCGGGAGCGACTCACTGCTTACAGTTGCGGGGGCAGCGCCGGAATTTCGCACTTTCGCGCGATTCACCGGCTTCCCTCTTAGCCACCAAATCTTGCGATCAAGCGGACCGTGACATCTACATGTGGTGATATTCGTGGGAATGTGTCAATGGGGCGTTAAGATCAATGCCCGCTATTCTCAGAAAATTTTCTGCGGGCAGACGCCGGAGCGATAGCAGGACCTGATTCTTCCGCCGCATGAAAGAAGTTTCCCGCAAATCCCCGGGTCACCCCTCCCCAGGTCACGACGTGGCATAGGGCGCAAAGCGCGAGCGCGTCTCATCGATGCGCAATGCGCGGCCGATCGGCGGAAAGGCGCGCTGCGCGCAATCCGGACGCTCGCACACCTTGCAGCCCATCCCGATCGGCGTCGCGTTCGCAGTCTTCAGATTGATGCCTTCCGAATACACCACGCGCTCGGCGTGGCGTACGTCGCAGCCGAGCGCCACAGCAAACGTCTTGGTGGGCGCGCCGTATTTGCCGCGGGCGTGCGATACCGTGCGGGCGATCCACAGATAGGTCCGCTCGTCCGGCATGCGTGCGAGCTGCGTCAGGATCCGCCCCGGGCTCGCAAAGGCTTCATAGACATTCCACAGCGGACAGGTGCCGCCGACCCGCGAGAAGTGAAAATCGGTCGCCGATTGCCGTTTGGAAATATTTCCGGCGCGGTCGACGCGAATGAAGAAGAACGGCACGCCGCGGGCGCCGTTACGTTGCAGCGTGCTCAGCCGGTGACAGACGGTCTCGAAGCCGACCGCGAACTGATATCCCAATAATTCGATGTCGTAACGCCGCTGCTCGGCCGCCGCGAGAAAACGCCCATAGGGCATGATCAGCGCGCCAGCGAAATAATTCGCAAGCCCGATCCGCGCCAGCCCGCGCGCCTCCTGGCTGGTAAAACCGGCACCATCGACCAGCGCGGTCAATTCGCGGTCGAACGACAGCATCGCGATCTGGGTTCCGATCTGGAAGGCGCGCTGTCCCGGCCGCAGACCGGGCGCGAGATAGAGCGTGCTGGTTCGCGAATCGAATTTCCGTTCATTGCCCGAAGGCAGATCGTCGATCGTCTCGAAAACCAGTTTTACGCCGAGGCTGTCGGCCAGATAAGCGGCCAGTGCGGTATCCATCTGCCCGATCGGAAAATCAATCGCCTGCGCGATGGCCTCGGCGGCTTCGTCGAGCTCGGCGATGTAGTTGTGCCGCAGATAGAAGAAATCGCGCACCTCCTCGAACGGTGTTGAAGGCAGCACCGGCACGTCCGACTGCCGGTCCTCGCCCAGCCGTGCCGCCAGCAGGCCGGCCTGCTCGATCGACTGGCGATATTTGCGATGGATCGTGACCAGCGCGCGCCCGACCGCCGGCATGTTCATCGCGAGTTCGCGAAGCTCGACCGCCGCGATGGTTTCGCCGAAGGCAGCGTCCGACAGCGCCTCGCGCAAATCCGCGATCAGCCGCGCCTCGTCGTCCTCGGAAAACACTTGCAGGTCGAGCCCGAACGCGCTGTTGAGCGCCAGCAGCACCTGCACGGTCAACGGCCGCTGGTTGTTCTCGAGCTGGTTGAGATAGCTCAGCGAGATGCCGAGCCGTTGCGCCAGCGCCGCCTGGGTCAGGCGCTGTTCTTCCCGCAGGCGCTTCAGCCGCAGCCCCATGAACGCTTTCTTCATTCGGCCCCTCGACTTTGCAAACTTTGCAAACGCGCGAAAAATCTTCGCAAGACTACACTTTTTCAGCCATTTCCTAGCTATCTCGCTTGTGGATATTGCGAACTTATAACGGAAATTCAAGCCGTGCAGCCGCCCACGTCCTTGTTGCCCGCAAATCCCAGAGGAAGCCTGTTCCGTGAAGCACCACAAAGTCCGCACCTACAAATCCGCCGAGCGCCTCGATCGCGCCGATCAACTGGCCTGGAAGATCGCTTCCGTCGCCGCGGACCCGGTCCGCATTGAGGACGAGGTGGCCGAGATGATCGGCAACCGCATCATCGACAATGCCGCGGTTGCCGCCGCGTCGATCGCCCGGCATCCGGTGGTCACCGCGCGGGCGCAGGCAGTGGCGCATCCAAAGCAAGCGGGCGCGACGATCTTCGGACTGCCGTCCAGCCAGCGCTATTCGCCGGAATGGGCGGCATGGGCCAACGGGGTCGCCGTGCGCGAACTCGATTTCCACGATACGTTTTTGGCCGCTGATTATTCGCACCCCGGCGACAACATTCCGCCGGTGCTGGCGGTGGCGCAGCATTGCGGATCGTCGGGCGAGGATCTCGTGCGCGCGCTCGCAGCCGCTTATGAAATCCAGGTCGGTCTGGTGAAAGGCATCTGCCTGCACGAGCACAAGATCGATCATATCGCCCATCTCGGTCCCTCGGCGGCGGCCGGTATCGGCGCGCTGCTCGGGTTACCCACTGAGACGATCTATCAGGCGGTGCAGCAGGCGCTTCACGTCACCACCACCACGCGGCAATCGCGCAAGGGCGAGATTTCGAGCTGGAAGGCCTATGCCCCGGCGTTCGCGGGCAAGATGGCGATCGAAGCCGTCGACCGCGTCATGCGCGGCGAAGGCGCGCCGTCACCGGCCTATGAGGGCGAAGACGGGTTGATCGCGTGGCTGCTCGGCGGACCCAAGGCGGAATACACCGTGCCGCTGCCGCAAAAAGGCGAACTCAAGCGCGCCATCCTCGATACCTACACCAAGGAACATTCGGCGGAATATCAGAGCCAGGCGCTGATCGACCTCGCCCGCCGGATGGGGCCTGACATCGGCAACCTCGCCGGAATCGAAAGCATCGTCATCCATACCAGCCATCACACCCATTACGTGATCGGCACCGGCGCCAACGATCCGCAGAAGATGGACCCGAAGGCCAGCCGCGAGACGCTCGATCATTCCATCATGTACATCTTCGCGGTCGCGCTCGAAGACGGCGGCTGGCATCACGAGAAATCCTATGCGCCTGAGCGCGCGGCGCGGCCGGAGACGATCGCGCTCTGGCGCAAGATCTCGACCGTCGAGGACCCCGAATGGACCCGGCGCTATCACAGCCATGACCCCAGGCAAAAAGCCTTTGGCGGCCGCGTCGTCGTCACGCTGAAGGGCGGATCGACCATCAGCGACGAGATCGCGGTCGCCGACGCCCATCCGCTCGGCGCCCGGCCCTTCAAGCGGCCGGACTACGTCCGGAAGTTCAGGACGCTGGCGGAAGGCGTGATTGCCGCACCGGAACAGGACCGCTTTATCGCCGCCGTTGAGCGGCTGCCAACGCTGCGCCCCGGCGAGCTATCGGAGCTGAATTTTGCGGTCGAGCCCTCGCGGCTGGGAGCAGCTCCCCAGCGCGGCATTTTCGATTGGCAGCCTGACACGCGAGCTTCTGTGCGACGCGCGGCGGCATCATAAGGGAGGACGCGATGACTGACGTAAAACCTGCGCCCAAGAAATCCGTCGCGCTCTCCGGCGTCGTCGCCGGCAACACCGCGCTGTGCAGCGTCGGCCGCAGCGGCAACGATCTGCATTACCGCGGCTACGACATTCTCGATGTCGCCGGTGTCTGCGAATTCGAGGAGATCGCGCATCTATTGGTGCATGGCAGCCTGCCGACCCGCAGCGAGCTTGCCAACTACAAGGCCAAGCTGAAATCGCTGCGCGGCCTGCCGCGCGCGGTACTGAACACGCTGGAACAATTGCCGGCGGCGGCGCATCCGATGGATGTGATGCGCTCCGGTGTCTCCGCGCTCGGCTGCGTGCTGCCCGAAGGCCATGACCACAATCCGCCTGGCGCCCGCGATATCGCCGACCGCCTGATGGCCTCGCTCGGATCGATGCTGCTCTACTGGCACCATTACGCCCATCATGGCCGCCGCATCGAGGTCGAAACCGACGACACTTCCATCGGTGCGCATTTCCTGCATTTGCTGCACGGCAAGCCGCCGTCCGCCTCGCACGAGCGCGCAATGCATACGTCGCTCAACCTCTATGCCGAGCACGAATTCAACGCCTCGACCTTCACCGCGCGCTCGATCGCCGGCACCGGCGCCGACATCTATTCGGCGATAACAGGCGCCATCGGCGCGCTACGCGGGCCGAAACATGGCGGCGCCAATGAGGTCGCGTTCGAGGTGCAGAAACGTTACGCCGATCCCGATGCGGCCGAGGCTGACATCCGCCGCCGGATCGCGGCCAGGGAAGTCGTGATCGGCTTCGGTCATCCCGTCTATACGATCGCCGATCCCCGCAACAAGGTGATCAAGCAGGTCGCCCGTCAGCTCAGCGCCGATGGCGGCAGTACGCGCATGTATGAGATCGCCGACCGCATCGAGGCTGTGATGTCCGAGACCAAGCGGATGTTTGCCAACCTCGACTGGTTCAGCGCGGTTTCCTATCATGCGATGGGCGTGCCGACGGCGATGTTCACGCCACTATTCGTGATTTCGCGCACCTCGGGCTGGGCGGCGCATGTGATCGAACAACGGATCGACAGCAAGATCATCCGTCCCGCAGCCAATTATGTCGGTCCTGACAACCGCGCCTTCGTCCCGCTGGAAGCGCGCGACCTGCCGCCTTCGTCCGTGCGCGCCGCATAAGGAGACATGAATGCCCTATCTCGTTTCATCTGATCTCCCGCATCAGACCGCAGGCCGCCGTTTTCGCGCGCTGCTGCAGCGCCCCGGCATTCTGAGGCTGCCGGGCACCCATAACGGCATGTCGGCGCTGCAGGCCAGGGCCGCAGGCTTTGAGGCCCTCTATCTGTCGGGCGCCGCGATGACGGCGTCGATGGGCTTGCCCGACCTTGGCATCATCACCGTCGACGAGGTTGCGTTCTTCATACGCCAGGTCGCCCGCGCAGCCGGCCTGCCGCTGCTGGTCGACGGCGATACCGGTTATGGCGAAGCGCTCAACGTCATGCACATGGTGCGCGTGTTCGAGGAGGCCGGCGCCGGTGCGGTTCACATCGAGGATCAATTGCTGCCCAAGAAATGCGGCCATCTCAACGACAAGAAGCTGGCCGATGCCCATGACATGGCCGCCAAGGTTGCCGCCGCCGCGAAGGCGCGCCGCGACCTCGTCGTGATCGCGCGCACGGATGCGGCTTCCAGCGAAGGTCTGGACGGTGCGGTTGCCCGCGCGAAATTGTACATGGAGGCCGGAGCCGACGCGATATTCCCCGAAGCGCTCAACACCGCCGAGATGTTTCGCGCTTTCGCCAAGCGTATGGCCGGCGTGCCGCTGCTTGCGAACATGACCGAGTTCGGCAAGACACCATTCTTCACCGCGTCCGAGTTCGAGCAGATGGGTTACGCGATGGTGATCTGGCCGGTATCCTCGTTGCGCGTCGCCAACAAGGTGCAGCAACAACTCTATGCCGCAATCGCGCGCGACGGCGGAACGCACAACATGATCGAGCGGATGCAGACCCGCGCGGAACTTTACGACACCATCAAACTGCACGATTACGAGGCGCTCGATCGCTCCATCGTCCAGACCATCCTCCCCGAGGGGATGCCGCAGCGCGAAATGATCCGTTGACTAGGATGCACACTTGTCGATAAACCGGAGCCGTCGTGGTTCTTCGGGATGGTTTTCCCGAAGCTAAGAGGGAAGCCGGTGTGAAGCCGGAGCTGCCCCCGCAACTGTAAGCGGCGAGCCGCTGTCCAACAAAGTCACTGAGACCCGCAAAGGTTTTGGGAAGACCGGACAGCAGCATTGACCCGCGAGCCAGGAGACCTGCCTCGACAACATACACGTCCTCGGGCGGGGTGTCCCGGTGGTGCGGTTGCGATTCCGCGCGCCCTACCGTCCGGAATCCAGACGTGTCACTTCGGCCTTTGCCCCCAACTTTTGGGGTTAAGCCATGTCTGTTTCCAATGCGACTGCTTCTATAAATTCTACCTCCTCACTTCCCGTCGCTTCGCTCGGCACGCCGCGCATCGGTCCGCGCCGCGAGCTGAAATTCGCGCTGGAGAGCTTCTGGTCGGGTACGACCGACGAGAAAGCCCTGCTCGAGACCGGCATCGGGCTGCGCGCGGCCAATTGGGCGCGCCAGAAGAAGCTTGGCGTCAGCATCATCCCGTCCAACGACTTCTCGTTCTACGACCAGATGCTCGACACCTGCGTGATGGTCGGCGCCATTCCGAAAAGCTACGGCTGGAACGGTGGACCTGTGCCGCTAGCCACCTACTTCGCGATGGCGCGCGGCGCCCAAGGCGCGGCGCATGATGCGGATTGCGGCCACGCCCACCACGACGCGGCCCACGGCGTACCGGCGCTGGAAATGACAAAATGGTTCGACACCAATTACCACTACATGGTGCCTGAACTGGAGAAGGATCAGGTATTCACGTCAGCTTCGCGCAAGCCGATCGAGGAATATCTGGAAGCCAAGGCGCTCGGCTATCAGACCCGCCCGGTGCTGGTCGGCCCCGTGACCTTCCTGAAGCTCGCCAAATGCAAGGATACAGGGTTCAACACGCTGTCGCTGCTCGACCGGTTGCTGCCGGTCTACATCGAAACCTTGCGCGAACTCGTCAAGGCCGGCGCGGAATGGGTGCAGATCGACGAGCCGTGTCTCGTGCTCGATCTCGACATCATCGCGCAGCAGGCGCTGCATTATGCCTATGCGGAAATCGCCAAGGCGGTGCCTGAGCTCAAGATCATGCTGGCCACGTACTTTGGCGGGCTCGGCGCCAACCGCGACACCACGATGGCCCTGCCTGTCGCTGGCCTGCATCTCGACCTCGTGCGCGCGCCCGAGCAACTCGACGATCTCGCCGGTTTTCCAAAGGACCGCGTGCTGTCGCTCGGCATCATCGACGGCCGCAATATCTGGCGCGCCGATCTGAGCCGGCTGCTCGACCGGCTGGAATCTGTGGTCACCAGGCTCGGCGGCGACCGCGTGCAGCTCGCGCCATCATGCTCGCTGCTGCACGTCCCGATCGACCTCGCGCTGGAAACCAGCCTCGACCCTGACGTGAAGAGCTGGCTGGCGTTTTCGGTGCAGAAGATCGAGGAACTGGCGGCGCTCGGAACGGCATTGGCGCGCGGCCGCGTCCACGCCGACGCCATCCTGAAGGCCTCCGATGAAGCCGCAGCCGCGCGCAAAGCTTCGCCGCGGATCCATGATGCCAGGGTGGCGGCGCGTGCCGCCGGCATCGATAGCGCGATGCGCCGCCGCCTCAGCGCGTTTACCGACCGCGCCGGCGTGCAGCACAGCCGCTTCAACCTGCCGGCCTTCCCGACCACGACCATCGGCTCGTTCCCTCAGACCGCGGATGTCCGAAACGCCCGCGCCGCGCACGCCAAGGGCGCGCTGACCGACGACGCCTATAAACTCTATCTGCAGAACCAGACCGCCCGCGCGGTGCGCTGGCAGGAGAATATCGGGCTTGATGTGCTTGTTCATGGTGAGTTCGAGCGCAACGACATGGTGCAGTATTTCGGCGAGCAGCTCGAAGGTTTCGCCTTCACCGGGTATGGCTGGGTGCAGTCCTACGGATCGCGCTACGTCCGCCCGCCGGTGCTGTTCGGCGACGTGTCGCGCCCGAAACCGATGACGGTCGAGTGGTGGCGGTATGCGCAGTCGCTGACCAAGCGGCCGATGAAGGCGATGCTGACGGGGCCGGTGACGATTCTGAACTGGTCGTTCGTCCGCGACGATATTCCGCGCAGCGAAGCCTGCCGCCAGATCGCGCTGGCGATCCGTGACGAGGTCGCCGACCTCGAAGCCGCCGGTGCCGGGATGATCCAGATCGACGAAGCGGCGCTGCGGGAGGGCCTGCCGCTGCGCCGGTCGGAGTGGAAGACCTATCTCGACTGGGCCGTGGACGCCTTCCGCATCTGTTCGTCGGGCGTGCGCGACGACACCCAGATCCACACCCACATGTGCTACTCGGAGTTCAACGACATCATCGATGCGATCGGCGCGATGGATGCCGACGTGATCTCGATCGAGACCTCGCGCTCGAAGATGGAACTGCTCGACGCTTTCAGGAACTACCGCTATCCGAACGAAATCGGCCCCGGCGTCTACGACATCCATTCGCCGCGGGTGCCTGAAACCGCTGAGATGACTGACCTGCTCAAGCTGGCGCGGCTGCGGCTCTCCGACGCCCAGCTCTGGATCAATCCCGATTGCGGATTGAAAACCCGGAAATGGGAAGAGGTGCGGCCCGCTCTGGTCAACATGGTCGCCGCCGCGCGCGAATTGCGGGCGCTCGCTTAAACGCCCACCCCGTCTCTCATCCCGGCACCATTGAAAGGATACGCCATGCGCTTCTGGATCGAATGCACGAGGTGCGAGACGGGACAGGCCACCCACATCAATATCGCGCTGGTCGGCAGCATGTGGCGCGACGGCGAGCGCACCGTGCTCGCCTTCGTCGGCGGCGACGGCCAGCGCATCGAGGTCACCGAGACGCCGGAACAGATCATGGCGCTGCATCTCGGACCGCTGGCAAAGGTGTAACGACGCGATGACGGTGAGGCCTGATAATGCCTGGTCGGAAGGTTCTGTCGATCTTCGCAAGGTTGGCGCTAATCCGGATCACTGGTATCCGGTCGCATGGTCGCACGAGGTGAAGTCCGGCCAGACTTTCGCGGCGCGGTTTGCGGGCGAACCGATCGTGCTGGTGCGCCCGAGGGAGGGCGCGATCTTCGCGCTTGAAGATCGCTGCGCGCACCGCCAGGTGCCGCTGTCGAAGGGAACGGTCGATGGCTGCACCCTACGCTGCGTCTATCACGGCTGGCGCTACGACGCGTCGGGCGACTGCGTCGACGTCCCCTATCTCGGCAAGGGCAAGAGGCCGAACGGCGTCCGCCGTTATCCCTGCTTCGAACGCGACGGGTTGATCTTCGTATGGCCCGGCACAGGGCCTGCCGCCGCCCCCTTGCCGCAGATCGGCGCAGCCGCTGATAACGCCTACAAGACACGGCGGTTCGGCAAGCTCGTCGCCTGCCACTACACTTTCATGCATGAGAATTTGATGGACATGAACCATCAGTTCCTGCACCGGCGCACCACCGGAAAAGTCGTGCCGCGCTATCTCGGCAGCCGCGCCGGCGAACGCTGGATGGAAGTCGATTACAGTTTTGCCCGGCCTGGCGAGAACCCGCCCCTTGGCGAGGCCGTCATCGTCGGCGGCCTGCGCGGCCGTGCCGGCACGGCGCGCGACCTGATGACGGTGCGCACCGAATATCCCTACCAGACCCTGCAGATGTGGACGAAGGGCGACGCACCGGTTCTCAGCGTATGGCTCGGCTACACGCCCATCGATGCCGCGCAGCGCCGTAACCGGACCTTCGTGGTGCTGTCGGTGCGCAAGCCCAGAATTCCCGGCATCCTCGATCTCGGCTGGCCGGTGCTGGCCTGGTTCACCAACCGGGTCTTTTCGGAGGATTGCGACATCGTCGAAATGGAACAGGCCGCCCATGACGCGCAAGGCGCCGACTGGAACAGGGAAGTATTTCCGCCGATCCACGCGCTGCGAAAACTGTTGCGGGAGTGCGGGGAGCCGACCCGGTAGTCATTCCGGGACGACGCGAAGCGTCGAACCTCAGATGTGCAATTGCACATCGGGGAAACTCGAGATTCCGGGTTCGCGCGAGGACGCGCGCCCCGGAATGACGGAGTGTCAAGTCCCCGTCGGCAGCTTACCAAGCCGCTCCCACGTCTTGCCGTTGATCCTCATGGCGCCGGACCAGGACGCCACCATAAAAAAACGCGGCGTCACCGCCGCGTTTTCTATTCCAGGTGCAAACCCACTTAGGCCTGCGGTTGCGGCTCCAGGCCGGGATCCGGATCGGGGCGCGGGCGCGACTTGCCGGCGGGCGGCACAGCGGACGCGCGCGGCGTGGTCGGCTCAAGCACTGACTCGCGGTTCGGCTTCTTGCCGTTGAGCAGGTCGATGATCTCATCGCCGGAAAGCGTCTCGAACTCGAGCAGGCCCTTGGCAAGCGCTTCGAGGTCGGCGCGCTTTTCGGTGAGGATGCGCGTCGCTTCGTTGTAGCCGTCTTCGACGAAACGTCGGATCTCGGTATCGATCTTCTGAACCGTTGCCTCCGATGCGTTCTGGGTGCGCGACACCGACATGCCGAGGAAAACCTCGTCCTGATTCTCGCCATAGGACACGGTGCCGAGCGCCTCGGACAGGCCCCAGCGCGTCACCATCATGCGCGCCAGGCGCGTGGCCTGCTCGATGTCGGATGACGCACCCGAGGTGACTTTTTCGCGGCCGAAGATCAGCTCTTCGGCAACCCGGCCGCCCATCATGATCGCGAGCCGCGACGTCATCTGCTCGAGCGACATCGACAGCTTGTCACGCTCGGGCAGCTGCATCACCATGCCGAGCGCACGGCCGCGCGGGATGATCGTGGCCTTGTGGATCGGATCGGTGGCGACGACGTTGAGGCCGACGATGGCGTGACCGCCTTCGTGATAGGCCGTCAGCAATTTCTCTTCCTCGGTCATGACGAGCGACTTGCGCTCGGCGCCCATCATCACCTTGTCTTTTGCTTCCTCGAACTCGGCCTGGGTCACCATGCGCTTGTTGCGGCGGGCGGCGGTCAAGGCGGCTTCGTTGACGAGGTTCATCAGGTCGGCGCCGGAGAAGCCCGGCGTGCCGCGCGCGATGGTCTTGAGGTTGATATCCGGCGCCAGCGGCACCTTGCGGACGTGGACCTTGAGGATCTGCTCGCGGCCGACGACATCCGGGTTCGGCACCACGACCTGGCGGTCGAAACGGCCCGGGCGCAGCAGCGCGGGATCGAGCACGTCGGGACGGTTGGTCGCCGCGATCAGGATCACGCCTTCATTGGCCTCGAAGCCGTCCATCTCGACCAGCAACTGGTTGAGGGTCTGTTCGCGCTCGTCATTACCGCCGCCGAGACCGGCACCACGATGGCGGCCGACCGCGTCGATTTCGTCGATGAAGATGATGCAGGGCGCGTTCTTCTTGGCCTGTTCGAACATGTCGCGGACGCGGCTGGCGCCGACGCCGACGAACATTTCAACGAAGTCGGAGCCCGAGATCGTGAAGAATGGCACGTTGGCTTCGCCCGCGACCGCACGCGCGATCAGCGTCTTGCCGGTGCCGGGAGGGCCGACCAGGAGCACGCCGCGCGGAATCCGTCCGCCGAGGCGCTGGAATTTGCCGGGGTCGCGCAGGAATTCGACGATTTCCTGCAAATCCTGCTTGGCTTCGTCGACGCCCGCGACGTCCTCGAAGGTGACCCGGCCATGCGCCTCGGTCAGCATCTTGGCGCGCGACTTGCCGAAGCCCATCGCCTTGCCGGCGCCGCCCTGCATCTGGCGCGACAGGAATATCCACACGCCGATCAGCGCGATAAAGGGCAGCCAGGAGACCAGCAGCGACACGAACCACGGCACGTTGTCGCCGGGCGGCTTCGCGCTGACGTTCACCTTGGCATCAACCAGGCGCTTGACCAGCGACGGATCGTTCGGCGAGTAGGTCTGGAAGCTGGAGCCGTTGGTGAAGGTGCCGTGGATTTCCGGCCCCTGGATCACGACGTCGCGGACGGTGTTCTTTTCGACCTCGCTTACGAACTGCGAAAACGTGATGTCCTGCGAGGACGCGCGCTGACCCGGATTCTGGAAAAGCGTGAACAGTGCCAACAGCAACAAAACAATGATGACCCAGAGGGCGAAATTGCGCAGATTGGCGTTCATCGATCTTCCTTCGTGGCCGCGCGGATCGCGGCCTTATGTCCTTGGGCAGTAAACCTTGGGTCGTCAGGTGAGAAACCCCCGGAGCACTGCTTACAATCTAGGTGGCGCCTGGGTCGATGCCAAGGGAACCACGCAGGACTATTTAACGCATCCTAGCGCGATTCCCGGTCAAATAATGGCGTAAGAATCAGCGTTTTTCGGGGGTGGTTAAGACTCCCCGCCGGTTTATGACGGGATATCGAGGCTTGGGCTTGCCTCTCATCCCGGCCTGCGACGACGCGGGGGAGCCGGCTCGACGTGAATTCGACCTCCAATCAGGCTGATTGCGGCGCCCGCGAGGGTCTGTTTCAACCTCGGCTGGCCTTCCGATACCGCCCGATCCAGCACCGTCAGCAGGGCCTCGACCTTGCCGAGTTCCGCAGGCCCCTCGTGACCGACGCGGTCGATGGCCCGCATCAGCAGCCGAAGCCGGATTTCCTCAGGCAGACCCGCAAAGGCTGACGCATCGAAGCCAAAACGCGCGGCGTCATGGCGGTCCCTCAGCGCCAGATAGCGCTCGGCGCCATCGACCAGCACTTCCAGCGCGGCATTGGCCCGCGCCAGCCGCGACGCCAGCCGCGCCAGGATTCTGGCATCGCCGCCCTCTTCCGCCAGCGCCGGCATCAGCGCCCGCAAACGAGGCCGCGTGTAATTGACGTCGCGGTTGGTCGGATCATCGGCGAAGGCGATCCTGGCCTTGTTCAATGTCGCGATCAGTTGCGATTTCGGGACATCCAGCAACGGCCGCGCCAGCCACACGCCGTCGCGTTCCGATTGCCGCGCCATCGCCGCCAGACCGGCGATGCCGCTGCCACGCAGCATCCGCATCAACAATGTCTCGGCCTGGTCATCGCGGGTATGCGCGGTGAGGATATGGGTCGCGCCACCAGCGCGCGCGGCCTGCGCCAGCAGGCGATAGCGCGCCGCCCGCGCCGCGGCCGGCACGCCCGTGTTCGGCTTGGCGCCATGCCAGCGCAGCGTGCGATGGGGCAGATCGAGATGCCTGGCGAGCTTTTTGACTTCACGCGCCTCGCGCGCGGCTTCATCCCGCAAGCCGTGATCGACGGTCACCGCGATCAATCGCGGCCCGCGCGTCAGGGCATGGCGCCAGCGCGCGGCGAGCCACATCAGGGCGATGGAATCAGGTCCGCCGGAAACGGCGAGCACGATCGCGGGCGCAGCCTTCCAGTCGGCGAACAGAAGTTTCGCCTGGCTCGCCGTGATCGCGCAATGGTCGTCCTCTGCCATGAGCCGACCATAGCGTTTTCAAGCGAGGGCTGTCCCGCACTTGATGCGGGATGGCCTATCCTCGACGGCCGGAGCAGCGGTTGATGAACTCTGTGAGCAAGCCCGTGATGTGCGCCGGTCGCTCCAGGCTCGGCAGATGGGCGACGCCGGCCAACTCATGACGCGACCCGTTCGGCATCGTAGTTGCAACATGACGGCACCGGTCTTGAACGAAGGGAAAGTCGAGGTCACCCCAGATCACAAGCGATGGCGCCGATATCTCGTCCAGACGATGGAAGGCGGGCGCGACATCAAGGTTGGACCCGGTCGGCGGCGACCGCAGCGCAATGGCGTGCATGTCGTGGAACAGCCGGCGAGCCTCGCCCGTGACACGACCCTCGGGCGCCAGCGGACCGTCCAACCAAAGGCGAGCTTTGATCGCGTTCACCCGATCCAAATCTCCGACCGCTTGGGCTTCCTGCAGCTCAGCCATCACACCCTTGATTTCCGGCGGATAGATCGGCTCGGGCGCGCCGGTCACGTTGGGCGCGATGAGAACGAGGGCGCGGACATCTGATGGGTGCCGAAGGGCCGCGTCGATCGCGATTCCGCCGCCGCGCGAGCATCCTACGAGGATCGCCGGCGTGCCGTTCCCCATGGCGTCAATCACCGCCATCAAATCCGCGACTGCAGAATAGTCCTGCTTTTCGGCGCGGGTCTGGCCAAAGCCCCGCTGATCGTAGGCGATAGCCTTATGGGTAGCGCCGACGCCATCCAGTTGCGCGCGCCACATGCGGCTATCGCAGACGGCGGCGTGCAGAAAGACGACAGGGTCGCCGCTGCCGACGACTTCCGCGGCCAGCGTGGCGCGGCCGGACGCAATCCGATGATTGGAACTCACCTCAGCACTTCACCCGCTTCTGCTCGCGGTCCACGGCGGCCTTCACGCCGGCCGAGGCGCGCGGATATTTCCGCGTCACTTCGCCAAGCGCGGCGCAGGCCGCTTCCTTCTCCTTCAGCGCCGCCAGCGACTGGCCGAGCCGCAGCAGCGAGTCCGGCGCCTTTGCGGACTTGTCGAACTTGGTGGTGACGCCGAGAAAGGCTTCCGCGGCATCGCGATATTGCTGGCGCTGGAAGAAGCTTTCGCCAAGCCAATATTGCGAATCCGCGATCAGGGGATCGCTCGGATATTTCTGCGCGAAATTTTTCATGGTTTCTTCGGCGAGCGCATAATCCTTGCGCTGCATGTAACCGATGCCGAGATCGAACTCGTCCTTGGGCGTGGCCGAAGGCGGCAGCGTCGTCAGCGCGGCGCTGGCGCCGGGCGCACGCACGGGCGGCGGCGCGCCGCCGGGATCGCGCGGGCTGGTCGCGCCGAGGTCGAGCGGCTCGCCCCGTCCGCGGCCGCCGGGAGCCCCGACCGGCGCGTCGTTGGCAACCGGCAACTGACCGCCACCGAGCGCGCGCGGCGCGCCGGGGGCGCTCGGATTCTGGTTGGGGTCGAAGGCGTCGCCGCGGCGGCGGCCGGTCGCCGGTGCTGCTGCCTGCTCCTGCATGATCGGCGGCGGTGCCGCGATCTGCGGCTGCTCATAGGACGGCTGTCCCTGCGGATAGCCTTGCTGCGCCTGGGGTTGCCGGGCGGGCGGATAGGCCTGGACCGGGGGCGGCACCGCGGCCACGCTGGGCTGGGCCGCCGGGGGCTGACCGGCAGGCGCTACCGCCGCACCGCCACCAAGCTGCCGCAGGCGCTCCTCGAGCTGGCGGTTACGATATTGCAGTTCCTCGTTCTGGCCGGTGAGCTGCCGCAGCTGGTTCTCGAGCCGCTGGATCCGCATATCCGCGTCGTCGGATTGCGCCTGGACCGGCGGGGAGCTTTGCGGAGAAGAGGACCACGGGAACGATACCTGTGCGAAGGAGGCCTGCGAAGACAAGGAGAGCATCGCGGCAATCGCCGCGGCGCTGATCGCATTGAGAAACCTGAATGACATTTTGCCCTGACGACGAAAATTCGGCGTGACATCGAAAGCCGAACACATTGAGAGAGGGAGTACGCCAGAATTGTGACTGGCGTTTCCGAATCCGGAAGCCGGATTTCGGTATGGTTTAGTATCAGCATCAAAACAAGCAAGCGGCTTGGTCGGCGGGGCCGTTCATCAGCGGAAGGGGTCAGGCCCATGCACGCACCCGTGAACGGGGTGCGGCCTATTCTTCGGCGTCGAAGGCGCGAAACTGGCGACGGAGCGGACGCTGGCCGTCATTCGCGGCTTCATCATGAGACCAAAATGAAACCGGCGCCCGAAGGCGCCGGTTCGAAACTCTGGGAAGACGCGAAGTCTCAGGCGCCGGCGTTCAGCACCGTGACCGCGCGGCGGTTCTGCGACCAGCAGGAGATGTCGTTACACACGGCGACCGGGCGTTCCTTGCCGTAGGAGATCGTGCGCATGCGGTTCGGATCGACGCCGCGCGAGGCGAGATAGCTCCGTACCGACTGGGCGCGCCGTGCACCGAGCGCGATGTTGTATTCGCGGGTGCCGCGCTCGTCCGCATGGCCTTCGATGGTGAAGGAATAGCGGTTGTAGGTCTGCAGCCACTGCGCCTGCTTTTCCAGGGTCGCGATCGCCTGCGGGCTGAGCTCGGTCTGGTCGCTCTCGAAGAACACGCGGTCGCCGACATTGACCACGAAGTCCTGCTGGCTGCCCGGGGTCGCCGCACTCGCCATCGCCCCCTCGGCGCCGACGTTCTTGTTGGCGCAAGCGCCCATCGACAGGGCCACCGCGAGTATCGCGGCCAGTTTCAATCCCTGGAGGATGCGCATCTGATGTTTCATTCCGGAGCCTCCGCGCTCACGTTTTCCGACTGTTATCCGGTCTACAGGGCGATGGTTAAGCGAACGTTCCGTCAACCTTGATGGAACCTTGCCAGACCCGATCAAATGCCGACAAACCGTGAAAAGCGCCCACGATGGTTAATGGTTTGTAAATGTGGCGCGACGGTGAACGCAAGCGCAGGCGGGGCCGAAATCGCCCTTTTGGCGTCGGCATCGCGGACAGTACCGGGCTGAGGACACGTCAGGCGGCGGGCCGGGGCCCGGCAGCGGGGGCCCGATCAGCCGCGAAGTCCGGCGGATCAGGCGTTTGGAACGATCGAGGCGCTCTCGAACGAGGTGACGCCACCCTGCGGGGAGAATTGGCGCTCGCCGGCGCGCTGGAACAGCATCCGCCGCTCGAAAGCACTTGAGCGCATGATGGGAAAACGGGTCATGACGCGTTCCCGCACGGCCCGGTAATCGGACGCCATCAATGCCACCTTTGGCAAGAATCCCGGAAACGAACGCGGGTCGGCGATGACCTCGGACATGAAGACCCGGCGATAGAACGCCTGGTGCTCCGCACGAACGAGCGCGAGCCCGAAATCGGCGTTGAAATGCTCGCATGCCATATAGGCCAGCCGTACCGTCAGATACGGGATCTCAGGGAACTGCCTGGCTTTTTCGGGGAGCGCAGCAAGACGAAGCGGATCGATGAAGACTTCGCCATGATCGATGCGCGGGTGAAGAACATCGCCGAACAAATCGACCGAACCGGAAATCCGACATTCTGACGTCACGACGTTGAGGCGGAGCGAACTGCAGAGTTCTCCGTCAATGTAGATTCCGAACATCCAGGCGTTGGGCGCATCGTCGTAATGATCGCTGACGCGCTGAGACTCCGACGGCGCGGTTACTCCGCCATGCAGATAGGCTTTGTAACGCATCAAATAGATGGAATCTTTTTCCTCGGGAGTTTCCATGAGCCGGTAGTCGACGCGATCAGACAGTCCCGACTCCGGCACAAAGAGCGACGTGCGCGGTTCGGATCTGGACTTCATCTGATACTCCATCACTTCAACTTCCGAACAACTTGTGCGAGTGCGAAAGCTTAACAGCTCCTTAACAAAATTGCAAAGCTATCGAGACGTTAGGGTTAACCTTGCGGCCGACTGCACGCGCATTTGAACCCGTAAGATTACGGAGGTTGTGTCAGGAGACTACGGAGGTTGTGTCAGGCGATTGAGCGCGATGGAACCACAACCAGCGGCTCGTCCGGCGAACGGCGGCCGTGGGAGGCGTTCAGCAGCTGGCGGATCCGCGCCGCTGGAACCGGCCGGCTGAACAGATAGCCCTGCGCCTCGGTCACCGCGCCATCGGCACTGACCAGTTCCAGTTGCTGGTTGGTCTCGATGCCCTCGACCACGACCGACATGCCGAGATCGGCCGACAACCGCGCCACGCCGCGCAGCAACGTCAACGGACGATCAGTATCGATGCCTTCGAGGAAGGAGCGGTCGATCTTCACCTTCTGCAATGGGAAGTTGTGAAGATAGCTCAGGCTGGAATAGCCGGTGCCGAAGTCATCCAGCGAGATCCGCACGCCGAGCGAATGCAGCTGCGACAGCACGTCGTGCGTCAGCTGCGTGTTGCGCAGCAGCGAGGATTCGGTGATCTCGATTTCGAGACGGTCCGCCGGCAGGCCGGAGACTTCGAGCGCGTAGCGAACTTCGCTGAGCACGTCGCGCTGATGGAATTGCTGCGGCGAGAAGTTGACGGCGACGCTGACGGCCTCGGGCCACTTCATGCATTCCATGCAGGCCTTGCGCAGAATCCAGCGGCCGAGATCGACGATCAGGCCCATATCCTCGGCGACGGGAATGATATCGATCGGCGACACCGTGCCGCGGACCGGATGATTCCAGCGCAGCAGCGCCTCGCAGGTCGAGATCTTGCCGGACTTGATATTGACCAGCGGCTGATAGAACAGCTCGAACTCCTCGTTCGCCAGCGCCTTGCGCAGGTCGAGTTCCAGGATGCGGCGCGCTTCGACGGTTTGCGCCATCTCGTCGCGGAAGAAGCAGAAGGTGCCACGGCCGTCCGCCTTGGCGCGGTACAGCGCCATGTCGGCGTTCTTGAGCAGCGTGTCGGCGCTGACGCCGAGAGAGGTCATGGCGATGCCGACGCTGGCGCCGATCTCGACCAGATGATTGTCGATCTTGTAGCGCTCGCTGAGCCGGTCGACGATGCGCCGGGCGAGACCCGCCGCGTCCTCGTGGGAGTGAATGTCCTGCTGGAACACGACGAATTCGTCGCCGCCGAACCGCGCCACGAAGTCCTCGGGCCGCAACATCTCGCGCAACCGCCCGGCGACCGCGCACAGCAACTGGTCGCCGCAGGGATGGCCCAGCGTGTCGTTGACCTGCTTGAACTGATCGAGGTCGACGAACAGCAGCGCCGACAACCTGTCGGCGCCCTGCTGTATCGCCAGCAGGCGCCCGATCTCGTCGCGGAAATTGACCCGGTTGGGAAGCTCGGTGAGTTCGTCGTAACGCGCAAGATGGCTGATCTTGGCTTCCGCGTCGCGCCGCTCGGTGATGTCTTCGAGCAAGACGACCGCGCCTCCGCCCGCCATCGGCTGGAACGTCCATGACAGCGACCGGTTGCGCGTGGCGTCGGGATCGGTCGTGATCATGTCCCGCGCCTGCGAACTCTCGATTTCCGACAGGATCATGCTGCCGCTCGCGTTCGAAATCGAACCGGAGGCGACGCAGGCAGCGATGATGTCGGCCGCACTGACGCCGCCCTGCACGGAATCGTCGGACAGCTGCATCATGTTGCTGAACCGGTGGTTCATCACGGCCAGGCGGCCGTCGGCGCCGAACATGCAGAGCCCGTGCGGCATGTTGTTCAATGCAGTATCGAACTGGCCGGCCAGCGCCGCCTCGCGCTCGCGCGCCACCAGCGCCTGCATGAAAATTCGGTGCAGATTGGCCGAGATCTGCAGCACCGCTACGAGGAACGCGGTGCACACGACTGACATCGCCATGTAATAGGGGGCACCACGCAACGCCAGCGCGATCACGGTTGGACCGTAGATGAGTGCGGCCTGCAGCTGGAATACCCACTGCCGTCCATAGGCCCTGCCCGCACCTAACGCCAAGGTCCCGGTGGTGGTGGACAGGCAGATCATATGAGCCACGGCATCATCAGTGAACAGCAGCGTCGTGGAGCACCATGTGCCGAGCGCGGTGGCTTGGATCATCGCGCCGATCTGATGATACCTCTTCCAGCGCGCAGCTTCCTCAACAGTCGGGGTCGATTTGCGCGCGTGGTACCGCTGCACGATGAATGCGCGGACGACGCCAGCGAAGACGAGCAGCGCGACACACGCCCAGATCAGCGTTGAGCCCGTCTTCAGCGCGGTCATCGCTGCGGCGCCGGCGCCGAAGGCGAGGCCCGTCAGCATCGGAGCGGAAGTCTCGAACAGCGAATCGATCAGCGCCGCGCGAAGATATGGCGACGTTTTTTGATCCGGCTCTCCGCTCTGTTTGGCAAGCTGCATTTTCGGGCGCACGTCCTTTGGATTAGACGTTGTACCCTTTGCAGATGAAGTCTTTCTGAGCGAACATCGTTACCAAGACGTTGCTTTTCGTTTCCTGCTGTAGAAATCTGCCTGATAAATCAGCATGCTAGGCAATGTTTGCCGATTAACGCCCTAACCCATGGAACGCTCAGGACAACAGCGGAGACCATGCCGGATCGGAGGCGAAGCCGGGGGTCGGAACCCGCAACTCATTGCGCCCGGAGATGTCGACTGTGAACAATGAAGGGCCGCTGTTGCCGCCGGGCTCGCGGAAGAACATCAGCACCCGGCCGTTCGGCGCAAAGGTCGGGCCTTCGTTATGGAAGCCCGAGGTGAGAATGCGTTCGCCCGAACCGTCCGGCTTCATGATGCCGATCGCGAATTGACCACCGCCCTGCTTGGTGAAGGCGATGTAGTCGCCGCGCGGCGACCACACCGGCGTCGAATAGCTGCCCTCCTGGAACGAAATGCGCTGCGCCCCACCACCGGTCGCCGGCATCACATAGATCTGCGGCTTGCCGCCGCGATCGGACTCAAAGCAGATGCGGGCGCCGTCCGGCGAATAGGACGGCGAGGTGTCGATCGCCGGCGTGTCGGTCAGGCGCGTGGTCGATTTCGAGCGCAGGTCCATCACGAACAGATTCGAATTGCCGCCCTGCTGCAGGCTCATGATGACGCGCTGGCCGTCCGGCGAGAAGCGCGGTGAGAACGACATACCCGGGAAGTTGCCGACGATCTCGCGCTGCCCGGTCTCGATGTTGAACAGATAGACGCGCGGGTCGCCCTGCCCGAACTCCATATAGGTGATTTCCTGGGTCGACGGCGAAAACCGCGGCGTCAGCACCAGGTCGGCGCCGCGCGTCAGATATTTCACATTGGCGCCGTCCTGATCCATCAAGGCCAGCCGCTTGACGCGGCGTTCCTTGGAGCCGCTCTCGTCGACGAACACCACGCGGCTGTCGAAATAGCCTTTTTCGCCGGTCAGGCGCTCGTAGATCTGGTCGGAGATGATGTGGGCGATCCGCCGCCAGTATTCCGGCGAAGTGAAATATTGCTGGCCGGTGAGCTGCTGGCCGGTGTTGACGTCCCAGAGCCGGAATTCGGCCTTGAGACGGCCGTCGCCCTGCCGCGTCATGCGGCCGGTCACCAGCGCCTGCGCGTTGATGGTCTTCCAGCTCTGGAAGTTCGGCGCCGCGTCGATGTTGATGGTCTTTTCGAGGTAGGCAGCCTGATCGATCGGCGCGAACAGACCGCTGCGCTTCAGGTTGTTGGTGACGACCTGCGTGACGCCGACGCCGACCTCGGCGTCTGCCGGCGTGCCGGCAGCGAAATTCGGGATCGCGATGGGGAGCGGCGTGAATTCGCCCTCGGGCACAATGATGCGTTTCGGCGCCTGGCCGAAGGCACGCTGGCCGCTTATCAGCAGGCCAGCTGACGCCATTCCCGTAATGATCTGCCGGCGGCTCGGGCGAAACAGCATGTTCGGCAATCCATCTTTGTCAGTCATCGCTTCGACTTTGCTCATATCCGTGATTGCCGGGAGGTGACCACCAAATTACAAAAGCTTCAGGTCTTCTGTTCGGTGAACACCGGCGCAAAATATTTCCATTCCTCGAAAAACGCCGCAGGCAGCTTGTACGGCTGGCATTCGATGATCGCGCGCAACGCGCTCTCCTGATAGACGCGCAAATACGGCGTTCCCGGCGTTCCTTCCGGAACCGGCATTCCCTCGAGCGTACCGTCGCGCTTCAGGCGGATCGCAAACGCCGCTTCCGGCTTCTGCGACTCGATGCCGCCATAGGGTTTCTTCCAGCATCTCTCGACCTGCTGCTTGAACATCGATCCCCAGGTCGCGGAGTTGTCTGCGGCAGTGCCCTTGGCGGTGCCCAGGGCGGCATTCGAATTCAAGGTGTCGCCGGTGGCTGCCTTTCGCGACGGGTCCCGCTTGTCGAGCAGCGCCGCGATACTGACCAACGGATCTTCCGTCCTGGGCTTCGCGTCCGCTTTGGCTTTCGCCTCGGCTTCGGCCTTGGCTTTTGCCTCGGCCTTTGCCTTCGCTTCCGCCTTGGCTTTTGCCCTCGCCTCAGCCTTGGCCTTTGCTTCCGCCTCTGCGTTCGCCTTCATCATCTCTTCCGCGATCGGATCGACCTTGGGCGGATCGGGCTTCTTGTCCGGCTTCGGCTCTTCCTTCGCCTTCTCGGCAACCTTCGGCGGGTCCGGCTTTTTCTCGACCGGCTTCTCTTCCGCCTTGGGCGGCGCCATTTCGGTGATCACAGGCGCCTTCTCGGTCACCTTGCCGACCGCGTCTTCGAGCGGCTTGGCCTCGGCAACCTTGTCCACCAGCGGCTTCGGATTTTCCTTCTTGCCGGTCTTGGTCCCGGCCATGACCTTGGCGAGCTGGTCGGGCGAAATGACATCGACGGCGACCGATTCCTCCGGCGTCATTTCGTAAGCCTTGGTCGAGAACGACACCAGTCCGTACCCCAGCACGAGGACGTGCAGGGCGACCGACGCAGCCAGTGTCTTGTCGATCTTGAGCTTCACTTAAGTCTTTCCGCTCCGCTCACGTACGTTTTCCGCTCCGCTCGCGCACTTCAACTTCCACCCCGTGCGAAAACGCTGGCGCTCACGAGCCCTGCTCGGGGACGATCACGATGTTCGCCTTGAACCCCGCGGTCCGAATATAACCCAACAATTTCATCATATCTGTGTAACAGACGTCTTTATCGCCGCGCAGATAGACCACGCTCTCGGCCTCCGACCGGGTTTCCCTTATAGCCTTGATTTTGGGCAACAAGTCGGCGGCCGGGATCAACGTATCCCCCAGATATAATTCGACATTCGAGTTGCAGGCGCCGCCGGTGCGCTTGACCGACAGCGTCAATGGCGGGGCGTTCGACGCCAGCGACTTGCCGCCGCTTGCGATCGGCAAATCGATATCGATGGTCGAGGTCATCAAGGGGGCGGCCACCATGAAGATGATCAAGAGCACCAGCATCACGTCCACCATCGGCGTGACGTTGATCTCCGCCATCACGGCGGCGCGTCGCCGGCCGCGGCGTCCACCGCCACCTGCCGAACCTGCCATGTTCATCGCCATGATCGAATGCCCACAATGCTCACGATTGACCGCTCCTCACGCCGTTTATCCAGGGCATGATCTGGTCCGAAAACCGGTTTGCACTTTTCGGGATCATGCCCGCTCGTCGATCTGGCGCGACAGGATCGCTGAAAATTCGTCGGCGAACCCCTCCAGCCGCTGGGCCTGCCGGTTCACCTCGGAAATGAACTTATTGTAGAAAATAGTCGCCGGAATGGCAGCGATAAGGCCGATCGCGGTGGCAAACAGCGCCTCCGCGATACCAGGCGCCACCACCGCCAGCGAGGTGTTCTTCGAGGCCGCGATCGACTGGAAGCTCGACATGATGCCCCAGACGGTTCCGAACAGGCCGACGAACGGCCCGGCCGAGCCGACCGTGGCCAGCACCAGGAGCCGCCGTTCCAGCCGCTCGACTTCACGGGCGATGGAGACGTTCATCACCTTCTCGATCCGCATCTGCAGGCCGGCAAAGGACCGCGTCTGGCTCTCGAACGAACGTTTCCATTCGCGCATCGCCGCGACAAAGCACGCTGCCATGGATTGCGTCGGCTTGGCGGAGAGCGAACGGTAAAGCTCCTCGATCGATTGCCCGGACCAGAACGCCTGTTCGAAACGGTCCATCGCGCGCTTGGTGCGCGCATAGAGAAAGATCTTGTCGATGGCGATCGCCCAGACCCAGACCGAGCAGGCGAGCAGCCCCATCATCACTGATTTGACGACCCAGTGCGCCTGCAGGAACAGCGCGATCAGCGACACGTCTGACGCGGCCAGCGACAGCGATTGCGTTTCGACCTGTTGGGCGCTGGCGGACGAAGCCGTTGCCAGAAGGCAGGCCAGCGTCACGAACTGCAGGAATCTCCGGATCACCAGATCATATCCTCTCAATGCTCTCGTTTGCGCACGATCCTCTTCGGAAAACCGTTTCGACGTTTCCGGATCATGCTCTATCTCTTGTTGGAGCATGACCTTTTCGGAAAACCGGGTCCCACTTTTCCGGATCATGCTCTGTCTCTTGTTTGGAGCATGATCTTTTCGGAAAACCGGGTCCCACTTTTCCGGATCATGCTCCTTCCCAAATTCCTCCGGGAGCGACTGGCTGCCCGTTCCACAGCCGCGCATCGGGCGCGGCGAAAAATGCGCCAGCGCGAGAGCCTCATTGGTGTCGCATGGGGGGCCCGTCCAAAGCCGGGTCCTGCTTCCCCTGCCAACGTGTCAAAACGAGGGCTATCCGCGCGTCTTTACGTCCCTAACCAGACGCTAATCTTAGTTAATGCGAGGTTACCAAAGGAGAATTTGACTGCCGGAAATCAAGGCAGGACGGGCGGTTACGGGGGCTGGAACCGGAGTTCCCGAGGGCGTCCCGGCCTAACCCCTCCTCCCCGGACGTTTGGGTTCACTGGGGTGGGCGCGCCCTCTCCACGTCATTGCGAGCGCAGCGAAGCAATCCATACCTAAACACCGGGATAGAATGGATTGCTTCGCTGCGCTCGCAATGACGAGTGGATGCACTTTCACCTTCTCGCGACGCATTGCGCCCGAGCTTTGCCAGAAGTTCCGTGCCCCCAAAATGAGAGGGCGCAGGGAAGACCGGGTGCGCGCTGCACCCGCGGTCTCGCGTGCGGTTTGCACAAAACAAAGTGCACACGAGCATACAGGGCAGCGGAGAACACCCGGCCTTCCCTGCGCAATGGCTTTACGGCTTATGCCGTGCTCTCCCCGGAGACGAGTTCTTGGTTGACTCCGTCGCTGCCGTTCCCGCTTGCGCTTCTCCGACAGCTTGACGCCTGCAACGGGCGCCAGGACCACACGGTTTTGCCGTACGCTTATCCACGCCGTCGTCGAGGCGTAAACCAGCGTCCACCGCAACCCGTCCAACGTCCGTGACGACGGCCGACGCCCTTCTGAGTAGGACGGGATGGCCGAATATATGCACCTGATTTG